>NZ_JBMOUI010000002.1:0-500897 GCF_049319765.1 Paenibacillus sp. S29 | reverse complement strand
TACAACCAGTGTCGACCACAACGAAAGTTAAATAAGCTGCCTCCGAAAGAGTATCGGAAGCAGCTTATAGCCTAGGGTCTTTTTTTAGTGTCTATAAAATGGGGTCTTGACCAGTGAAGGCCAAGGGCTGAAATTCCTTGATACACAAGGGATATTAACGTTTCGAGACTGTGGTGCACGACGAGCGGCTTTGAGACCGTATTTTTTAGGGTCAATGATACGCTCCCTCTTTAAATTGTCCCCAATTATATTTATCACACTTCAAATAAAACGCCTCCCATACCTATTTTTTTCATTCTACCACCTTATCTAGAGTGGGAAAAGATGTAATTATATATACGAATGCAACAATCCATGAATTACAATTTTAAACTTTTTTCAGATCCCCTTTAAAGTTAATGAAGTAAGTAACGATGTAGCAATATATATCCGATCTTTTCCATCCATTTATTTTAAATATAAGAAACAAACCACTCCAGAAATAAAATACATTCAAGACATGAGTGCAGCCTCCTGATGTGTTATAGGCAAATTATATTCCGAGTACAAAAAATAAGCTCCATATCATTGGAGGTTTAATACAGCGCGTATTTCCATACGAGAAAATGTAATGATCTTTGGGTCACCATTCCAGCCCTCTATGATTACAATATAGAGCGTATATCGCTCTTGTTGTCCCCCTCTTCCAAAGCCAGCAGACGCGCCTTTATGTCCACTACACTGCTACCTGTTTTCAACTCCAGTTCCTTCATGTTGGGCCCACGTCATTGCTCAGTAGAATAACTGTAGAGTATTGATAGTAGCGTTTTGATATCGGGTAACAAAGCGCTCAACTTCTTTGTTACCTGTCGTTTTCCGTATACTATACAGACCAGAACAATGAACGATAAAAGAGGATACAACTATTGCGCAACAATAGCGGATTAGACGGTTGCCAAAGCGACACTGAACTTTTGCAGAAGTTTACAATGGTGTACGTGAAGCCATGAAAAGAATATGGGGGCGATATTCCTGAGCCAGTAGGATAAGACAAGAACTAGCAGTAAACTTAATGTGTGTATTCCTAAAAGCCTGTGTCGTCCAATGTCAAAAAGGGCTGCCGCAAATGTTTCCTTGAACCAGCATTGTCTTTAAAAACTTGAGCAAATGAGAAATTTACAATAAAATCCAGAGTTCACACTCCGTTAGCCCAGCCTAAACAGACGTATCCCAGCTAGTACCAGCCTCAAACAGCAGGTCATTCACCAGATTGGTGCCAAGATGCCAAAGGCTGAGGATAGCTGCCACTTCCGTAAAACAGTTTCCAATTAAGCGTACAATCGCAGCACGTTAGATACATTTAAACTAATCAGGAAATTATCCAAGTAGGGGGAAATAACCATGGCATTTGAAGGTTATAGAGAAGACAAACGAGGACATTGGTTTGACTGGCCATTCCCCTTGTCGGTATCAATACTGTATGTAGATGCGGATGTAGACGTAGATGTAGATGAAACAGAAACGAAATGGTACCTCATTGTCGAAGAAGAAAAACATTTGATCCGAATTAGAGATGAAAAGCAAATTGAGCTGCTTCATCACTGCATGTATGGAATCTTGTTAAATGACGAGAAGATCAACTGGATTATTGATAAAAATGGCGGTAGATTTACCTATCACGACAGTGTGCAAGATTTCATCAAATTCCAGAAAGAATACCTGGATATATTCTAAAAGCCGTGAACAGTTAAAGGCTCTGCCGACCATCAGGTTAGCAGAGCTTTTTCTTTAAAATCCTCCAATGGTAACGTTAGGCTGAATACTATGGTGGTGGTTAAAGGCTTGGTCCGGCATAGTAACAATAAACAAAAAGCTAGCCGCGATGACTAAAAGTACCATTTTTTTGAACATTGTTTTACCACACCCTTTCAATAAAATTGAAATACTCAGCTTTAGTTTCAGGAACTGCATGGGCTTGAAAACGAACAAACAACCCCATACAGTTTATAAAGTAAGTTTCATTATTTATTATATGTGACTTTACCATTGCATTCATCAAATATTTAAAGCCATCAATGTACTTCCCTCGGTGTAAATAATAAAAACCTAACTCGTAACCAAACCACGCGATATAATCCGGTATCACTTGTCGGGTATACATATCATCTGATGATGGTTGTTGTGAAAAAGTCGCAATTAGCGTTTCAAATCGTTTGAGTATATCGTCTACATCTATGCTAAACTGGTTTGCTGCGATTATAACATTCAGCAGTTTTGAAAGCTTTTCATTCTCGTTAGCGGCTGATGTTGTAGCAATATATTCAACATAATCGTTCAGCAGGCTTATTTCTCCTAACAACAGCTTATATACGTAAGTATTGGTCGTACTCCAGTAAGCCGCTCAACTTCCGCCAGAAATGTCCTGGCTACGGCTGTAAGCGCCGCTTTGCTTAATCCGGACTTGTTGGACTCATAATCCATTACTGGTGGCAGATCGAAAGACGCGATGCCTCCGGCTGAATTAATGGCGCTCACAAAGTTTGCAGCTGCCTTTCTGGCATCCTCTGGCGTTATGGCTGAGTCATCTACATAGTGGTAAGCTCCAACCAGGACTCCTACAGCTCGCGCAGCCTGCGCATTACCTATGAATGTCTTGTCCCGGTATGACTTCCCTTGACTGGCTTTGATGAAGGCAAACGATAAACCGTCTTCCTTCACTGCCTTCCAATCAATCTTTCCTTGATAACGGGATACGTCAATCCCTTGAGCATTACGGCTGTTTCGTTGTTGCATCCTCTTTCTCTCCTTCCTGGTTACCACTTTTACTTTTTAGAACTTCCACTGCCTGCCGGATCACTGGTGGAATTGGTGCTCCAAGCCTGCCGCCGTTCTCAAGAATCGAAAACAGCTCATTTGCCATGTAAAAATAGGCGACCGCATCCCGGCAAAGGTGCGAATCGCCTAAGACTCCATCAATTAGATGGGATACTGCTACCATTGCAAAGATAAATACCTTTCGAGCGATACCGATAAGACCAATCTTGCTTTTTAAACCTGGTCCGGTTCCCTTCTTACCTTCTGCGCCAGCAGCAAATAATCCGGTCACATAATCAATAATGACCAGCGCAAGTAACACCCCCAATACTCCCGACACCCACCGTAAAAATACGTCACAGCGCTACTACCTAAAGCTGCGCTGAACTTAAAAATCTCCCACTTATCCAACCTTCTTTCCCCCGTCTCTCCGTTCAGGAAACTTTTCCTGAGCTATCATTGTCTGTTTTCTGATCTTCTTGCGCCTATATCTCTGCTAATGCATCTCCTATTGCTATATCCAAACCTTTAAGTATTTCTTTCCGGCGCGCTGGTTGCGAAGCAATCACAGTAGAAATGACCTCAGTCAATTCTTCAATTGGCCTTGTTAGATCCAGTTGTATATCCAATGTAGATTTTATTTTTGCCACGGGTTTCATCACCTCCCTCAGACACAAAAAAAGACACCTTTAGTTTGCAGATTCCTTTAATTGCTCTTTATTACAAATTTTCACAAGCCATTTACGACCTAACTGTGTAAATCTACGGTGATAGATCACTTTTCCGTTATCAAGAACTTCTTGTTTGATTTCAACATAGCCGCAATCCGCAAATCTGCTATACAACAACCATGTGTCATTCTGCCTGAATTGAATCTTTCGATTGCCTAAATCATGGTTAAGAGCAATTGCTGACTTAAATCCGAGTTCTTTGGCAATATCTGTGGGAGTATAGGTTTTGTTAACATGCATTAGGATTGCATTTGTTCTTTCCGCCTGTACTCTGGCAGCACGTTCTTCCTTGAGCTTAGTCAGCAGTTCAATTCCAAAGTCAGGATTATTGAGGATATTATCAATCACAGTATCCGTAGCATATATTCCATGCTTCCTGATCGACGGCAGTATTTCATCAGCTACCTTGGCCTGAAATGCCTCGGCTACTTCGTTTCTTGCCTTCATTGCCAGTCGATAAAAGATGTTTTCGGGAATAAAAGTATCTTTCGACACTTCTGTCGAAAACTTCAAATCCGATAAATACTGCCTCACTCCTATTTGACATACTCTGTACTTTTGGATTTGTCTGTAAATCCTAATCCTCGAGCCACATCCTCCAAATTCAATTGCGGCGTGCCGTTTCCATCAATAAATCCTCTTACTCCGTGAATTGTAAGTATATCCATTACGATCTCACCTTTCTTTGTACGCAAAATAAGCCCCTGAGTTATCAGAGGCTTTTATACTTATATCTTAAATTGGTTTTGTTACTATAACGCTGCGGATTTTAGAGAAGTATTGTTCGTGGAAATAGAGCATTAGACTGAATATACGTCATTAGGCTAAAAGGCCTCTAAAAAGACTTATAAATGAGAAATGTGACAATTATGTCATTCTGAATAGAATATTGTTATGTTGATCGATGGGAATATGTAAATGTCCCCCTTATACTGGGAATTGTTATTTTTGAAGGGGGATAGCCACTGATGACTGATGTAATCAAAGCAATAATACTTGGCATAATAGAGGGCTTAACTGAATTTTTACCGGTATCGTCTACTGGACATCTTATTTTAGCAGGCAATTTGCTTAGCTTTGATGGTGACGCTGCAATAACTTTTAAAATTGTTATACAGTTAGGTGCAGTGATGGCAGTTCTAATTCTTTATTGGAAAAGATATTTGGAGATTGGGGCTAATCTGATTAGAATGGATTTTTCCCAAAGTAAAGGATTAAATGTAATTCATATGATTTTGGCTATGTTACCAGCATTAATCGTATATCTTCTCTTCAAGGACACAATAAAAAGCCAATTATTCGGCCCAACTCCCGTCTTGATCGGTTTAGTTGCCGGTGGCTTGTTGATGATTATCGCAGCACGGAGTAGGAGAACTAAAACCACTGATACGATTGATGGGATTAATTATAAACAGGCTTTCGGGATTGGCCTATTCCAATGTTTGGCTTTGTGGCCGGGATTTTCGAGATCGGGTTCGACGATTTCAGGTGGCCTTTTACTTGGCACTAGCCAAAAAGCCGCCGCAGACTTTACGTTCCTTATTTCCGTACCTGTTATGTTTGGTGCAAGCTTGTTGGATTTGTACGATAGTCGCGAGTTGCTAAATTCTGACGATATCTTTCTAATGTTAATTGGCTTTACGACATCCTTTCTTGTGGCGATGATTGCAGTAGTGACGTTCATCAAACTAATTAAGCGACTCGGATTGGAATGGTTTGCCCTATACCGTTTTGTCTTAGCAGCTCTCTTCTATTTAATCGTCATACAGTAACCAGTTTATTATTAAAGAAATATCTCCACTATCATTCACACATTGTTGAGCAGGCGCATATGTCTTCTCTTTGGGTATTAGCGCTAATTTGACTATTTTTAAAATTGAGTTGTTTATCATTTTAAAGCATTATAAGATGGTTTCAGACATCGATGTACTTTAAAAAGAAAGAGAAGAAAATATGAAGGCTGAAATTGAAAAAATACCGTCTTGTAGAATTGCATACATGAGACAGATTGGTCCTTATGGAATTGCAAATTCACAACTAATGGAGAGATTTAAAGGTTGGGTTAAATCGAATGAATTATTCAATAATACGTCTATTATCCTCGGTATTGCTCAAGATAATCCTACATTTGTAAAACCGGAAAATTGTCGCTATGATGTGTGTTTGGTTGTTCCAGATGATTACTGTGTTAATGCAGATGAAGTAAGTCTGAGCAACATTAGTGGAGGAAGATACGCGGTTTTTAAGATAAATCATACAGCAGAAGCTGTTCAAAAGGCTTGGTCTGAAATGTTCCTGGAGTTGGAAAATCAAAGGTTCAACTTAGATGAAACCAGACCCATTTTGGAGCGATATACAGTTGAACTTATTAATAATCATTATTGCGAAATTTGCGTTCCGATTCAATAGACCTATTAAGATAAAGGTTGTTTCTATTATTGAAAACAGTCTAATACCATTCCCTTATATAAGAGTAAAAGCCCTCTGTTTAAGAGGGCTTTTCAGAGTGTCGAGAAAGTCCAGAGGACTTTTCGACACTTCTATTTTTATATGGGGAGACGCATCTTTTAAAACAAAAATCGATTTAAAACGATCTGAGGACCCTAGTTTTTAGACCACTAAGACAGTTTTAAACCCCCTGCAAAAAACAGGGGGTTTCTCAACAGCCTGAAAAGCCCTCTGTTTAAGAGGGCTTTTGTGTATACAGTATATAATTTTTGTTTGCTACTAGATTACTACATATTTATTTAGTAGCTAATGCTGCTTTAAGTTGTTCTAGCTCTTTTTTATGCTCTAATAAACTGTCTTTGGATTCTTGTAATTCCTTTTTTGTCTTAGTGGCGCTTTTTTCAATGCGCTCAATAAGTCTTTGATCGTCGCCTGCCGCACCTATTTTTCTATCGATGTCAGTCAATGACTTTTCATATTTTTTAATATTATTATTAAGTATTTCGATCAATTCTTCCACTGTTCCAATGTGCTTTACAATTAGTTCCTTGGACCAATTGGTATATGGGTTATCTTTCAAAGCTATTGCTTGTGACTGCTCTTTAACAACCACATTAGAAGAAGGAGTTCCTGTTGCAATTTCAATAGTTCTCCCCTTCACCGCTAAGTTCGCCCCCAAAGATTCTGAGATCGAGTGCAAAGGTACATACGCTGTACCATCGACGGCAATAGCGTTTTCAGACAATGTTGTTCCATATACTCTCACATTGTATTCCCCTGCAACAGTCTTCCCAACTAGTGATTTCACTTGATCTGCCGCAGCTCCACCAGAAGTAGCTAGCAGTACTCCAAGTAAAGCACCTATAAACATATACATCTTTTTATTCATCTAATGCCTCCGCTAATGGTCTATTCGTTCTCATATTACCATTGGAAGATATTGTCGTAAACATTTATGTTGAACATGAACTGCTACTCCCACCTACAGGACTTCTACGACCCAAGAGCATTAAGCTACCACCCGAACCTCTTCGACCTAAAGAAATGGTCTCTTGTCCTGTTAAGGCATAAGCCACAGGTCCGAATGAATCAACCTTAATTCTTCGACCTGTCTTACCTGTAAGATGATTTCAACTGCCAGACAAAACTATTAGGCCCTGGTGGAGGTATATATCCCGGAGAAAATTGTAATTTCTAATCAAGCCGAGGTAGTTAGGAACTTTGTTGAAACCACTTATTATAGTTACAAGAAGAAAATTATTCTACGTTACGATTAAATCTTTCCATAGAGGACTTTGCGTATTGAGCAAAATGAATCTGTTCATTTATAAGCACATACATGTATGCCAGTAAGATCAATGAAAAAAGTAAAATCAATCCGCTTATATGGAAACCACATACGGATAAAATAGCGAGTGCTGGCAGCAGTGATATCAATAAAAAAACTCCGATTCGTTTCATCATATTATTTCCTTTTCTCATGTCATTTTCGCAATCTGAGATATACATATATTAGGCTTGCACTGGCCCCCAATTGGCTCCTTTCATTCGTACAAAAGTAAAAACCTCTCCAAGTGTGATATGTTCCTCTCATAGTAGACAGAAAAGAGCAAGCCATCTAATCTGTCTATTATGGAGGGGATTTTTCTATGGGAGAAAGTTGATCTGTACCTCAAAAAGGGAATCGGATATAAAAACGTGGCACGAGAAATGGAGATTGACGCTTCGCTGGTTCGCCGATGGGCGAGACACTTCAAAGCCGAGGGAATGAAAGATCTAGAGGAAAACGAGACATAGCAAAAGGGCCTGGCATCGGCAGACCTCGAACACGACCCCCGAAGATCCGGAGGTCAAGCTGAAACGCCTCGAAGCAGAAAATGAAATGCTAAAAAAGCTCTTGCAGATGTCAAAGGAGGAATGAAGGCTGTACCCAAGAGTAAAAAGTTTGCGGTGATCCAAGAATTGCTTAGTAAGGGACATAGCTTCGTACTACTATGTAAACTGGACCGAGTGTCCAAAAGTGGTTTTTATAAGTGGATAACATGGAAGATGTTGTTTCACCCAAACAGCGGGAAGATGAAGCTATGAAGCTAAAAATCATGGCATGTGACGAGGAACTGAAGGGAATACACGGTTACCGCAGGATAAAGGTTTAATTGAATCAAATCTACAGCATACATATGAATCATAAGCGCGTACGGAGACTTATGGGTGAACTGGGGATCAAGGCGATCATTCGTAGGAAAAGACCCTACTATGCCAAGAAAGAACCCTAGGTCATTTCTGGCAATCATCTGAACTGGGAGTTTAAGGCTGACCTGCCGAATAAGAAGTGGGTAATAGACATCATTTACCTCATGTTCAATGGACAGAGACTCTACCCTTCCGCGATTCAGGATCTTTTTAACAACGTAATTGTTGCCTAACAGATCAGCCGCAGAAACGATTTGAGCCTGGTGTTAGATACGGTGAAAAAGGCAAGGAAGCGACAGGATGCTCGAGGTGTTCTACTGTATAGCGACCAAGGATTTCAATATACCTCTCGCCAATATACCAACCTGCTCAAGCGAGACGGAATACAGGCCGACATGTCCCGAAAAAGAAACTGCAGGGACAAGGCATGTATAGAGAACTTCTTCAGTCATTTTAAAACCGAGTGTTTCTATCTCCACTCCTTCCATTAGCTCAACAGGTGGAGCATGCCGTTCAAAAGTATATTCATTTCTACAACCAGGAACGCTTTCAAGAGAAACTAAACAACCTGACTCCTTCTCAGGCTGCTTAATTATTGCTTTTTGATAGCTGTTTTCTTGACAGGGGTCACTTCATGTTTGCGGATGCTTCTCAATTTACTTTGCGAAGAAACCAAGATCAGATAGCGACTTGACCTTCTTCGGCTTTTTATTTTCCACCTTACCACCGTGGAGAATGATTTCGAATTCCCGGTTTCTGTTCTTGGTCTTCATGAGCGCTCTAATCTTTGGAATGGTCATATTAGTCCATTCTGAATCAGAAATACCATTACTCACGCATAGAGCCAAAGTTCTATCCAGTTTATTTTCCGATCATCCTCAGGAACCTCTTGGTCTTCTTCGTCGAAGGTTCATAAACTTCATCAGGTGGAAACAACTCCTTATAGAAATCGTTCTAAGAGGCCGTCCAACTGCTTAATCCCCTCTTCGTCTACTTTCTCATATTCTTCCTCTGTCAATCCTTCACCAACACAAAATTAAAGCCTTCCTTATGAAATGCCTCAACTTTAGGCCAATCGACCTCGACCCGTTCTTCTGTAGCTTCCCATTTTTCGCGACTAATCAAAAAGAAAATTTATATTGATTGCAGCTCATGAGTTGTCGTACCTGACATATCAAAGCAATAGTTCCGATTTGTCACAACAAAAAAGAAGGTGGGAAAAGTTTCCCGACCTTCTTAGCATTCATATTTCTATGTCTGAATAATATCATCTTTTTTACAAAGTTATCCATTTCAACTTTGAAGATAGGCTTTGGAGTAGTGGTAGTGTTTAATGGATCTTATTACTGCCACTACGTTCTCTTGCCATGCTACACAATCTCCTCATAAATGCGTCTGCTTACTATGGTGTAATTAGACAAACTGACGATGGAAATCGTACAGTCTTTTCTAAGGCGGCTACATATAATGTTCCATATATCATTAAGAATGGCTTAAACAGTCAACTTTAATATAGTAAGAGTGGTATTGGTAAAGTTATGAAGTTGGGCTGGGGTTGCATTTGCATTTACCAATTGAATAGTTGTAGGAACGACCCCTACAGTAATAATGACTTCTGCCGAAATTGGTCCGCCACCGTTACCCGTGAAGGGAACAGGGGTAACAGGGATTCCATTTACGGTAAGGTTAAAGTTAGCATCACCTTGGTTATGAATTGTAAAATCTATTAGATAGCTCCCCGTTTCGTTGATTGTTATCGTTGTAGATGGAGGAGTGAAAGTAAATGCACCACCAACATTAGCTAAAACTCCTGTAAAGGTAATTGGTGAGTTACCCGGAACTGTGTCAGTTCCCGTACCAGGATCTGCTCGGAAAACACTTAAGAAGTCTGTTATCCCGGCGCCTGCAGGCCCTGCTGCCCCCGTTGCTCCTGCTGGTCCTACCGCCCCCGCTGGACCTGCTGGACCTACCGCTCCTGCCGGCCCCACTGGTCCTGCTGGCCCTACTGCTCCTGCTGGTCCTGTTGGTCCGAGAATTCCTTGAAAACCTTGTAGCCCTTGCTGGCCTTGAGCGCCTGGAACTCCCTGTGGACCCGGCAGTCCCTGAGGTCCTTGAGGTCCTTGAGGTCCTTGAGGTCCTTGAGGTCCTTGAGGTCCTCGGATCCCTTTAACAATAACTTTCGGTAACACTTTGACTTTTTTAACTACACATCTTCTAAATTTTCTCCGATGCATATTCTTCTGCCAACAATAATGTCGAAACATAATTAATGGTCACCTCCAAAGTCTAGTCAAAGTAGCATATTGTGCAATTAACCAAAAAGATTGGGCTGTTGACTTCATCTCGGGAAAATAGGCATAGGTCTGACCCCATCGTGTTAGCATTATTACAGCTCATCCTTCTGAAGCTTAATATCCAGTTCAATCAACCGGTCCAAATCCTACACTGTCAGTATTTTTATATTTCCAGCTTGCAAATCCTTTACCCAAAAAGGGAGATGAGATAATGACTAGATTGTTAGATGCTCGAACATCACAAAACGCAAGTTACGGTAATACAATCTCTATTCCCTTGCCAGCCAATACACCCGTTGCCATTGCTGAGCTTGGCTTAGATGTAACGGGCGCAGGGGAAAACATGCGTGTACAATTATCCGGGATAGCTGAGCTTGCATTTCCTACCCCTCCACCATTTGACTCCGTTATTTCTTTTTCCATTGTTAGAGGAAATTTCGATTCGCTTGTTGCTTACGCCCTTTACTCTGTAAGCGTCTCCGAAGCAAACCCAAACGCTGTACAGGTCGTCACCATAAATGCTTCCGATTACAATATCCCTCTACCACCTTCAAATGAATTGGTGTATACCTTATATCTATTTTGCACAGCAGATGCTACCCGAATAGGAATAGAAAGTTTTAATGCTGTTGCCTACTCAGATTAAAATTGAACCATCACATGGAGGGCAAAGCCCTCTTATTTTTCTTCTATCTGTCCTTGAGAGACGATACTTTCCATCTGTCGTTCTTTTTTGGTATAGTTTACTTAAAGGGGTTGATCAAATGGGATTCATGCTTATTTTTATTGCGATTATTTTTTCTCACTTGGTATTTTAAGTAAACGAAATCCCACTTGGGGATGGCGTGCAAACGAAGCCTGGAAGATCAAAGGGGACTCTGAACCAAGTGATGCTTACATTGATGACATGAAATTTAGAGGCTCTGTTTCGATACTCTTTGGGTTCTTCTTTTTAACATGTGGACTTTTAGTTATATTCCTGTAAATTCTACTATCTGTTTTCAATCCTCAAAATGCCCTTATCCAAAAGACACTTACTGTTTAGCTAAAGCTCCTAAAATATCATTTAGCATATTTTCAAAAACAGAAATCTGTCTCTTATCCATAGCTTCCAGCAATCGAACTTCCTTAATTTCAAAGACCGGCCTGCCGTTGTAATAAGTAGTATAGATCATTTTCTCCCATTGTATTTACTCATCTAACCAGTCACCCTATAAGGAAGAACAATTTAGAAACTCAACTCGTCACTCTGGAGAGCGACTTAGAGGAACTAGTATACCCGAGTGTAGTCACTTCGTTTTCAAAGACTTTCAAGACATCCAACACATATTTTGCATTCAGCGTTAGTTTAAAAATTTCCCCCTTGAAAGCGATTGCCGTTATGCTTTCTGTTCGGGCAAACGCATATATAACATCATGCGCTATTGCTACTTGAAGCTAGGGCTACAATGAAGTATGTACAGGAGAGACTTGGACATAGTAGCATCCAAATAACAGCCAACCTTTATGCACACATCTCCAAAAAATAGAGATGAATAGCATGGAGAACTATGAGTCTGTTACTGAAAATTTATTCTGATAATAAAATTTTTGGGGGCAATTAGGGGGCAATTATAAATAAACTTAATAAATTTTTTTACCTACCACAAACAAAAAAATCCCTCAACGCTTAGAGCGCCAAGGGATTTCCCATTTTAGTATAGAGTCAGATATTGATCGCGTTCCCATTGATGAACCTGTGTTCTGTACATATCCCATTCAATTTCCTTAAGCTCATAGAAGTAGGCCAGAGCATGGTCGCCCAGTGCGTCAGAGATAACTTCGCTCCGAATAAGCTCAGACAAAGCTTCTTTCAAGTCTGCTGGCAGACTTGGAATGCCTTCTTCAATCCGCTCTTCCTCAGACATCACGTAAATGTTACGATCAATCGGAGCTGGCAGAGCTAACTGACGTTTGATACCATCCAAACCTGCTCTCAGCATCACTGCCAAGGCCAAATAAGGATTCGCTGCTGGGTCAGGGTTACGAACTTCGACGCGTGTGCTCAGACCACGAGACGCGGGAATCCGAATCATTGGACTGCGATTGCTTGCAGACCAAGCCACATAACAAGGCGCTTCATAACCTGGTACGAGACGTTTGTAGGAATTTACCGTTGGATTCGTGATCGCTGCCATTGCACGTGCATGTTTAAGAATACCAGCCATATAGTGGCGGGCCGTCTGGCTTAATCCGAGTTCGTCCGTTTCATCATAAAATACGTTTTCATTGTCCTTAAACAACGATTGATTGCAGTGCATACCGGAGCCATTTACACCAAACAAAGGTTTTGGCATAAAGGTAGCATGCAAACCATGCTGACGAGCAATCGTCTTAACAACGAGCTTGAACGTTTGAATCTGGTCGGCAGCTTTAATCGCATCTGCATATTTAAAGTCAATTTCATGCTGACCAGGTGCAACTTCATGATGAGATGCTTCAATTTCGAAGCCCATCTCTTCAAGCTTAAGTACAATTTCACGACGGCAGTTTTCACCCAGATCCATCGGAGCCAGGTCAAAATACCCGCCTTGGTCATTCAGTTCTGTAGTTGGCTCGCCTTTTTCATCCGTTTTGAACAAGAAGAATTCAGGCTCTGGTCCGACATTCATCGAAGTGTATCCCAACTCTTCTGCTTCCTTAAGTACACGTTTCAAGATGCCTCGCGGGTCACCTGCAAACGGAACTCCATCCGGCTTGTAAATATCGCAGATCAAACGAGCTACACGATCCGAGGTTACCCAAGGGAATACCACCCAAGTGTCCAAATCAGGATATAAATACATATCAGATTCTTCAATACGCACATAACCTTCTATGGAAGAACCGTCAAACATCATTTTATTATCTAATGCCTTTTCCAGTTGACTAACCGGAATTTCAACGTTCTTAATAGTGCCCAGCAAATCTGTAAATTGCAAACGAATAAAACGTACATTTTCTTCTTTCGCAATCCGAAGGATATCTTCTCTGCTATAACTCACTCTAACCTCTCCCTTTCTGTAACGACTATATACGAATCAGTTGTTCTATAAATTACTTAAATGATGAGACCTGGTTTTAAAGTAAGGCGACCTTATACCAAGAGGTAAGTCCAAGCATTATCTCTTATTGAAGAACCGTGATAATTCGCCTTGGATTAGGGACACCTGTCCTGGTCTTTTGCCTGCAACAAGTTGTTGTTTCAGTAAGCGGTGAAGCTGAGTATCGGACATTTCACGGCGTTTGACTTCTGTGTCTGCAGTAATAACCGTAGCTTCCTCCGATTCCTTGGTAACCGGATTCATGACTTGTTTAATTCCCGCAATGTTAACACCCTTCTCGATCAACGCCTTAATTTCAAGCAGACGCTCTACGTCATTAAAAGAAAAAAGACGTTGGTTTCCCGATGTACGGGCAGGAACTATCAAGTTATGCTGTTCATAATAACGAATCTGACGTGCTGACAAGTCCGTTAGCTTCATGACAATACCTATTGGAAATAAGGCCATATTTCTGCGAATTTCGTCGCCCATTTGTCATCAACCTTCCAGTGATCTATTATTCACCTTATTGTACATTTAGCTGATGCAAAGTGTCAATGACATGTTAGAAAAACTCACAATAATTTACGTTCTTTCATCGTTTGCAGAGCCATAAGCACTCCAAATTTAACATGAGAGTAGGTTAAGCCCCCTTGCATGTAACCAATATAAGGCTCACGAATCGGAGCATCTGCGGATAGTTCCAAACTTCCCCCTTGTATGAACGTACCTGCTGCCATGATAACTGGATGCTCATAACCCGGCATATCCCACGGCTCCGGCACCACATGGCTATCCACGGCAGCCGCACGCTGAATACCCTGTACAAAAGCAATTAGATGTTCTGGTCCGCTAAAAGAAATAGCCTGAATCAAATCCGTACGCTCTTCATGCCAGGCAGGTTTGGTCTCAAATCCCATCTCCTCAAAGACCGCAGCTGCGAATACACTCCCTTTAACCGCTTGCCCAACCAGTGTTGGAGCAAGGAATAGTCCCTGAAATATGCCTCGTGTAGTACCTAACATGGCACCTACTTCTCCACCGATTCCAGGTGCAGTTAATCGGTAGGATGCCAGTTCTACATACTTTTGTTTGCCGCAGATATATCCACCCGTTTCTGCAATGCCACCACCGGGATTTTTAATCAACGAACCTGCCATCAAATCGACACCGACCTGAGTAGGTTCCAACTTCTCGGTAAATTCACCGTAGCAATTGTCAACAAAGACAATGACGTCAGGTTTTATTTCCTTCACACGTGCTGTCATTTCTTCAATATCTGCTACACTAAACGAAGCTCTCCAATCATAACCGCGTGAACGCTGAATACCGATTACTTTTGTATTGGCATGGATAGCAGCCTCCACCGCTTCCCAGTCCACTTTACCTTCCGCTGTCAGTGCGGTTTCTCCATAAGTAACGCCAAAATCTTGCAATGATCCTGTCCCGTCGCCGGGCTTACCAATCACTTTGTGCAGGGTATCATAAGGCCTCCCGGTAATGTATAACAGTTCATCCCCTGGACGCAGCACACCAAATAAAGCAGTGGCAATTGTATGAGTACCCGAGGCAAAATGCGGACGCACCAACGCTGCCTCCGCACCGAACACATCCGCATAGACTTCTTCCAGCACCTCACGTCCCCGGTCATTGTAAGCATATCCCGTAGAACCCGCAAAATGAAAATCGCTCACTTGCTTCCGCTGGAATGCCTGAATTACCTTCCACTGATTTGAATCTACAATATGATCTATGTGCTGTATACGTTCTTGTATTTTATGTTCTGCCGTTTCCTGAATTTGCTGAATTTCTGGACTAAAAACTACCATTTACCTTCTTGACCCTCTCTCTTACGCAGCCTTAGGCTATTCATGTTATATTATTGTTCACTTTGAACAATGAGCATTATCATTTTATTGACCCAAAAGCATCATTAGATGTTAACCTTCTGTGAACTCGCTGAGTGCATGACCATACTTTTCGTACTCGCCTCTTTGAATTTCAACCTCATAAATGACATCATTTCCATCATACTCTGTCAGCAGTACATCTCCGATTCGATAAAGCACCGAGGTTAAATCCCCTCGTTCCGCAGGAATGCGGAATCTCAGCGTATCACCGCTCAAATGCTCTTGAATCAGTTCACGAATGCGCAGCAAATCGCCTTCATCAAAAGCGCTAATTTTCAAATAGCCCTCCCCAGAAGGAAGCATTTCCAGTTGCTCAGGGGTACAGGCATCTTTTTTGTTAAATAATACGATCTGAGGCTTGTCCGCAGCCCCTAGCTGTTGTAAGATCGTCTCTACAACTTTCATCTGTTCGTCTCGCATATCCGAAGACGCGTCTACGACATGCAAAATGAGATGAGCCTCATTCGCCTCCTCCAAAGTAGCCCGGAAGGAAGCAACCAAATCATGAGGGAGATTTTGGATAAAACCGACCGTATCCGTAAGAATAACTTCTTTTCCACTCGGTAGCTCCATTGTTCTGGAGGTAGGATCCAGCGTCGCAAACAGTTGATTCTCAATATATACATCGGCTGCTGTTAGTTGCTTCAATAGCGTCGATTTGCCCGCATTGGTATAGCCAACAAGTGCCACCTGAACAATGCCGCTCTTTTGTCTGCGCTCCCTGTGCAAATACCGGTGGCGGGTCACTTCCTCCAGTTGGCGTTTCAGATCACTGATTCGATCACGAATATGACGGCGGTCTGTCTCCAGCTTGCTTTCACCAGGACCACGTGTTCCGATTCCACCACCGAGACGCGAGAGATTTTTGCCATGTCCAGACAAACGTGGAAGTAAATATGACAACTGCGCCAGTTCAACCTGAATAATACCTTCCCGTGTTTTTGCACGTTGTGCAAAAATGTCCAGAATCAATTGTGTCCGGTCAATAATTTTGAGATCCAGACTTTCTTCCAGATTCCGTACTTGGGCCCCCGAGAGCTCCTGATCAAAAATAGCTGTATTCGCTCCCAATTCTTCAGCAACTGCGCGCAATTCCTCTACTTTTCCTTTGCCAATAAACCATTTTGAATCCTTAGCTTCCTTATTCTGTGTCAGGACGCTCAATACTTCAACTCCCGCTGTCTCAGCCAGTTTCACCAGCTCATCCAACGAGTATTCCGTATTGATGCCAGATCGTTTAACTTCATCCGTAATTAGACTAACCAGTACCGCCTTGTCCTGCATTTCGGTTTGTGTATCATGAGTGGAGTTCGCCATATTGTTTGCTCCTTTATTTTCATGTCAACTCTCGAACAGAGACCGACCTGATGTTCAGGCCGGCCCCCGCTCGATGTCATACCATTCGATGTGATTCAGATTCCTATTATCGCCTATCTTTTGTCCATTTTCAAATCCTCTGGACGCAGCGTCATCAATTCCTGTTTGCCAGGTTGCCCGCTCCGGTACTGATTGAGCAACCTGACAGCTTGGTGCCGAATCGCTTTTTCAATCACGTTACGAACATATCGTGCATTACTAAATGCATGAAGACTGTCATTACGCTCGTTTAGCAAATGCTCCTTCATTTTAATTATGGACTGAGGCATGAGAATATAATCCCGCTCCTTGGCCATCATCTCGGAAATTTGGATAAGCTGATCCACAGTATAATCAGGAAAATCCAACTGGATTGGAAAGCGAGAAGGAAGACCAGGATTTGTTCGTAGAAAAAAGTCCATTTCCCCCGAGTATCCAGCGAGAATCAAAATAAATTGATTTTTTTGGTCTTCCATGGACTTTACCAAGGTATCAATCGCTTCTTTTCCAAAATCCTTTTCCCCTCCGCGTGCCAAACTGTAAGCCTCATCAATGAACAACACGCCGCCAAGAGATTTCTTTACCAGATCTCGCGTTTTTTGTGCCGTATGGCCAATATACTCACCGACCAGATCAGCCCTCTCTACCTCAATCAGATGACCTTTGCTCAGTACACCCATTTTTTGCAGCATTTTAGCGATAATGCGGGCTACTGTCGTTTTGCCTGTACCTGGATTTCCTTTGAAAATCATGTGATATACGTGTGCATTGCTCAATAATCCCGCATCCGTGCGCATATGGGCGATTTGCAAAAAGGCATATACCTCAAATACCAGGTCTTTGATGTTATCCAAGCCGACGAGATGATCGAGTTCTTTCTGAATTTCCTGATAAAGACTGAGATACTGCGGTAGCGCCTGTGACTTGGTTGAAGCCACTGCTTCCGTCTCGTCCACAGTCACCGAAGCTATCGGCTCCGGGCTACGCAGCACGACATTAATTTGTCTGGAAGGTCTCTCCTCCGACCGCTTGCCCGCGGCGATTCCCCGTCCGTTCATGCATCCATCACCTCAACATTTCTTCAGGCACAGCTTACCCTATTAATGTATTCGGTCTGGCATGTCCTTATTAGCATAAAAGCAACGGGAACGTGCACAAAGCCTTTTCTTTAATTCAGGCAACCCAAGTTTGAGCGCTGATCCACCACCGTTGCAGCGTCCATTTAGCGTATGCCAATACTTCTCTTGATTGATGAATTGGCATATTCAGCACTTTGGATTCCGTCAGAGCCATCTGAGGATGATCAAATTTCAAGAATTGAGCAATCTCCATCGCTCGAGGGCCATGATAGCTATGTGTGATGATCACGGTGGAGGTCCATCCATATTCATTCATGATGCGCTGGCTATAGAGCAGATTTTCGTAAGTACTGGTCGCATGGTTTTCCAACACAATATGCTGTACAGGGACCCCCCTATCTACTAAATAGCGTTGCATGCCCTCAGCCTCCGTATACGGAAAATCTGGTTTATCCAGTCCCCCACTTACAATTAGACGCTGTACCGTCCCGTTGCGGTATAAGCGCAATGCTTCTTCCAGCCTTTCCTTCAATCCAGGACTGGGCACAGCCCCCCACATAGAAGCACCTAGTACGATTCCAATTTGCACTTGCTTGAGCGGAGTGGTAGAGGCGGCTGTATTCATGTCCCACACTCGGATACCTGCCCATACCAATCCGACCAAAATGAAAATCATCAAACAAAGTACAAGACGCTTGGATACCATAGATATCTTCTTAAGGCGACTCTGCCCGCTTTTCAACTCAGGGCGTTTGGGCCTAGTGTCTTTAATCCACTGCAAAACTTTCACCGTTCTCTCTCGAAATCACCGTTGTGAAACCATTCTGCCCGGTGTTTCAGCGACATTTTAAAATAGGGGAACACGTGGGCATCTATCTGATGTAACACATCAGCCGCTGTACGGTTAGCCAATTCTGCCTCTTGCGTTGAGATATGCCCCCGTTGTAACGCCTCCTCCAATTCATCCTCATCCACTAGGAAGATTTCACCGTTTTTAAGCACCACAACATCCAAATACAAATCGTCAAACCATGGGACTCCTTGATCGGTCACACCCTGATTTCGGCAGGTATCAATGTACCATTCAACGATTTGCTCCCGGTTGTCAAACATAGCAGTCACCACATAGTGCTCACCTTTTGGATAATATTGTAGCCAGGAATATCCTTTATCGGCTATGCAAAACGTATGACCACCGTAACTTTTCCATAACGGCTCCTTGAGACTCAAAATTGTATACAGGGTCACATATCCTGTAAACGCGTCACTTTCTACATACCGGCAAGCAAACTTGCGATTGGTGATTCTGCGCCAGTTGGCCCGGTCTCCGAATTTGCGCTTCATAAATGATGTTCCTCTCCAACATTGGTAAAACCAGCTTACCATATTTAAACTGTACACTCAAAAAGAACCCCTTTACCAAAGTAAAAAAAGGTATTCTCAGACCGTGAAACGGTCCGAAAATACCTTTGATTTGAAGCAAATTCAACTTACATAAAGCATTACTTGCTAATCCCGATTGTGACGTCCACGATTGGAATTCGAATGACCGTTGGAATTGCCTTCCTGAGTTCCATCCGTTGTGACTTCAGTCGTAGATGCATCCGTATTTTCTGGATTTACCATAGTATCTTCATCAGAAATACCTGCATCCGGTGTAGTAGTCTGACCATTTCCCTGATTTGTATCGTTTCCATTGCCGGAATTGCTATTATTGTTACCTGTGCCTCCAGCACCATTCCCACTAGTATCTCCAGGAGATGCCGGAACCTGACCTGAGCCATTATTGTTGTCGATACCGCCAGGAGCTGTATTTCCCTGATCTGTACCGTTTTGTCCGTCTGTAGCCCCGCCATTATCCGGTAAGGTTCCATTCTCGTTTGGATCAGTCCCTTGTTGTGGATCAACCGGAGTAGTCTCTGCCGGAATTTCCACACGGATCGTATTAGAAGCCTCGGATTCTTTACCATCCGCTCCATAAGCCACTACATAATATTCATACGTGTTTCCAGCTATAGGAGACGTATCTTCACCACTCGTGCCCTTCATGGCCTCCATGATTGTTGCAAAGCCTGCATCAGAAGTCCCTTTGCGATACACACGGTATTGTACATTATCCCCCGTCGCCGCAGTCCAGGACAACGATACAATTTGGGTCTCCTGACTATAAGACCCGCTCAGCCCGCTTGGAGCGGTAGCCTGAATCGGTTCTTCTGGCTTCTGCTCAACTGGTGGTTCATATCCCTTCGGCTCGCTGAATTGCGTAACCGGGTGTCCCTTGAGAGCTTCACCCATGACTCTTCCGAAAAAGGCTGCCGACTGCCCACTGTAGTTTCTGAGCATATGTTTGCTGTCCGGCTTATCATAACCCATCCATACTGCTCCGGTATATTCTGGCGTATAACCGACAAACCAGATGTCCCGGTTACCACTGTTACCGCTAATTCCACTTTGGGTCGTACCCGTTTTACCAGCTACAGGCCAGTCAATACGTGCTTTGCGACCTGTGCCGCTATTGACTACATTTTGCATCATTTGTGTCATTTCATAAGCCGTTTTTTCACTCATTACAGATTTAGTATCCTCTTCATGAGTATAAACAACTTGATCATCACTATTGTTAATTTGCTTAATAGAATAAGCTTTTTGGAATTGTCCTTTATTGGCAAAAGCGCTGTACGCCTGCGCCATTTCAAGGGTATTCGTTCCTTTGCTTAATCCACCCAATGCGATAGCAAGTGAGTGATCATTTTTGTCCATCGGAATGCCTACGCTCTCGGCAAATTGAACCCCTTTTTCCACACCGATTTGGTTCAGCAACCATACAGGCGGAATATTTTCAGACTTCGTAATGGCATCGAGCATGCTGATGGTTGATGAGTAACCATGCAAGTTTTTCGGACTGTATCCGTTAAAACTCTGGCGTTCGTTACTCAAAGGGGTATCCATCGTAAATTTACCGGATTCAAGAGCTGGCGCATAGGCTACAATCGGCTTGAAAGCCGATCCAGGCTGTCTGCGGCTCTGTGTCGCACGATTGAAGGTTCCCTTTTTATAATCTCGTCCGGGTGCCATCGCGGCAATTCCACCTGTTTGGTTGTTAATAATGACCATCGAGGCTTGAACAGGCTGATCGTCAGGACTTTTTTCGAACATGTCATCATCTGCCATCGCCTGATCCAGCGCATTTTGGGCCTGGGCATCCATTGTCGTATGAATCTTATAACCACCAATAATCAAATCATTGCCGCTAACTCCTGGCAGTGCATCCTCTGCCTCATCCATGACGTATTCCATAAAATTTTGATACTTTTGAACTTTTTCTGGTTGTTTGTAATCGTAATTTACAGCCTTGGCCTCTTCCATCTCTTGCTTTCCAATCATCCCCTGCTCAAACATCAGCTGGAGAACCACCGCACGTCGTGCCTTCGAGTTTTCCGGGTTACTGATTGGATTATACTTGGATGGCCCTTTCGGAATAGCTGCCAGTGTAGCGACCTGCCACAACTTTAAGTCATTTAAATTTGTCACTCCAAAATAGCCTTCCGACGCTGCCTTAATTCCAGAATACGAGCGTCCAAACCAAATCCGGTTCAGATATAGTGTAATGATGTCTTCTTTAGTCAAATTCCGCTCCAGCGCCATTGCGATGGATACCTCGGTCGCTTTACGGAAAAAGGTTTTGTCACGTGTCAAAAACAAGTTTTTGGCTAGCTGCTGAGTTAGTGTGCTGCCGCCCTCCACTGCCGAACGAGCCACGATATCCTTTACGGCCGCCCGACCGATAGACCAAATATCAACACCCTGATGCTCATAAAACCGTTTATCCTCTGTTGCCACAAAAGCTTTTTTCAGCAGATCTGGTATTTCTTCACTTTTAACAGGATCGCTTTTTTGCACAGACAACTCACCCATGAGCACACCGTTGCGGTCATAAACCTTCGATGTCTCGTTCACTGTAATTTTGTCTTTGTTGGCTTTGTAAATTTTTTCGCCATTAACCATGACAAATAAATATCCACCAAGTGCACAGAATATGGCTAAGGCCGCTGTAATAAATAGCGTCCACCCCACTCGCTTACCTGTTATTTTCTTTTTCTTGCCCTTCGGCTTCTCTTTAGATGTGTTTCTATTGCGATTGCCGGATCTGGACAATGAATCGTTTGGCATTCCCCTGACTCCCTTTCGCGAATAATCATATGATACCTAACATAAGCCTAAAGCTTGCTGTCGGTAGCATGAAAGTAAACGGAATGAAAAGAACAACCCTGATCAGGTTGCTCCCGGTCACATTCCTATACAGTTAGACGAGACGGACGCCTGAAAAGTTTCATGAACCCGGGCGACCGTCAAGCCGTAATCAGTTATCGCTAGCGTTATCCTGTTGCTGTACAAGCGATACATTGCGTTGCGGTGTAAAGGTGGAGATGGCATGCTTGTAAATCAGCTGTTGCTTTCCATCCGAGTCGATAACAATCGTAAAATTGTCAAATGCTTTAATCGTCCCTCGCACCTGAAATCCATTGATGAGGTATACCGTTACAGGTATAGAATCCTTGCGCAATTGATTCAGAAACGTATCTTGGATATTAATGGACTTGTTCATTTTAGCCGTACCCCCAATAATCATTTGGATTGTTTTGAAGTATATTCAAGGTCTGTCCGGAACTTTCCTGCTATAATTTCGTGTATTCGGGCTGCATGAGCAGAAAAATTTCCGAAATCAGTGACATCTACCCACTGGATATCCTTCATATGGCGAAACCACGAGAGCTGTCGCTTCGCAAAATGACGCGTATCCCGTTTTAGCCAAGTCACCGCCTCTTCCAAAGACACCTCTCCCCGCAGGTAGGAGGATATCTCTTTATAGCCTAGACCTTGCATGGAGATGGCATCGCTTCGCACTCCCCGTTCCATTAAGGAGGTTACCTCAGCAACAAGCCCTTGATCGAGCATCCCGTCAATTCGGTCTTCAATACGTTTATATAGCATTTGCCTATCCATTGTCAAACCTACGATGCAGAGTTGGTAGGGAGATTCCTTTTTTTGACTGGCAAGTTGAGAGCTAAGTGTCGTTCCGCTAACATGGTAAATTTCCAGTGCCCGAACGACACGACGACGATCATTAGGATGCAGACGAAGTGCACTTTCGGGATCAACCGCCTGTAGTCGCGCATGAAGCGCGTCAGCTCCAAACTGTTCGGCATAGTCAAGCTGTTCCTGACGAAAAGCTTCGTCAGCCCCCACCTCGGAAAACTGGTATTCATAGCAGACTGATTCTACATATAAACCTGTTCCGCCTACGATAAACGGTAGCTTTCCTCTAGATTGAATATCAGATATGAGACGACGACAGTCTTCCTGAAATTGGGCTACTGAATATGGGTATTCAGGCTCATGAATATCAATTAAATGGTGCTTGATTCCTTCCATTTCCTGTTCGGAAATTTTGGCAGTTCCAACGTCCATATGACGGTATACCTGCATGGAATCCCCGGAAATAATTTCCGCTTCAAATTGTCGAGCCATCTCGATGCTTAGTTTCGTCTTGCCAACCGCAGTCGGGCCAACAAGAACAAGTAATTTAGGCTTAGGTGCCACTGTCAATATCAATCACTCCGTACACTGTTTTCGTTGTGCCCCGCTGCTCTACACGGAAGCCGAGGCGGGCAAATTCCCCGCTACCCCGTTTTTCTTTTAATACAATTGTTTTTCGTGCAATCCGTTTCGCATGAACAATACTTTCCTCATTCAACGCGTCTGGATTAGCCAACCCTCTCAATGGACCGATTGCGCTGGAATCGAGCAACGGATCACGAAACATAGGGTCAAAATAAATAATATCTATACTGCGATCCGGCAAACTACGCAAATAGTCCAAATGATGACCAAAACGAACATCAATGTTGGAAAAGGCCTGATCTACTTCAGCGTTGCCGGAACGGTAATGCCTCATTCCATCCTTGATTAAAGCATAGACGGGGAAAGAACTCTCCACAGCCGTGACTTGTCCAGAGCTTCCCGTTCCAATTGAAAATAGAAGAGAATCCGTACCAAGTCCTGCGGTGCAATCCAGCACAGTATCACCCGGGACGATCCGGGCAGCCGTCAACATCGGGTCAGGTTCACCCTTTAATACCCGTTTGGCGCGAATGAAGCCCATACTCGGGTGAAAAACCATCGGTGATTGTTCTGGACTAATCAGCCTCACTCCGCCCTGCACCAGAACCAACGCTTGACGGACTCTGTGAGCCGCAATTAGCTTAGCTACCGATATGCCACGACGAGGGGCATACAGCACCCCTAACTCGGCTGCAAGCAGCTTCGCTCGCTCCATAACCTCAGCCGAGGGGGAATCCCCTGTCGTGACCAGTAATTCGACTTGCTTCTCCCGTAGGACCGACTGCTCTTCTTCTTCACGTTTTTCCCGATCCTGCAACATATATATACTCCCTTACATTACTCTTTTAAACAGCTTCTCTAAATCATATGTGGAAAAGGAAACCACAATAGGTCGCCCATGAGGGCAAGTATATGGTTGTTTGCATGCTGCCAAACGCTCTAGCAGCACGATAGCCTGTCGGTCAGTCAGCTTCTGGTTTGCTTTAATCGAAGCCCGGCAGGAGCACATGATCGAGGCTGCTTCCCGCAGCTTAGCAAGATCAATGGCCCTTTCCTCCAGCACCCATCCGGCCATTTCCTCAATAACATCCGCTTCTTCCCCTTGGGGAAGCCAGTACGGGTAAGAGCTGACACGGAAAGTTTGACCGCCAAAATGCTCCAAATACACCCCCGCCTGCTCAAACCAGTGCAGCCTTGTTTTCAACTTTTCTGTCTCGGAAGGCGTAAAATCCAGTGTAATTGGCAGTAGCAACTCCTGCGATACTGACTCGGGATTACCGAATTTTTCATAATAAAATTCATAATTGACTCGTTCATGTGCGGCATGTTGATCAATTAAATACAAGCCCTGGTCGTTCTGTGCAATCAGATATGTCCCGTGGTGCTGACCGATTAAATTCAGTTCAGGAAAAGTGGGCAACTCTGGAACTTCTCCCGACACCGCTGCCAATTGCTCTGCATTCAGACGTTGCTGGCTAGGCTTCTGATCCGCGAAATGACGGGAATCCGTAGCGTGTCCTGCAATCGGAGGCACAGAAGAAGGGTAAGCAGCAGAAGCAGCCGTTTCCTTTATCCCTCCACTGTATAAAGAAGATGGGCCTATTGCAGCATTATCTCCTTCGGGCGACTGTACAGTCGCTCCATCAGGGAGCGGCACGTCCCCTCTAACTTCACTCCCTTTGTTTTCTTCCACAAAATCTGCATCCAATTCATCATCACTAATACTTTTACCTGAAAGGTTGTTTGCCCGTCCAATGGCTGAGAGGCTATCCCTGCTCGGACGTTGCTCACGCTCCTGGCTACCTCTGTTATTCTCTTCGTTTCTGTTCAAGTAATTGGATTGGCCCGGTACCTGGTTCTCCGGCGAGGTCACGGAAAGTGGCAGTGCTTCCCCCCGGTCTTTGCCGGAAGGAGCATCCCCTTCCGCACCATTTCCCTTCGAGAAGTGAAACTGCTCCTGCACAAACGAGCCACTGTCCTTGCCACCGATCTCGCGCTTGACTGCCTTCGGAATCAGCACTTGCTGCCCTAAAACAGCTTTTACCGAATCCTCGACCAACTGAAACAGTTCAGCTTCTTTGCTGAACCTTACCTCCAGCTTGGCAGGATGAACGTTAACATCCACCAAAGAAGGATGCATTTCCAGTTGGATCACAGCCAGCGGAAAACGATTGATCGGCAATAAGGTATGATACGCCTTGAGCAACGCCTGATTAAGCCCGTAGCTACGCACAAAACGTCCATTCACTACCGTCGATATCGCATTCCGATTCGATCTGGTCCACTCTGGGCGGCTGATATAGCCGCTAATTCGGTAATCAAGGCTCTCTCCTTCCAGCAGCAGCATGGACTTCGCCGCAGAAGTTCCATAAATAGCGGCAATCACCTGGAGCAAATCACCATTACCCAGCGTTTGCAACAATGTATTGCCATTATGCCGCAATGTGAAGGCAACCTCAGGGTGCGAAAGCGCCATTCGGTACAATACATCCGAAATGTGTCCCAACTCGGTCTGGATTGTTTTCATATATTTCAGCCGTGCAGGTGTATTATAGAACAGCTCCCGTACGGTAAAATCCGTCCCTTGCCTACTAGCGGCATCCTCGTGAAGCACCAGCTTACCGCCCTCAATCACCAATTTACGGGCACGCCCGTCATCTCCGGCTGCTGTAAGCAGCTCTACTTTCGATACAGCCGCTATACTTGGCAACGCCTCTCCCCGAAAGCCGAGACTTGTGATCTGAAACAGGTCGCGACCATGTCCAATTTTGCTTGTCGCGTGCCGATAGAATGCCGTCTCTACATCCTCAGGCTCAATGCCACTTCCATTATCCGTCACCCGGATACTTTGCAGACCGCCCTCTTCTACCCATACGTCCACCCGCGTACCGCCTGCATCAATCGCATTTTCCACCAGTTCCTTCACGACGGAGGCTGGACGTTCCACGACCTCACCGGCAGCAATCTGGTTCGCAATATGTTCATCCAGTACCCGAATTTTAGACATCCTTTTAACCTCCTCCTGACTTCAAAGTGTGATGAAAAATAAGAATAATGTCACTTATTTTAACTACAGGCCATTGGCCTTGTTTTTTAGATCATTTAATAGCTGCATTGCCTGTAAAGGAGTCATATTCATGACATCAGCATTTTTCACCTTGCGCAAAATTTGGCGCACAATCGGATTAGCCTCTACTGTCTCTGCATGGGGCTTGGAGGCGGCAAGCTCCTGCTCTCCGAAAATGGACAGCTGTACCACTTCGGTTGCTCCTTGCTCCAACCTTCTGGAATCCTCCACAGTCTGTAGATTATCTTCTTTTACCAGGGTGGCCTGCTGTGATAAAGACTGAGTTGATGATGCAGTTTCTCCGCTTTCTCGCAATGTCTGGCCTGAATTATATTCGGTCAAAGAAGAAATACCTTCCGTCCCTGAAACTGTACGAAGATCAGTCCCTTCCTTCCCTCCTACTACTATCTCGGTACCTGCCGTTACTTGAGCTGCTGCCTGTTCAAAACCATTCAGCAGTCCATTCGCTCGCTCAATAATGTTATTGGGCAAGCCTGCAAGCCGAGCACAATAAATGCCATAGCTACTGCTAGCCGCTCCCGGTATGAGCTTGCGTAGGAAATTCACCTTGTCGCCGCTTTCCTGCACGGCCATAGAGTAATTTCGCAGCGAAAACAGGCCTTGCTCCAAATGCGCCAACTCATGGAAATGCGTGGATACCAGCGCCTTACAGCCGATCGTGTCATGGACAAATTCGATGACTGCCTGTGCAATTGCCATCCCTTCACTAGTGGACGTACCTCGTCCCAGTTCATCAATAATGATCAAGCTTCTCGGAGTTGCCTTGTCCGTCATTACTTGGATATCTGCCATTTCGACCATAAACGTACTCTGCCCGCCGATGAGATCATCCGCTGCGCCGATCCGTGTAAAAATGCGATCCAGCATCGGCACCTTGGCACGTGCAGCTGGGACAAAGCAACCAATTTGAGCCATAATTGCAATAAGCGCAACCTGACGCATATACGTACTTTTCCCAGCCATGTTCGGCCCGGTGATAAGTAGAATATGCGCATCGCCTTCCTCCAACACCGTGCTGTTGGCGATAAAACCGCCATCTTTCATTACGGCTTCCACCACGGGATGGCGCCCCTGCTCCACTACGAAATCATATCCTGTAGTCAGCTCAGGTTTCACGAATCCCCGTTCCGCACTAACCGATGCCAGCGACTGATACACGTCAATTTCAGCCACTTGCTCTGCCAGCTTTTGCAAACGGGGAATTTCAGCGTTTAGTTTACTGCGAAGCTCGGTAAAAAGCGTGTACTCCAGATCAACCATTTTATCCTCGGCTTCCAGAATTAGTGATTCCTTTTCCTTCAACTCCGGTGTGATATACCGTTCCGCATTCGCCAACGTCTGTTTGCGTTCATATCGACCTTCTGGTAATGAAGCCAAATTGGATTTGGTCACCTCGATATAATAACCAAATACTTTGTTGTATCCAATTTTAAGTGACCGAATGCCGGTTGCAGCACGTTCCTTGGCCTCTAGCTCAGCGATCCAACGTTTACCGTTCACACTCGCCTCGCGCAGTTCGTCCAGACGCTGATGGTAGCCTTCCTTAATAAGACCTCCATCCCTTACGGAAATTGGCGGTTCATCCGCCACCGCTTCCTCAATCAACGCACACAGGTCTGTACAGCTATCCAGCGTTTGTGCAATCCGTCTCAGCGTCTTCGAAGGAGATCCAGCGCACAGCTCGCGTAAAGAAGGAATTTGGACCAGCGACAGCTTGAGGGCGATCAGATCACGTGCATTAGCACTACCAAAGGCGATCCGCCCAACTAGACGCTCCAGATCGTAAATCTCTTTAAGCTGAGCACGTACATCCTCTCGGAAAATAAACTGGTGGTATAGCTTGTCCACCGCCTCCAAGCGTTCCTCAATAAGACTGCTGCTCAACAGTGGCTTGTCAATCCAACGACGCAACAGACGCGCTCCCATGGAAGTCTCTGTGCGGTCCAACAGCCACAGCAGCGAGCCTTTCTTGGAGCGTTCCCGTACCGTCTCCACCAGTTCCAGATTCCTGCGGGTAAATGGATCCAGAATCATAAAATGGTTTGGCTCATATACCGAGATTTGGGTCAATTGGCCTAACGATCTTTTTTGCGTTTCATTCAAATAGGAAATCAAGCGCGATACGCACCGTCTGCGTTCCTCCGTAAGCCTTGCCCACGTGGCTTCCCCAAATTGATCCCGAACCAAATCATCCTTGGATTTGTCCCAGGCCGTATACACAACACGCCGTCCAACGGGGGACATACGGGATGTCACAAAATCCAGCAGATGACCATCTCCCAACATTTCGGAAGGCTCATAAATGTTAATTTCATCTAGTAGCCATTCTTTCGAATCAGGCACAGAAGTCACATACAATTCACCTGTTGACAAGTCACACGCCGCAAGCGCCAGCATCCCGTCTGTCTCTGTGACACATACCATGTAGTTGTTGGATTTGTCACCCAGCACCTTGCCTTCCATTACCGTTCCCGGGGTCACAACGCGGACAATATCCCGCCGCACCATCCCCTTCGTAGCTGAGGCTTCCTCCATTTGCTCACAGATGGCCACCTTATAACCCTTCTCAATAAGGCGTTGTATGTAATTTTCTGCTGAATGATAAGGTACGCCGCACATCGGAATTTTTTCCGTGGCGCCACCCTCACGACCCGTAAGTGTAATTTCCAGCTCCTTGGATGCAAGAATTGCATCATCGAAAAACATCTCGTAAAAATCTCCCAGACGGAAAAACAAAAATGCATCTTTAGCCTGCTCTTTTATAGATAAATACTGCTCAATCATCGGTGTATATTTGGACATACCGTTCACTAACCCCCACACTTTGTTCCGTTTAAACTTATAATTATCTCTCATTATATCAAAAATGACAGTCGATAACATGAAACCGTTCCTGGTGTCGACACTTGATTTTACGTAAGCTTCCAATATGGGCGCAAATCCCGTGATTCATCCCACTGTTTCCCCTTGCGGAGGCTGTCCAGCAATGGCGCTACATAAGCTTCATATTGCGAGTATATTTCCAGTGAAACCATATCCAAAATAAGAGGTTCCATATACTCCTTAAGCACAGATTGATTTCCTTCATAAAAGGCTCTGTGAGCCTCCTCCTGACCCAGCGGCCTACGTTGCAAACGCGGATATTGAGATGCAATGAGAAACGCCATTCCAATCACACCTTTCGCCAGCTGTGGCGAAATAAGAAAACTGGGCAGTGTACGATATTCAAAGCCTCCATACGACTGACGGCGAAAATCACCCAAATTGCCATAATGCGGTCTGCGCCGGGCCGCACGCTTGTCTTCCAGTAGCGCCAAAGGCAGTGCCAAATAGTTATCCAGTGCCCGGAGCAAGGCACCGTTTAGCGAAACCCCGCTAAAATGCAGATGTCCGCCCAGTGGAAAACCCGGTTGCGGCATCCCCCCTGCCTGCCAGATGAGTGTGCTGTCAGCAATGCGTCGTGCTGCGGTTGCAAAAGCTTGACGCAGATGCTTCAGCAGACGGGCCGGATCTCCACTTGGCGCAGGACGAAGCTCAGCGACTGGATACAGCGTTCGTCCCCGGCGGGTAACTGCATCACAGCCGGCTATGCCGAGACGGCCCAAATATCTTGAGGCCGGAACGACCCGTCCCTCTGGCATACGAACCAGCACAAATTCGGGGTCCATTCCAATGAGTAGTCGATCTCTCCCTCGTTCCACTGAAAGATTCTCACCCTCAATATCCCCTTCACGCGCAGCAATTTCATATAGCGTGGCCAAACGTCTATCATTCAGCCATGGCTGTGCCGAGACTTCGCGCACCTGACAGCTGCGCTCCCCCAGCGGCGTCAGTACCACCTCACCACTGTCCAAACCCAGTGTGTACAACGCACGTACAGCCAGCCGCTCCATCCGGACATAGAGCAGTGAACGTTGATCCAGCTCAGATAGATCGTGTGCGCGGACTTTGGAAGGTCCCTCGATGGCACGTCTACGAATTTCCAGCACTCGCAGTTGATGGATTTGCACCGCGTAGCCTATCGCAAAATCTGCAAGGCTGCTATCCATCCACTGCACCGCTATGCCTGAACGCTCCAGTCTACGCTTTTTTTCATCATTTGGCATCTGTCTGAAGCGTATGAGCGCCTGTCCCGGCTGCTGCATCATATTCCCCCCTACGGACTACGTACGGATTTCACCCCAATTTCAACCCAAACAATAAAAAAGGAGGGCCTTTGCCCCCTGCGCAGAATCAGCCGGCGCAAAGAGTAAAGCGGCCCTCTTTTTGGTTACTTCTGTCAGAGCTCGTCGTCAATGAGGTCGGGGTCGAGCTCCTCATAGTCCCCCTCTTCCGCTCCAAAATCAAAGTCTTTTTCAAAATCATCGCTGCTACCATTCGGGAATACTTCTACAACAATCTTCGTTTCCGCCACCAGCTCCACCGCAAATTCCCGCTCGACCCGGATCATTACGCTGCCACCTCCAGAAGACACACTGGCCTCGACACAACTCGGCTCCTGTGTAGCTTCGGCGGATACTTCCACTGTAGACGCCCGGTGCTTCGGATCAAGATACGAGAGCGGCACATTTTCTACGTACGACACCGTTTCCTTGGCCACATCGGTCTGCGAGTTTTTATCGTATGAGTACCAAATATTGATATCATACGTCCCGACGACCTCAATGCCGTCCCCCGCCGCCACAGCTTCATACTGGTGGTTAATAATCCATGCCCCTAAAATGCTCGTTGGATTATTCGGCGGAGTTACGGTATGGGTTACGGTAGAGAATCTGCGACCTTTACCACAGATCGCTTTGGTAATAATCTCTCTACGATTTTTATGACTTAATGCCATTCTTGAACCTCCTCCATACAATCAATCATTCCATACATATGTATGCAGGTTGTGGGCGAATGTTGAGTGAATAGGCGAAAAGGAAAAAATATTATTTGTATAAGCATATGCCGCGATGGCTTGAACTCATGCACGCCAATGTGTTACATGCTGCTCAACGATCTGTAAAAATTCACTAAGAGCCGGAGATTTCCACTTTTTCGTGTGGTAAGCGACCTGAGTAGCCACCTGCTGTTCACTGTCATCCCAGGCTAAACGCGCCATTTTACCTTCTCCCAGCTCATTTTGTACCGTTACCAGCGGAAGCAGCGCTATACCCAATCCAGCCATGACACACTGCTTGATGGCTTCAATACTCCAAAATTCCAGGCTAGGGTCTGAAAAAATTCCGTGTTTATTCAAATACTGCTCAAAAAGGATACGGTACGTACATCCTGCCTCCGTATGCAAAATGGTTTCGTCCTTCAAGTCGGCAGGCTCTACCCGGGTATAGGTAACCAGCGAATGCTTAAGTGGAGCAACCAAGGCCATCGGCTCATGAATAAGCGTGGTGACATTCAGTTCTCTATCCTCCGTCTCAGGCTGAAGCAAAAAAGCCAAATCCAACTCACCGGAACGGATCAAATCGCGTAATTCCCAGCATTCGCCGGGTTTAAGGACAATTTTAACCTTCGGATACCGTTCTCTGTACTCACGGATCAGACTTGGTAGACGAAAAGCGGCCAGAGACTCTGGTGCTCCTATTTTCAGCGTGCCCGCCAATTCTGTTTCTGAACGAAGTGCATCCTTAGCCATAGCATGCATCTTGGAAATTTCCTGCGCATAGGGCAGCAGACGTCGTCCGGCATCCGTCAGCATGATTTTTTTGCCAATGCGATCAAAAAGCGGCGTACCCAACTCTGTCTCTAGCGCTTGAATTTGAGCAGTGATACTCGACTGTGCATAATCCAGTATACGCGCTGCTCGCGTAAAACTGCCTGCCTCAACTACATTTAAAAAGGTAAACAAATGCCGCGATTCCATGATCCGCTCCTTCAATCGGTTTTTCCGATGCAAGCAATCGTTATATTCCGTTTTTCCGATAGATTGATTATCTGATAAGCTGGAGAAAATAACAAGAGAAAGAAGGCTTTTCTGCATGACAAATGAAAATAAACTTCAATCCACCATTGGTCTTCCACAGGCCATTGCACTCTATATCGGAGCTGTACTGGGTTCGGGGATATTGATTGTGCCTGGTCTTGCTGCCCAAATGGCGGGGCCGGCATCGCTGCTGGCATGGGGTTTTATGACCCTGCTCATCCTGCCAATGGCACTTTCCATGGGGCTTCTATCTGCCAAATTCCCGAATGCGGGAGGGGTATCGCACTTTGTCACGTTGGCCTTTTCCCCACGTGCCGGTGCTTATATCGGGTGGTTTTTTCTCATGTCGGTTCCGATCGGAGCACCTGTTGCCGCACTCACTGGAGCCGGCTATATGACCACAGCCATGGGCTGGGGAGAGGAAAGCCGCATAATGTTAGCCATTGCTATGCTGGCGGTGGGCCTGATCATCAACTGGATCGGCATGAAGGTCGCGGGACGTATTCAGATCGCAGTCGTCATAGCTATCGTTGCCGTCCTTATATTCGCCATTGCCGCAGCACTTCCTCAGATGAAAACAGTCCACTTCACCCCGTTTGTTCCACATGGCTGGCTCTCTATCGGTCAATCGGCCGCGATTCTGTTTTGGTGCTTTATCGGTTGGGAGGCCGTGTCCCATATGTCAGAGGAATTCACCAATCCTCAGCGGGCGGCCGTTAGAGGTGTGACCATTGCAGCCGTCATTGTCGGTTTACTTTATTTCTTAACTGCGCTGGCTACTGTGGGCACACAAAGTTACCTTGCAGGGGATTCGGATGCTTCGCTCGTATGGGTAATTAGTCGAGCTATCGGGCCATGGGGCGCGATAATTGCAGGCTTGACGGGTATCTTTATTTGTACCGCTACTATTATTGCTTATGTTGGTGCCGCTTCACGTGTCGCTTATGCTTTATCCCAGCAAGGACAGGCCTTTCGCTGGATGGGCAGGTTATCGCAACGTTTCCATACCCCTATCGGAGGCATTGCTTTTCTTAGCGTCTGCTTCGTGATCATTATGGTGTTGTACGGTAGTGGCGCTGTTTCACTCACTAACCTGATCCAGTTCCCGAACGCCACCTTTATTCTGACCTATCTAGGAGGTTGTGCAGCAGGAATTAAGCTTCTGCGTGGTAGTCGCTGGGGCGTTTCCATTAGTTGGATATCGTTCATTTCTACGGCGATCGTTTTCCCCTTTGTCGGATGGGCTATGCTGTACCCTTGCCTGATCACCGCTGTCTTATGGATCACAGACCGAATTCGGCACAAACGGACTTTGAATCTTCCGACTTCTACCATTACTGAACAAGAAAAGGCTACTGTCCGTCATGGATAGTAGCCGCTCAAGGCCTTTACTCTAGTTTTTCACCGGAGTAGGGGCCTTGTCCTTTTTCGCAATTTTCAAATACTGATGAAGCTCATGTGTGAGCTGCAATAATGCCGAGCGAATCTCGAATTCCTCCCGGGTTGCGGGAAGCTCCATGGCTTTAAATTCTTCACGAACCTGCTCTAGCAGCTTCTCGGTCTGTCCCGTATAATGTCCAGCCAAAACGTCATTGCTAAGCTGGTCGAACAGCTCGGCCAGAAGCTTGGCCTGCGGCATATGCTGATACATTTGTGCGATCAACTGCATCATGTTTTGGATCGAATCCAGCTGTTCTTTTCGCATATAAAAATACACATTCCAGCCCTCTTGGGGACGAAGCATCTGATTTTCCAAGGAACGCCCCGCCTCAGTAACCCCTTTGGCTATCACGCTGTTCGCTTCAATAACTTCCTTGCCATCCCATATGTATGCTGGACTACGCAGCGTATTGGCCATATTTCTGAATATAACAGAAAATGTCCGATCCACCTCCTGCCGAATTTGTTGCATTGTATTATCAGAACCCGGCATATAGGCTAAATTGACAATCATCGCGGAACCGAGTCCAATCACTAGCAGAGCTAGCTGGGTCAGCAGTACCTCCATATCAATCACGCCGCCGCTGAATACGCGAAAAACTACGACCGAACCGGTGACAATCCCTTCTTTAAATCCCACCCGTACAATGACTGGAAACGCCGTTAAAATATATAATGCCAGTACCCAATCATGGAATCCGAATACCACAAACAAAACACAAGCAAAAAGAAGCCCCACGACGGATGCAAAAAATCTCGCCGAAATGGTACGGAGACTTCTCTTGCGTGTGACATCCACCCCCAAAATCGCCAAAAGCCCTGCTGAGGTGGCTCCATGAATGCCAAAACCCTCCGCAATAAGTACGGCCATTAATGCGGCAATAGCCGTTTTAATCGTACGAAAGCCCATGAAAAAATTCTGTCCTCTCTAGATGAAATCTGTTTCAGCATTTTGCATAATTCGAAATTTATGCATAATGCTCATTTTCATAAATTTTAAGTATTTTCATTTTTCATGGTACTTTATTTTCACGTTTTACACAAATATTCAGAAATTTTATTATTACCGATGAGGACGACCCGAAAGCAGACGATGCTCCACATACACGACCGCCTGATACATCAGTGTAGCTACGACAGCAATGATCAACAAACTGGACATAACCAGCGTGAAATTGAATACCTGAAAACCATAGATAATCAAATAGCCTAAGCCGTTTTTAGCCACCAGAAATTCACCAACAATCACACCAACCCATGCCATACCGACATTCACTTTCAGCGTAGAGACGATTGCAGGAAAGGATGCAGGTAAAATCACCTTTTGAAACGTATCACGGCGTGATCCGCCAAACGTGCGAACCACTTTGATCAGATTCGAATCGACTTCCTGAAAGCTGTTGTATACGACTAGTGTCGTAATGATAACGGTAATGGAGAGGGTTGTCATTAGGATAGCAGTAAATCCCGCCCCAAACATGACGATAAAAATTGGACCTAGCGCCACCTTAGGCATACTGTTGAACACGACCATATAGGGATCAAGCACCCTCGACAAAAACGGTGACCACCAAATAAGTACAGCCAGCAACGTACCTAACAGTGTACCGAGTAAAAAACCCGCCATCGTCTCTCCCACGGTGACACCTACATGTCCCCATAATTCACCACTGACCGCATCCTTACCGATCTGGGTAAAAATTTTGCTCGGATAGCTGAACAGTAGTACATCAATCCACTTCAAACGGCCTGCAATTTCCCATAGCACAAACAAAAGCAGTAAAATAGCTGTCTGCACACCTGTCACTAACCATCGTTGCGAACGCCTGCTGCGTAAATACGCCTGATGTAGTCCTTGAATCCAACGTTGCTCAAGCTGATCCGCTTCGTCCTTCATACGTTAACTCACTCCTTTGCTCCCGAAGCCTCCAGTTCACCCCATATTTCATGAAAAAGCTCATTAAAACCCGGCTGCTCGCGTGCATAAAAAGGCTGAGCTTCTCGGATGCAATCCGGAATCTCGAAGGTACGTCGGATATGACCCGGATTTCGACCCATCACTATAATCCGGTCACTGACCGCAATGGCCTCGGCCAAATCATGTGTGACTAAAATAGCCGTCTTCCTCCGCTCGCGCAAGGTTTCCGCAATCAGATCTTCCAGCTGTAGCTTGGTTTGATAATCCAGCGCGGAGAACGGTTCATCCAGCAGCAGCAGTCCCGGATTGGTCGCCAGCGTCCGTACCAGCGCCACGCGCTGGCGCATCCCCCCAGACAACTGGGATGGATGCAGATGCTCCTTCCCTCCCAGACCCATGCCTTCCAGTAACAGCCGTGTCCGCTCACGCGCAGCTTCATCTACTCTGTTGCCTAGCTCCAGACCCAACAATGCGTTATCCATTATCGTCCGCCACGGGAACAGATAATCCTGCTGCAACATGTAACCGACCTCTGGACTCGGACCACTTACCGGCTGACCTTGCAACATAACTTGGCCTGCCGCTGGACGCAGTAGCCCCGCGATCATGGACAGGATCGTCGTTTTGCCGCAGCCGCTTGGACCAACCAAGCTGACAAATTCCCCTGTCTCTACGGAAAAATCAATATTCTCAACCGCCAGCGAAGCTTCACGATCCGTTACATAGACATGCGTCACTTGCTCCAGTCTCACCATCGGGATGGTCGCGTCCAAAGTTAGGCCACTCCGTTCCTCCATCATGACGAACCTCCAGCACCGACACCTGCATCCGTAGATTCAGTTGTGCTCTTTTTCACAGGCGGTTCAGTATTCCCGGTAGAGCTTGACGAAATCGCTTGTTGTGCAAAGCTTGGGTTCACTAGCTTATCTAGTGCAACCGAACTTTTAAGCTCCCCTGCCGAGGTCATGACATCCTGTAAGTTCTTCCATTCCTTTTCCTCAATCATCGGGTTCAAAGCATAGGTACTCTGTTCCTTATATCGCTTGATACTACTCGTTAAAACAGCTAAATCTGTATCTTTAAAATAGGGCGTGATTGCTTCGGCAATCTGTTCAGGTGAATGCGTAGCAATCCACTGTTGTGCCCGATATACAGCATTTGTGAATTTCTGTGCAGCCTCGCTATTTTTGTTCAGGTAGCTTTGCTTAGCCATATATACTGTATACGGCAACTCGCCGCTCTCCACACCGATAGAGGCAACAACCCGCCCACGACCTTCCTTTTCAAAAATAGATGCCTGCGGCTCAAACAGCTGCACATAATCCCCTGTACCGGAGCCGAAAGCAGAGGCAACATTAGCAAAATCAATATTTTGAATCAGCTTCAGATCCTTTTGAGGATCAATGCCGTGTTTGCGAAGCGTAAATTCAAGTGACATTTGCGGCATTCCGCCCTTGCGTTGGCCTAAAAAATTTTGCCCTTTCAGCTTTTCCCATTCAAAGCTATCCTGCGTTTGACGGGCAAACAAAAAGGTTCCATCCGTCTGTGTCAGTTGGGCAAAATTAATGATAGGGTCCTCTGCTCCTTGCTGATACACATAAATAGATGTTTCCGCGCCGATGAGCGCGATATCCGCCTGATTGGACAACAACGCCGTCATTGCCTTGTCACCCCCGGGAATCGTTGCCAGCTGGACATCCAGTCCCTCCTGAGCAAACATACCCTGGCTCAAGGCTACATACTGCGGCGCATAAAAGACCGTACGGGCTACCTCGCCTAATCTGATCTCAATCGTCTGCTCCCCTCCTTTGGGGGTGCACCCACTGAGCAACAGTAATCCGAGTAGTGCCGCAGCCACCACAGCTTTGAAACGAGCGCCGTTTTTCATCCTTATTCCCTCCCCACCTTTTTACATCGGTTGACTTCATATATTGTTATGCCGTTGTCGATATATTGGTTAATTGCAAAAAAAAAACCCACGTTCGCCCGGGAACGCGGGGTAGATGCTATATGATTTACAGCTTGTATATGGAGGTATATTTCTCTTCCAAATAGTCGGCGAGATAATCCGGGTTCAGATCCTCTCCTGTAATGGCTACAATCAACTCGGACGGCGTCCGACTCTTGCCGTAACGATAAATACGTTCGGTCAGCCATTGCTTGATCGGCTCAAGCTTTCCAGCAGCAATTAATTCATCCAGATTTGGCAGCTCTTTGCGTAATGTCGCCAAAATTTGCGCTGCATACATATTGCCAAGCGAGTAGGAAGCAAAATAACCAAAATCACCGCCGGACCAGTGAACGTCTTGAAGTACGCCCAGTCCGTCATTCGGTGGAACAAGTCCCAAGTATTCCTTATATTTCGCATTCCACACCTCGGGGAGACGCTTCACATCCAGCTTTTCATTAAACAGCATTTTTTCAATTTCATAACGGATAATGATATGTAAATTATATGTTAGCTCATCCGCTTCAATACGAATCAGTGAATTTTCCACACGGTTGACTGCCCGGTAGAATTGCTCTGCCGTAACCTTTGCCAAACGATCAGGAAAATGCTTTTGCAAATCATCGTAATACCGATCCCAGAAAGCACGACTGCGTCCGATTTTATTCTCCCACAAGCGGGACTGGGATTCATGAATCCCCATAGAGGTTCCTCCAGACAGTAGTGATCCTGCCAGCTCTGGAGCAATATTTTGTTCATACAGCGCATGACCACCTTCATGCAATGAGCTGAAAATAGCACTGGTTACATCATCTTGCAAATAATGAGTTGTTATACGCACATCACCTGGATTTAATCCTGTTGCGAAAGGATGTACACTCTCATCCAAACGACCTGCGTCAAAGTCATACCCCATCTGTCCTAAAATGAATAGGCTGAACTTCTCCTGCTGCTTCACATCAAACACACCATCTAAAAAGCTCTTATCCGGCTGGTTCGATGAAGCCTGAATTTTAGACAATAGGGGCACAAGGCGCTTCTTGAGACGATCAAACACAGCATCCAGCTTTTCAACCGTCATCCCCGGCTCATATTGATCCAAAAGCGTGTCATACTCTGTATCCTTAACCCCCCAGTAGCCGATAAATTCACGCTTCATGTCTACGATTTTAGACAAGTACGGTTCAAATCCGGCAAAATCGCTATGTTCCTTTGCGTCCTCCCACTTGCTCTCTGCCTGTGCTGCAAGAATGCTATAATCCCGGTATCGGTCTGCCGGAACCGAACGATTCAGTTCATAATTTTTACGGCATTCCTCCACCAATCTGCGATCATTGTCCTCCAGTTGCTTCAGCTTGTCTTCTACGGCAAAAAATTGCAGCAATTGTCCCATTTCATCCGAGATCATCAGCTTGAACATTTCAGTGGACAGCATACCCAACGTCTCCGACCGAATATCAACGCCCTTGCGCGGAGCGCCAGTCCGTAAATCCCAGTGCAGCAGACCTACTGCTTCGCCATAACTACTAATTTTGTGTGCAAGCTCCTTTAAAGCCGTCAATTGATCCAACGTCTGTTGCGTCATATTTGAGGTCACCTCTTTAACTTAAAATGGTTAAAACTTTACAATACCTATACTTGATGATACTTATATTAAAAAGTATAATCAACACACAACATGTACGACCAGCTCCTAAGACCTAAAACAAACGTTGGACTGTACATATCAAACTTTATTAGAATCTGGAGGGAACAATCGTGGATCACATCAAAGAAATTTTAGAGTACAATCGTGTTTTCGTAGAAAACAAAGAATACGAGGCCTATAGAACGGGCAAGTTCCCCAATAAAAAAATGGTCATTATCACCTGTATGGATACACGGCTAACGGAATTACTCCCAAAAGCTATGAACCTGCGCAACGGTGATGTGAAAATCATCAAAAATGCGGGTGCGATTATTTCACAGCCCTTTGGAAGCGTAATGCGCAGTGTGCTAGTCGCCCTGTATGAGCTGGGAGCAGACGAAGTCGTCGTCGTAGGCCATTATGAATGCGGTATGGCTGCATTAAATGCAGACCACATGGTCAATGAAATGCTCGATCGCGGAATTTCTCAGGAAGTGCTGAACACATTAGAAAATTCAGGCATTAAGCTAAATAAATGGTTAAAAGGTTTTGATAACATTGAAGAAGGGGTAAGAACTACCGTGAAGCTTATTAAGAATCACCCGCTTCTCCCCCCTAATGCCCCCGTTCACGGCATGGTTATTCATCCAGATACAGGAGCGTTAACGCTTGTCGTTGACGGGAATGAACAGTAAACAGGATACGCTTCGGCAGAAAGTTACCAGGGTAGTTTAAGCTCGTACATACGAGCCTAAACTACCCTTTTTTATGAAAAAAAGCGCATATACGTGGAGAATGACAGGAGCCAATTTTGGCTAACCTGTGAACGACCTGTCTGAAAGTTGTCAAACCATACAGTTTCAGTGTACACTTTTCATGAAGCTGCAGAATACCTGCGCAGTGCTGTTACAACCGTTACTATGATGGATGAAGGAGATAAGATCTATGAATTTACTATCGTATGGTCTGTTGGGGCTTCTCGCAAGAGAGGAATCCTCCGGCTATGATCTGATGTTGCGTATTCAGCCTTTTTGGCAGGCTAAGCACAGTCAGATCTATCCGCTACTGGCCCGTATGGAGAGCAAGGAACTGCTAGCCTCTCGTTGGATTCAGCAGTCCGACAAGCCTGATAAGAAAATGTATACCATTACCGACAAGGGAATCCATATGCTTCAGCAATGGTCCCAGGAAGCGTTAGCTGCTCCGGTTACACGGGATGAATTAAGTCTTCGACTGTTCTGTCTTTGGTTGACGGACAAAAGTAGTGCCAATCGTATGCTGGAGGAACGCAAACGTCATTTTATTCAGAAAATCCAGCATCTTGAGGATATTCTGAACGACATTCCCGCAGAGAATTTACATTTTGGCAGTAAGACCTTTGGTGACTATATTTTAGTACAAAAAGGACTTTTGAATGCTAAAGCAGGTCTGGAATGGTGCCAAATGGTTCTGCGTATGCTGCTTGCCGGTGATGTCAGTACGGATACTAATCCGTTTTTACTTAAGCCGCAAAGCTGAATGCTTTTACCAATCCATGCATAGGATTTATGGGACGTTATTATTTAATTTTTAAAAATTAAAATTCTTTGAAACCCTTTTCCATGCCATTCGTATTACTGGTTAGCGGTTGTTTGACCTATAAAAAAAATTTACTAAGGGGGATATATTTACATGAAAAAAACATTTACTTTGAAAAATATGATGATGCTGATGATGGCTTTTACCCTACTCATTGCTATGATCGCACCATCTACAGCTGATGCAAGGCGAGGCGGCGGGTTTAAATCCGGGCCTAAATCATACCAATCTACACCAAGCAAGGCAAATGACAGCAGTGGCGTCAATAAGTCAGATAGCGGAACCAAGTCAGGAGCAACTGCTGGGAATACAAACAGAACTGGTGGATTCCTTGGCGGTGGCGGCGGATTCCTGAAAGGTATGATGCTGGGCGGTTTGGCAGGTATGCTCTTCGGCGGATTGTTCGGTAACATGGGCGCATTGGGTAGCTTGCTTGGTCTGGCCGTTAACGTTCTCGCCATTTACGTCCTGATCATGGCCGGAGTAGGTATCTACCGTGCTATTAAAAATCGTCGCAGACCCGATGATTCCCGCGGAGGACGTTACTAAGCTATGATTTTGAGTATGGATGAGATTGTCAACGCTATTTGCTTGCATATGGCTGAACGCAAAGGTGTCCAGCCCACTGATGTAACAGTAGAATTAAGCTGGGAAGAGGATACAGGTTATTCCGCAGAAGTCCATGTACAGGGCCGTAGTCAATATCTGGTGGAAGCCAACATGATTGAAGCAATTCTGAGATACCTGTATTCCGAATACAATATTCGTGCCTATCGCGAACAAATCAGATTGGATCTGGATGAAGAAATTACTGCTATTGTCCAAACTTGATTATTTCGCATAAGAAGAACCGACCTTTGCTTGATGGCAAGGGTCGGTTTTTTTGCTCGTTTTCTAATAGATCATTAAGGTTGCTATAGCATTACATTTAGACGCGGACGTACCTTGACCTTGTTATATGGATTCATTTGCTCTATGAATAGCCTGTCTGCTAAATGATGGAGCCGGAGATAGCTGTACCTGCGGCACCCTTTCGAGTAAGCCACTACCGTACATTTCCCGAAACGGCTGCTCCTCCATATGAATATAGCCGATATAGCAGCCGCATTCTTTCATCCGGCACGGACGTTTGCCACTCAGACCCTCAAGACCATCCCTGTATAAGTGTCCTAGCACCCTTCGATCCTGATAGCAGTGTTTTACTCTTCCGTCACCCTGGACATAAAATACATCTTCACCAGCGCGACATGCCCGCCCCTGACTGCTATAATCCTTTAAATTCCATTGAAAATAGGGGTCTATCGTAGTTAATTCAGCAACCTCAACATCTGTATAATAATGTGGTCGATCCTTGTAGGCGTTGATCCACAAATAAACATCCCTTGGAAGTTGCGATCGCAAGGAACGAATAGCCGGAAATGCCTGTCTTAACCCGACAGTACCGACACTATAGGAAATGCCAAGTTCATATAGCTTCATAGCCTGCGATATAAAAACTTGCTCTTTCGTCTCTCCAGGGTGATATGTAGCCCACAGCGCAGCAGTCTCCGGGTTCAGTTCTTGCGTCCAATCCAGCTTAGTCGATAGATTCGTCTGTACCGCCACTTTTTCCACATGCGCCATGTGGGAAAACTCAATCATGGTCTTGCGATACCAGGAATGAATCAAGGCTTCTCCATACGGATTAAAAAAAATAGAGAGACGATGCCCCAGAGCGCCCTGTTCTCGTACCCAATCGGCAAAACGTTCCAACTGGGCCCGATCCTTGTTCAACGTTTCCCGACTATCAACGTTTTTACTGAACGGACAGTATGGGCAGGCATAGTTGCATGAGGTCAACGAACCACGATAATATAAGGTCGCTCTCATGCGCCTACATATCCTTCCATGCGCTCACGTACTGATGTGGAGATCATCCAGTCCCCAATCGCATCGGAATAGGCCATTCCTTCCTCTGTAAGTCGCAGCCTACCCTCCTCGACGACAGCCATACCGGATTCCAGCAGCAATGACATTCCCGTAAAATCGTCCGACAGGGATACATCGAAGCGCTCTGCATAGGCCGATAGCTCCAAACCTTCCCGATGAAGAAGCGCCTTTAAGATAAAGCGTCGCTTACTCTCATCCACATTTAAAATAAAGCCGTAGTCAGCCAGATCATGACGTTCCGCAGCAACATAATCTGCGATAATACTACGCGTAGCTGCTGCACTAACACCGTACCGGCTGGCATAGTGAACATTACGTGTATAGGATCGCGCACCACACCCCAGACCAGCCATACCTTCCTCCTGACAACTGTAGGGCAAAAGCGCTTTGCTGGATATACCATCATTTTTAGCAAAACGGCGCATGGAATATTGTACATATCCTGCCCGTTTGAGCCGTTCGCGCGCCACTTCATACAAGCTAAGACGAATATCATGTTCCAGCCCGGTATAGCCTGGCTTTAAAATCGTATTTTCTCGAATATATAGCGGATAAAGAAAAATTTCTCCTGGCGAGTAAGACAGTGCTTCCTCTAAAGAATACAGCCAGGTTTCCACCGTTTGACCAGGCAGGCCATAGATCAGATCCACGTTCAGCAATGGAAAGTTGTATTCCACCAGCCGCTCAAGTGCTTCTCTAACAAGTTTGGGCTTCTGAGGTCGGTAAATGGCGGCACTTTCTGATTCCACAAAGCTCTGAATTCCCATGCTGACACGATCTGTCTCGCGGCGCTTGAGCACCTCCAACCTATCCTCAGTCACAGTATCGGGAGAGGTTTCCACCGAAATAGAAGCTCGTTTAGGGTCCAGTCCCATTATATTTTCCGCTATGTCAAACAAACGCTCCACCAAAGGAGCCTCCAGTAAGGTTGGTGTACCGCCGCCGATCGCAAAACGCGAAAAAGGCCGACGGCCCATAATGGGTGCCCATTGCTTGGCTTGTCTTTCTAGCGCATCCACATACTCCTTATGTACATCCAGACGCTTGTCCGGCAAAGTGAAGAGGTTACAAAATCCACAGCGAGCCGCGCAAAACGGAATATGCATATACAAAAAATAGCTTTCTAACTCCTCCTTCTCCCACAGCTCCTGCAATGAGAGCGGTGTATCAAACGAACGATAGGCCGTTTTATGCGGGTAAGAGTACAGATAGGAGCGGTAGGGAGCTTCACGGATCGTGCGTGCCCATTCAGCAGGAGTTTCAGGCCACTGAAACCTAGAGGGTGCTAAGTTTGTGTCTATCTCCGGGGCTACCGCACCCGTTGGATGTGAGTGATTCAGATTCATGGCTTTCATTTCTGCTCCTTCCTCGCGCTGGATTGATTTCTTGATATTTTACTAGTGCAATCTATATTTCTATTTGCTTTATAATATAAATTCGCGGTAAGGCACATTCCAGACTACCTCATGCGCCAGACGATGTCCTTCATAGCCGTCTTCCCCATAAGCTGTACCATGATCGGAAAAAACCATGCAAAACGTCTTGCCCCGATTTCGTAAAGCATCAAACAAACGTCCAAGCTCACCATCCACATACCGCAAGGCTGCTCGTTGAGACTCCACTGAATCTTTAGCTGAGCCCTTCACAAAATAATGATTAGGCCCATGGATCGCTGATACATTCAGAAACAAAAACAAGCGCTGCGACGGGTCTGTATTCCCCAACAGTTTCAGAGCATGATTCACCTGATGCTCCGTCGAACGGGGATTGGTAACGCCAAAGTTCATACGCCAGTAGCTTTCTTGGAAATACCCTGGCAGCACTTTGGCAAGCTTATTTTTCTTCGTGAAAAAAATAACGCCGCCGATACAGATGGTCCGATAACCTTCACCCTCTAGCCCGGACACAATATCCGGGGCATCGAACAGCCAGGTATGTGGATGCGTACGCAGTCCCGTATCCTTTGTGTGAAACAGACGGATATGTGAAGTCTTATCCGTATTCGCTGGAGTCGGCAAAAATCCGCCAAAAAAGGCATGATGTGCAGCATAGGTAAAGCTACCCGGTGTATGACGCTTTTCCCACGACCCGGAGCCGCACAAATTCGGACAGTTCTCTTCCTCCAGCTTTGCTACATCATAACGCAGAGTATCAAGCGTAATCATGACAATATCATGAGAGCCGACAATTTGGTTCATATCAATCATATCTGTCTTTCCTTTCCGTACCCACGCTCCTATTAGCGAGGTGCTGCATTTCCCATTCATACGGATTCCAACCCTGATGCTCAACCCGGTACAGCAAATCACCGAACGGATTAACATCCAATACATAGGGACGACCGCCATGAGCCGGAACCAGCACATCCAGTCCAGCAACCATGGAGGCTGGAAAAACACTCATAGCGGCTTTCGCCGTAAGCTGGATCGATTCCACCGTATTCTGTGGTAATCCGGCTTCCTTCAGCGTGAGCCGCTCATTACGCAAATGCAAATTCGTAATGGGGCTGTGGCTCAAACGTAAAACCGCATGGCAAGCTTCTGATCCGCACACGAGTTGGCGCACATCATAAACACGCCCGTTCAGGGTCGCTTTGGGAATCCAGCGCTCTACATGTACCCCTTCCAGGCATAGCCAGTTAAGGATAGCATGAATGTCCTGCTTATCCGTATAACGACGCAGTCGTCCGGCATTATAATACACGCGCTGTCCGCGTATGATTTCCGTTCCAATCGTGGTCACCGCCAGTTCCGCGTGTGTATGGGGATGTACCTGATAGGCCATGACACCAGAAGCACCAGACCCACAAAATATTTTCACAAATACGCGGTGAAACCCGCTCTCCTTTATTGCCGCGTGCAGATCGACAACATCATGAAATGCACCACCTGAAGATGCAAGCACTGGCGGGACTCTTATATCTGCCTTGCTTAAATCGGCGCTACAACGCCGTTTGTCGAACATCACGGCCACTTCCGCCGGATCGTTCATCCAGTATGACGAGGGCCAGAGCAGAGCCACTTCATCCCGCAGCCAGGCCAGCAGACGGCAATAGCCCCGGAACCATTGTGCCGGGTGCCAAATACGACCGTGCTGCTCCTGCAGACGTCGCGCTTCTGCCGCCGATATACTTGTGCCTTGTGTCCATTCGGGCCATGGCAACAGAGAATCGTCTCCCTCACCATCCGAGGCGCCAAGAGCAATCAACTCACGCTCTACCTCAAAGCTTTCGCCCGGTGCATCCAGACGAAGCAGCGGACCACTGTTCATCTGCCCCGCCAGTAACTGATCAATGCTCTCTTGCAGAAAGGAACTGCCATTCACGCTATCATGCGTAGCTCGCGCAGCTATTCGCGCCATCAGCTCTCTCAGACCTTGTTTCTGCCGAATAGCTTCCAGCACATTCTTATAGGAAACCTCCAGAGCGGGTGGAAGCATTAATCTGCTTCGCGCCTCCTGCAGCCCGGTAGTTCGACGATTCCCCGGATTACCGAACAAGATAAACGGCTCGCTGACATTACAGTCTGACATCTTAACCATAGAGCCGCCTCACTTTAGATCATTTTAATTTTGAAAACAGTCCGTTTTAAGTCCATTTGTATAAATTACTCAGTCAGTGATGGATAACGCCAATCATCTTCCTCATCCGCTTCTTGTTGATCTTCCACGTTCACAGATAGACCCGAGCTTTTCCAACGTTGCATCATTTCACTAGACATATAATGATAGCTCAAATCCAGATGCTTCAGCCCTTTTATACTTTCACTAGCCAGCAGCGCTTCTGCACCTTTATCAGACAACGTACCTTGTGAGAGATCCAGCACTTCCAGTTGTCCAATCACAGGGGCATTAGCTGCTGCAATTGCAATTTCATCCTGTATTTCACTATCTTTCAGTCCCAAGTATGTAAGTTTGGGGAAAGGATTGCTATTCAAAAACGGCAAAACATCTTTCAGGTTACCGTCAAAACCATAGTTATCGACACCCAAATACAGTTCCAGCTTGCGCAGTTCAGGCAGTTCTGCATTGTGTATTTGCTGAAGAACGCTCACAGGCAGGCCGCCACAAATAATAACCAATTCCTGAAGGTTGTTATGACGAAGTGGTTCCAGACTCAGGTCCTGGCTTCCTTTGATATGAAAGGACTCCAACGCTGGAAACGCTTCTAATAACGGGGATAGATTCGTCTGGTTAATCCATGAAACCTCACACTCATCATATTCCATATCACCAATAAACAGCTTGCGTAACTTAGGGAAATGATCTTTAAGCTTCACTAACACTGGGATGAAATCATCTGGTGAGCTCTCATAGGCTCCACCCCAATCTCCAATGATCAGATCCGTAACTTCCGCGCTCTCCGGCTTGGCTGCCAGTTCCTCAAGCAATTTAGCCATCGTTTGGCCATTCTCATAAGCTTCAAAATCCACTACCAATTTTACTTCCATCTTACAATTCCTCCGATCATTTATCTGAGAATGTAATAAAACTTGAAAACTATCTATTTCCAATTTAGTCTATCCTATTCTACCAATGTTCGTCAAAAATAGTCCTATATCGACATCAATCCTATGTAAAATGTGCTCAATGAAATCAAAACAAGACAGCCCACTAAGCAGGCTGTCTTGCGCATATGTCTATAATAAACTTCTACTATTATATAGTAGTAATTCTAGAACCAAATTATTGGCTAATTGTAATCGGTGAGTTATCGGACAGCAATGCCAGATTATTCACGATCACATTCTCCTCATTGCCCAAGCCACTGGTAACGAGTGTTTGTGAACCTGCCGTCTGAACAGTCTTCACTTCCTTACGTTTCGCATGGTCTCCGTTTACAACATATACATATTCTTTACCTTGATCCTTTTGAACTGCCGCAGTAGGAACCACAATGCCTTCTTGTGCATTGGCAGCGACAAAGCTGATATCAGCCAACATGCCGGATTTCAGTTTTGTGTCTGGATTCGCAACTGAGATTTTTACAGGATAGCCTTTTCCACTTGCATCCAACGGGCTTACATTTTTAACTGTACCTGTTGTTACAATGTTGGACGCTGCAACACGAACCTGTACCTTGTCACCTACTTTTACATTGTTGATCTGTTCCGCTGGAACATAGATTAATGTATTGACCGTACTCAGATTCGCAATGACCAGCGCAGGAGATTGAGCGGATACCATTTCGCCCACTTCTGCATTTTTCGTACCCACAATACCATTAATCGGTGATGTAACAACGGTGTCATCCAATGCATCCTGAGCAATGTTTACATTCAGCTGAGCCTGCTTAAGAGATTGTTGGCTGGACTCGATGACCGCAGTATTTTGAGATACTTTGAGTTGGTTTTGCGCATTGCTGTAGCCACTATTGGCATTACTGTAGCTATTTTTTGCTGAATCATAGCTGTTGCGAGCTGTAGTCAAGGCCTTCTGCGCAGCTACCAACTGATCTTGTGCATTAGCCTGCGCATTTTGTGCATTATTGTAAGCCGCTTCCGCATTCACAACTGCTGTTTTGGCTTGTTCTAATTGTGCTTGAGTGCTCGCACCTGCATCAAATAGACTTTGTGTACGTGTTACATTCTTCTGTGCATCTGCCAAAGCTTGCTGCGTTTGTTTCACCGTATTGGCTGCCGAGGAGACACCATGTGTTGCTTGTTCTACGGCTGTAGTGGCTTGATTAATAGCCCCCTGTGCCTGATTGATTGCACTTTGGGATTGAATCACGCCGCTCTTGGACTGCACTAAGCCCGAGTTTGCTTGAACCATCGTAGATTCGTGGGATGCTTGAGCGGTGCTTACTCCGGCTGCTGCCGCAGCTGCTGCGGCGCGAGCTTTCGCAACATTATTCCGCATGTCTTTATCATCAAGCTTGAACAGTACTTGACCCTTTTTAACCTCGGAGCCAATATCCACAGGCAGCTCAACCACTTTACCGCCCACTTTAGGCACAATGTTCACCGTCTCCGAAGGTGTTACCGTTCCTGTATAAATATTTCCCTGTCCGATGATGCCTTGCTGTGCTTGGCTGATTTTAACCGGAACGACCATGTCCTGAGCCGCCCCGCTATTACTGGAGCAGCCTGCCAGCACTGCGCCGCCGAGCACTAAAGCCGCTAATGTACTTTCTACTCTCAATATTTTCATGATAATTCCCTTTCTTTCTGTCCGTGGAAATAATGTAAGTCATCCAGTCGATATTTTGTACTTCACTTATTTTAAGCTTCCGGCTGTGTCTTTGCTTTCTTCCTCTGAATAAACAAAAAGATGAGTGGAATTGTGCAAAACAGCGGTATGGATGAAATGAGGAACGTATCCCCAATTCCTCTTGATGTAGCATCCAGTGTGATTAAACTACTTATGGATGACATCCATGAGCTGCCCAATGTCGCTTGAAGCGCATGAGCCGAGTCTGGTGTAATGGACTCCGAAATTTGCTGGGCATGAGCAGCCGAACGGCTTTGCATAATGGCGGTTAGCACCGCAATCGCCATAGATGCAGCCACAGTACGTACCAGATTGGACGCTGTAGACGCATTGGCTACCTTGCTCGGATGAACGGCATTCATGCCGACCGTGGATAATGGCATCATGCAAATACCAATTCCCAGACCCCGTAATGCCATTACGGTTTCCAACCAGGCATGCGAAGTATCTGGCGTAAGCTGGTGAAGATGATAGGTCATAAAGCTGGTTAGCGTCAGGCCCACAAGTCCCAAAGGCACAATGCCGAACTTATCGAACAGCTTCCCGGCAATAGGCATCATAGCCGCCATGGCAATGGCCTGTGGAATGAGGATAATACCGGTATCAATCGGTGACACACGCTGGATATTTTGCAAAAACAACGGTGTTAGGAACGTTCCTCCGTACATCCCCATCATGACCAGACTAGAGGCAATTACACTAATCGTATACTTTGAATTCTTGAATAATGAGATTTCAATTACAGCATTATCCTTGCCGCTTTCTACATAGATCAGAAAAACAAGTGCCCAGAAAGCAATAAACAGCAGGGATACAATTCCAAAAGAAGTCCAGCCATCACGCTGGCCGTTTGTCAATGCGTACAAGAGTGTTCCGGCACAAGTTGCCGCCAGCAAAAAGCCCGGTAGATCAAACGGCTTCGGCTCTACTTTAGGCGGTTCTTTGATTAGAAGAATAACCATTAAAATTGCAAATAAAGCAACTGGCACACTGACAATAAACAAGAATCGCCAGTTAAACCACTCAATTAAATATCCGCTGAGCGTAGGCCCTACAGCCGGCGCTGCCATTGCAGCGATCCCCCATATACCAAGGGACATACCGATTTGTTCACGCGGCATAATTTTGTAAATAATCGTCATACTCAGCGGCATAATAACACCACCGCCCAGACCAGCCAGCACCCGTGCTGCGATCAGGGAAGAATCACTCCATGCAAAAATACATATTCCCGTTCCCAGCGAAAATACGCTGAGCGCAAGAATCAAAAACTTTTTGTATCCGAGGCGCTGCTCCATATATCCGGTAATCGGTACGATTACACCAGATGCAAGCGTGTAACCTGTAATAACCCACTGAATACGTGTCGTCGTAGATCCTAAATCTGTCGTCAATCTAGGAATGGCGACATTGATCAGACTGTTGTTCAGAATGGCGACAAAGGCGCCTAAAACGATAGCGAAAAAGGCAAGCCAGCGTTCTTTGGAAGAATCTGTCGAAGGAGCAGCAGCAATATCATTGGCAGCCACATGGACCCCTCCTTTTTAAGGTGTATGAATTTTTACTTCCACGTTCGTTCCAGGAATAAGCTTCAGATCCTTCGGCTTGTTCACAGCAATCTCTACAGGCACACGCTGAGTCACCTTGTTAAAGTTACCACTTGTGTTCACTGCAGGAACGAGTGAGAACACGCCGTTGGAGGCTTCGCCCACTTTACGAACTTTCCCCTGAATCACCTGGTCACCTGCTGCATCAAGCGTAATATCAACAAGCTGTCCTGGTTTAATACGGTTAATATCAGTTTCTTCAATATTCGTAGATACGTACAAGCTGTTCATATCCACCATAGTTGCAACAGCACTACCCGGCGATCCGATTTCATGCTCTTTCGAATAAATCTTAATGACGGTTCCGTTGATCGGCGCGCGCAGTACGGACTTGCTGATCATACTCGCATCCAACCCCGATACATCCTGCTCGGCAATCGGTTCATTACGCTGAACAACATCTCCTTCTTCCACATCAATGTGACTAATTTCTCCAGAGATTTGCGGCATTACCTTATATTGATCGGCTTGAACGCGCGCATCGTCACTTTTAACAAAGTGTGTTGCTTGATACCAATAATAGTAGCCAATAGCTCCACCGCTCAGAATGAGCAGTACAATGAGGATTGGCAATACAGTTTTCTTACTCACTTCTTCCACCCCTGTTGTCCAAAAAATTTTTATTATTCAACGCTAATATTTTAAAATTGAAATATTAGGCCATTAAACCAAATAGAGAGCGTAAATAAACACATGGCAACATTCCATGCAAAAGACAGGACTATCTTATGTACATAGGACAATCTGATCCATGGTCCACAAACCGCCTTTTATATTTAAATATTTTCATATAACTATTGTACATTGAAATATTATAGATATATTTATCTATTCAGGCAACATAAATTTTCAGTTTTTTCATAATTTTTTTTCATAAAAAAGAACCTTGTTTCCAAGGCTCTTTCACGAAAAGGGATAGTTTACAATTAAAGGGTTACACAGTAACGTTAAGAGAAAGGCGTAGGTACAGCTGACCGTTGTTTGCAGTTTTTCGCCTCCTGCCCTTCCTTCGTGTTCTTATTCATTCTGTTTCCCTGAGAAACTTGCTCCCCTATGCACCCCCCGCAAAGGCAGCGTTCTGCCGTCCCATGTACATCCTCTTTGGAATCCCGTAATAGCCGTACGTAATCCAGAGATTGCTGTAAAGAAGCAGGTCCCGGAATGAAGCGAACCTTTTTGCCTTCCAGCAGACAGTATACCTCAATAAGCTGAGGAAGAGCTCCAAATGCATAATAACAAAATACATTTGTCATATGTTGGAATGTACTGACAACGTTAGGATTATAGTCAACGATGTACTTTTGAATGAGCAGGGAATCTGCTTCTGCTGATAGTTGCCAAGCAGCCTGAACAATAAGCGAAATATTGACCTCTAACTCAGGCACAGACGTACAAAATTGTTCATACAGCATCACAGGCACCATCAAGTCATTATTTAAGCCACAAATTTTTGACAACTCACCTGACACTTTATTTTTGACATCCCAATAATGGAACAAAGATTCAAAGCTATCTGACTGCTTGGGCCACCATTTCTCCAGCACATACTGGACAGGGACTTCCCGCCGTACCTTTACTTCCATTCCAAAGTATTCGTTAAGCGCATGCCCTACTGCATATTGAACCCGTTGCCGCCAATTCCAGCCCTCACGCCCTCTTTTCCTCTGTGATTGACGGATTGGCTGTGGAGTTCTCCACATCTCCTCCAGCTGATAGTCGTGCAGAAGAGGAAAGCCGCTTAAGCTATCGCTATTGCGCATACCTATCCCTCACTCTCTTCTCAGGACACTTCAATACCAGCCTGTGCAAATTGTCTTCCGTAAGCTCGGCAATTCTCCTTGTCATCATCCAATGGATTGAACTCAATCTTCAGACTCTCTTGAATGACCGATGCACCGCGTTCTTTGACTTTTTCCTCTACCAAGTCCACTGCGCCACAGAATTGCGTATAAGATGTATCTCCACTGCCAAATACTGCGGTCTTTTTACCAGACAAATCAAGTTCGTCTAGTTCCTCGTAAAAATCCAAAAATTCATCAGGAAGCTCACCATCTCCCCATGTATATACACCCAGTAGGAACCCGTCATATGCGAGCAGTTCTTGCGCGCTGCAATCATACGAAGCCTTCAACTCCGCCTCATGCCCTGCCTGACGAACGCCCTCGGCGATCAATTCCGCAATTTCCTCTGTATTACCGGTCAAACTGGCATAAGCAATCATGATTTTACCCAAGTTCATCCCTCACCTTTATTTGAAATATGGGATGCTTTCACTCCCTGTTACTCAAATAATATTTGATAATGATTCTCATTGTCAAATATTAATTTCAAAACTAGCTTTATTCTTGGGGAGATATACGCAAAACAGCCGCATTACATGCGACTGTTGGCTGATAATCTCTATGGATAAGCACATTAAATTAGAGCCTTGTTTAATTAAGTAGAATTTCAGCTGTGTTGATAAAAAATATTATGTACGTACAATCCAATCCGTTTTTCATTATTTTAATAAAAAAACGGATTGTTGTACGTACAAGTGGGATTGATTTCATTTTAATATGGAAGCGCTATAATTACAAGTACATCCGAGAAAAAATATTTTAGACCATTTGACTACTTACTTATTTATGTAATCATTCGATTGTTGCTGAGGTTTGTTGTACAATAGACTCCATATGGGGATTTCTGTGCAGCTTGCTGCCTAAATCCTGAATTGACTGCTGAAGGATGGATTGTACATGTATGTAGCACAAGAGTGGAAAGACTATGAAGTAATGGATACAGGCGGTGGTGAAAAACTGGAACGTTGGGGTGATATTGTCCTGCGTCGTCCCGATCCGCAAATCATATGGCCTTTGGCCCAGGAAACAGCCGAATGGCGTAATGTTCATGGGCATTATCACCGCAGTTCCTCCGGTGGCGGCAACTGGGATATGAAAAAACCTATCCCCGAGCGCTGGACAATTAGCTATGGACCGCTTAAATTCCACATTAAACCGACCAGCTTCAAGCATACCGGTCTTTTTCCGGAGCAAGCAGCGAACTGGAGCTGGATGATGGATAAAATCAAAGGCGCAGGCAGACCGATTTCCGTACTGAACCTGTTTGCATACACGGGAGGAGCCACGACTGCTGCTGCGTATGCTGGAGCCAGTGTAGTTCACGTGGATGCCGCCAAAGGCATGGTACAGTGGGCAAAGGAAAACGTTCAATTGTCTGGTCTGGCTGACCGTCCGGTACGCTTCATTACGGATGACGTATTCAAGTTCGTGCAACGGGAACAACGTCGGGGCAACCGTTATGATGCCATTATCATGGACCCCCCTTCTTACGGACGCGGACCGAACGGAGAAACTTGGAAGCTTGAAGAAAGCTTATACCCGTTTCTCGAATCCTGCATGAGCATCATTTCGGATCAACCGCTGTTCATGCTGATTAACTCCTATACTACAGGTATTTCGCCTACTGTATTGCGCAATATGCTGAGCATGACCATGCAACAAAAGTACGGCGGACAAATTAGCGCTGGTGAAATCGGATTGCCGATCACACGCTCGGGATTGAATTTGCCTTGTGGTATTCTCGGACGCTGGGAGGCTTAAATTCCTCTTATGACTCAAAATGAACTTACCCGGCATGAGCATGCACTGCCCAACATTCCTGTCCTATATGAGGACAATCATGTTTTGGCAGTTGTAAAGCCTGTCAATGTTCCAACGCAAGAGGATGCCAGTGGTGATCCTGATCTGTTGTCTTTACTCAAGGAAGATCTAAAAATCAGACACAATAAGCCTGGTAACGTTTTTTTGGGCTTAGTTCACAGACTGGATCGGCCTGTAGGTGGGGCCATGATTTTTGCTAAGACGTCCAAAGCTGCTTCTCGCCTGTCAGAGTCGGTACGAAGTCGTCATTTTCACAAACTGTATACCGCAGTTCTGAATGGCGTTCCGACGGACCCACAGGGCCGTCTAACCCATTACTTGCTAAAGGATAGCCGAACCAACACGGTTCAAGCGGTTCGACCTGGCACAGCTGGTGCGAAAGAAGCCATTTTGGAGTACTGCGTGATCGGACAAGCAGATGGACTCAGTCTCGTGCAGATTAAGTTGCACACCGGACGCTCACACCAAATTCGTGTGCAAATGCAGGCGATCGGCTGTCCCCTCTACGGTGACCAAAAATATGGCGGTCATCTGAGCCGATCCGGTCAACAGCTGGCGCTCTGGTCCTTACTCGCTGGAGCACCGCATCCGGTTAGCAAGGACGATATGAGATTTCACTCGTTACCTCCTGTCCAATTTCCATGGAATGAATGGCCAAGGTCGCTTTATGAGAACATGATTACGTCTGAAATTTGAATCGGAAAGCCCTGCTCTATCTGAATATCGATCTTCGACCCCATTTGCACAAAGAACCTGCAACGCATGTGAACAACCATGCATTGCAGGTTCTTTTTTTTGCAGAAAATTAAATTAATGCGTCATCTCATCCTTTTATGACGAGGAAGCCACGGACTGCCCCTTCTTGCTGTTTACCAGCTGTTGACGGGGATGGGCGTTTTGTGCATTCGTATTTTTGATGAAAAATGCTAAAATCAGAGCGGCCACACTCAACGCTGTTGCAATGATAAAAGCCGAGTTAATCCCATAAATCGTAGCTTGATTACCTGCAGCCAGCATCCCCGCTTTATCCGTCACGCTTAGTCCCTCAGATGTAACAATCGATGTCAAGCGGTTGCTGCTTTGTGTGGACATCACTGTCACCAGAATTGCCGTCCCAATCGAGCCGGAAATCATACGCAGCGTATTACTCATCGCCGTACCATGTGCATTCAATCGTTGCGGAAGCTGATTCAACCCGGCCGTTTGGATCGGCATCATCAGCAACGACATCCCGAACATCCGCACCGTATAATTAATTAACAGTGTCATATAGGTGGTTGTTTCGGTCAACCTTGTAAATTCCCAAGTCGTTATAACCATGATCAGCAAGCCAATTACAGACAACCAGCGTGCTCCGATTCGGTCAAAAATAGCCCCCGTTACAGGAGACATGAGCCCCATCAGAATCGCTCCCGGTAACATCAGCATACCAGACTGGAGCGGTGTAAAACCCCGAATATTTTGCAAATAAATCGGAAGCAATATCATACCGGCGTACAAAGCCATCGTCACAATCACATTAATGATTGTCGTCAAGCTGTATACATCGTATTTAAAGATACGGAACTCCAGCATAGGCTCATCTGCCTTCAGTTGGCGAACAATAAACAAAATAAGCGCAATTGTCCCAACGATAAGCGTAGACAGGACTGGAATACTTCCCCAACCTGATGTTCCTGCATCACTAAAGCCGTATAACAGTCCACCGAAACCGAGCGTAGACAAAATGATGCCTGGAATGTCCAGCTTTGGCTTGGACTGCTCCGTTACATTTTTCAGAAAAATAAATCCGATCACAATTGAAATTACTGATATCGGCAGGATGATCCAGAACAATACCCGCCAGTCATAATGCTGTACTATATAACCGGATAAGGTTGGCCCAATGGCTGGAGCAAAACCCATCGCAATCCCCAGGGTTCCCATCGCCCGGCCACGACGCTCTATTGGGTAGATGTTCAAGATAACGACCATCATTAAGGGCATCATGATACCTGCCCCCGCGGCCTGAATAAGCCGACCGATCAGCAATATGCTGAAGCTTGGCGCTATAGCACATAACAGCGTCCCGATTGAAAAAATAGTCATCGCGCTAATAAACAATTTACGAGTGGAGAAACGGGCAATCAAGAACGCGGTCACCGGGATCAATACCCCATTCACGAGCATAAAGCCCGTGCTGAGCCACTGAGCTATATTGGCATCTATATTCAGATCACTCATCATTTTCGGTAAAGCCACACTGATCAACGTCTGATTTAATATCGCTACAATCGCGCCAATCAACAGAGCGGCCACAATGGGTGCTCTGCGTACATTACCTGGTAGTGTCATTTGAGGACTGCTCAAGTTGATTCATTCCCTTCGGTGTTAATTTCATGATCATTTGTTTATGGATATCCAGGACCATCTCTAGCTGGTCCTTCGGGATGTCCAGAATGGGCAAGACGCGCTCCATCCACATGGCGTCTACTTTTTGCATGATATCTTTCCCTTCCGGCGTAAGCGTCAACACTAAGGATCTACGGTCATGCTCATGCCGTCCGCGAGCAATATATCCCGCCTTGGTCAAGCGGTCAACCACTCCACTCATAGAGCTGCTTCCCACATGCGCTATATCTGCCAACTCGGATAATCCGATGTTGGGGCGTTTATTCAGAATTGCCAAAGCCATATGCTGAATGGCCGTCAGATCCAAATGCTGCTCCTCATTCCAGAAGGCATAAAATATCGTTTTGTTAACCTCCCTTACCGATTGAATAATCCGGTACACCTCAAGTCTGTCTTCCTCTCTGTCACTCACTGAAACCATCCTTCTTTCTAATACCCAATTCACAATCCATATAACATAAACAAGCAACTATTTGTACACGAATTGTTATTTATTAATAACTATTATTTTATCATCTCTTATGTAAATGTCAACATTCACCCAAATATCATCTATACTTCAACACAAAAAAGCGCGGTATGAATACCACGATAGGTATTTACATCCGCGCACTCCTATTTGCCTTAAAATGATAATCTGCTGCGTACAGCTACTTTTCATGTAGCCACCATTCTAGTTATTCTGCTCGCTCTATTGGTTCCTTTACTCCCTCAGTCTCACTTGCCGATACTGATGTCTTCGCCTTCGTTGTAATTTTCCCCAACAAATAAACCAGCAAATTTTGATTGTGCTGAGAAATTCGGTTTAGTGCAGAACCCAGAAAATCATCCCGTATTCGTAATCCACGCTCTACTTCTTCTCTCCCTTGATCTGAAATGACAATCCATACAATTCTACGGTCTTTTACGTCTCTGAAACGGGTGACCAGTCGATTCCGTTCCATCCGATCCAGCAGCATCGTAACCGCGGCTGGTGTGGTGGCGAGATATGGGATTAGTTGAGACGGTTTCATACGGCCGTATTCGTTCAAAACCTCCAGCACCGTAAGTTGAGCTTCGGTTAGTGATGGAGCCAGTTGCTGCTCCATATGAACCTTATAATCCTTAGCCATTCTGGACCAGATTTTCGCAAATTCGGTCGTTTGCATTTTGCCTCACTCCTTTAGATAACAGGGTCAGTAAAAGCATCAAAGTTACCGTATGGGCCACCGTCCGGATTGTATTTCATCACATTAAATTTTCGCCATTCAGCCCCGGTTTCCTGCCGTTTTTGGAGCATCAAATGAAAAGGGGAAGGAAGTCTCACCTCGGTTTTGAAGGCTGGTCAGAGTTCGACACCATGACGGCAAAAAGGTCCTCATTCGTGCCGGAATGGCACGAGAGGACCTCTCTTTTTCGAGCTAATAAGCGCTTGACTTTCCTATTATTCTATGGACTGAGAAGTTTGCGGCTCACTACGCAGCAGCACATTCACAATTTCGTCCTTCTTCTCCACTGGAGCCAGCAGCTTGCCTGTATCCTTTCGGTCGGTCAAAGGAGCCTTTTCCGAAAGGAAGGACATCGTTTGTCCTTCTGCTGTGATTGCAAATAATTGAACAGCTTCACGGCAATAGAAGGCAGCCACGATTCGAGTTCCATTCGAACGTACTCGTTTGCCTTCCTTGAACTCAAAGGTAGTGATACCTTTGCCGCCTCTTCCCTGTGTAGGATAGTCCAACAGAAGCGTACGCTTACCATAACCAGACTCGGTCAGCACCAACACTTCTCCTTCATCCTCTTCTACCCATAACGCCGCGATAATTTCATCGCCTTCCGCTAGCTGTATACCTTTGACACCAGCCGATACGCGACCCATCGCATTAACCTCTTGCTCCTTGAAGCGTATACTCATACCCGCGCGGGTAATCAGCATAATATCCCGGGTACCCTCGCTTAACGTTACCGATAATACCTCATCGTCCCCTGCTACTTTGCAGGCGGCTACGGCACTAGAACGTTTTGTAGCATATTCTTTTAATTCTGTACGCTTTACTTGGCCCTTCTTTGTTACAAATACTAGACTTTTGCCGATTTCCTCGATGTTTTTGAGCGGAATAACACTTACGATACGATCTTCCTTCGATAACGGAATGACGTTGACAATGGGTGTGCCCGGCTCTTTCCACTTATACTCTGGCACCTGATGTACAGGCAGTAAAAAATATTGTCCGCGCTGGGTGAAGACGAGCAATACATCCAGCGTATTCACATCAAGCAATTGGGTAACGTAATCCCCTTCTTTAACACCAGAACTTGAACGTTCCCCGCCTGAACGAGTGAATGACAACATACTTGTACGTTTCACATAGCCATCTTTCGAGAGTGTCAGCAGTACATCCTCTGCTCCCACCATGACTTCCAGGTTCACCTTAATCTCTTCTACCTCGCCCTGGATATCTGAACGACGGTCAATGCCGTACTTTTCGCGAATTTCCAAAAGTTCCTTGCGAATCAGGCTGATCAGCTTGCGATCACTTTCCAGAATAGAACGATATTGCGCGATTTTTTTCTGGATATCACCCAGTTCTTTTTCAAGCGTTGTGATTTCCAGATTGGTGAGACGGTACAACTGCAAGGTCAAAATAGAATCTGCCTGCCGTTCGCTAAAACCAAACATCCATTGCAAATTATTTTGTGCGTCCTGACGATTTTTGGAAGCTTTTATGGCTGCGATGACCTCATCCAGAATGTTCAGTGCTTTGACCAAACCTTCCAGCACATGGGCACGATCCTCTGCCTTTTCCAGTTCATACTGGATACGGTGAGTGACAACTTCGCGTTGATGGGCGATATACGCTTCCAAAATGGACTTCAGCCCAAGCTGATGTGGCGCCTTGTTCACAATGGCTACCATGTTGAAGTTATATGCCACCTGTAGGTCGGTTTTTTTCAGCAAATAAGCTAAAATCCCTTCCGCATCAGCTTCCTTCTTCAGCTCCACAACGATGCGCAAACCATTTCGTCCACTTTCGTCACGAACCTCGGCAATCCCTTCCACCTTTTTCTCCAGACGGATATTTTCCATGGCGGTTACGAGCCTTGATTTGACGATCTGATACGGAATCTCGGTAATGACCAGCTGCTGCTTGCCTCCGCGCAAAGACTGAATTTCCGTTTTGGAGCGAATATAAATGCGTCCTTTTCCCGTGCGGTAAGCGTCCTTGATGCCTTCGCCACCCATAATGAGTCCGCCCGTCGGGAAATCAGGACCTTTAATAAAGGTCATAATCTCTTCCAGCTCAATCTCCGGCTTTTCCATCACCGCAATGCTGGCATCAATAACTTCGCGTAAACTATGTGTAGGGATCTCTGTCGCAAATCCTGCCGAGATCCCACTGGAACCGTTCACCAACAAATTTGGATAACGAGACGGCAACACAACAGGCTCTTTGGCCGAGTTATCAAAATTGTCCTTGAACAAAACCGTACGCTTTTCAATATCGCGCAGCATTTCCATTGCGATCGGAGACAAGCGAGCCTCCGTATAACGCATAGCTGCCGCCGGATCATCATCCTGGGAGCCCCAGTTACCGTGACCATCCACCAGCACGTGACTCATTTTCCAAGGCTGCGCCATCCGTACCATGCCATCGTAAATCGACGAGTCACCGTGGGGGTGGTAATTACCCATAACGTCCCCAACGGTTTTGGCTGATTTACGATATGCTTTATCCGGCGTATTGCCCGAATCGTACATTGCATAAAGAATACGACGTTGTACGGGTTTTAATCCGTCCCGTACGTCGGGTATCGCCCGATCCTGAATAATATATTTGGAATATCGGCCAAAGCGGTCACCGACCACTTCCTCCAGAAAAGCTGGCAAAAACTGCTCCGATAAGCTCATGTATACACCTCTTTTGATAGCACTACTCTACGTATTCCGTGAAATCTACGTTTTCCACGATCCAGCGCTTGCGCGGATCCACCTTATCACCCATCAAAGTGGACACCCTGCGTTCAGCCTTGGCTGCATCCTCTATCTGAACGCGTAACAAGGTGCGTGAATCGGGATTCATCGTTGTTTCCCATAACTGATCAGGGTTCATTTCCCCAAGTCCTTTATAGCGCTGAAGCTCAAAATTTCGTCCAAATTCTTTTAAATAATTATCAAGTTGCTCGTCAGTCCAAGCATAACGCACCGTTTCGAGCTTACCCGACTTTCGAGTTATTTTATACAATGGCGGTTGAGCAATAAATATGCGTCCTGCATCAATAAGCTCTTTCATGTACCGATAAAAGAACGTCAACAACAGCACTTGAATGTGCGCACCATCTGTATCTGCATCGGTCATAATGATGATTTTGGAATAATTGCTGTCTTCCAGCGAAAACTCTGTTCCTACCCCCGCACCAATAGCTGCTGTAATAGCACGGTACTCATCATTCTTCATAATATCCGCCAGTTTGGATTTTTCCGGATTCATCGGCTTGCCCTTTAGCGGCAATATGGCCTGAATTTTAGAATCCCGTCCCTGCTTGGCTGATCCTCCAGCTGAATCGCCTTCCACAATAAACAACTCATTACGTGTAAAATCCTTGGACTGCGCAGGCGACAGTTTACCATTCAAATTGGAACTTTCACTGCGCTTTTTACCGGAACGCATCTCGTCCCGAGCTTTACGTGCAGCTTCACGCGCTCTGGATGCTTGAACTGCCTTCTTGATCAAAGTTTGTGCTATCTGCGGATTTTCTTCCAAAAAACGCTGCATCTGCTCAGATACGATGGCATCCACTGTACTCCGTGCCGAAGCGCTACCCAGCTGATCCTTTGTCTGGCCGACAAATTCAACTTCAGCCATTTTGACACTGATTACAGCCATCATGCCCTCACGTAGATCGTTGCCCTCCAAGTTTTTATCCTTTTCTTTCAACATCACCGTTTTGCGCGCATAGTCGTTCATGACACGAGTGTAAGCGGTTTTGAATCCCGTTTCATGCGTGCCTCCGCCACGTGTCGGAATGGAGTTAACGAACGAAGCAATCGTCTCTGTATAACCCGCATTGTACTGGATGGCAATCTCTACTTCAATGTCTTCTTTCTCGGCATTAAAGTGAATAACGTCATGTAGCACATCCTTGCCCTCATTCAGAAAAGCAACAAACTGACTTGCGCCACCCTCATAAAAATACTCATCTGACTTTCCGCTGCGTTCGTCTTTAAGTTGAATACGAAGGCCCGAATTTAGAAAAGCAATTTCCTGAAGGCGCTCAGCCAACGTATCGTAGTTAAAATGAATGCCTGCCTGAAAAACACGAATATCCGGTTTAAATGTAATTTTCGAGCCCGTCTTGTTAGTATTGCCCAGCACTTCAAGGCCTGTGGTCGGTTCTCCGACATGCTCCACGCCCTTCTTGTCCTGCCAATATTCAAACCGCTGACGGTGAATCTTGCCGTCCCGGTAAATTTCTACTTCAAGCCATTCCGAAAGAGCGTTCGTTACAGACGCACCTACACCGTGCAGACCCCCAGACTTTTTATATCCCGAACCGCCAAACTTACCTCCGGCGTGCAAAATGGTGAATACAACCTGAGGCGTAGGAATTCCCGTTTTGTGCATTCCTGTAGGAATACCGCGCCCGTTGTCTGATACTGTAACGGAACCGTCCTTATGCATTGTAATATCAATGCGAGAGCAAAACTTGGCAAGATGTTCATCCACCGCGTTGTCTACAATTTCCCATACCAAATGATGCAGTCCCGAAGAACTGGTGCTCCCGATGTACATGCCCGGCCGTTTGCGAACTGCCACAAGCCCTTCGAGCACTTGAATGTCGTCCACGCCATATTCTGAAGCTCCGCTTTGTGTGCCGGATACTCCCGCAGACAAGTCGATTTTGTCGACCATTCATGCTCCCCCTTTGTCTAATCGTAACCGTGTTTTGCCTTATTCTTGATGATTTTCACCAAAAATGCAAACAGATGTTTTCTTTTACCTTGTCCATTTTAATTCAATATATCCCGTTTCGTAAAGACGGCGAATGAAACAATCAATGCCGCAGCCCCCCAAATGCACAGTACAGCTAAAGAAAAGGGTAAGGTCATTCCCTCAATCGGGGCGGGGCTTCCAGATAAATAATCGGTTAATTCGAGGTTAACCATAAATAAATATTTAGCACTCTGCCAAGATGAAGCCATGTTTGTCAAAATAGTGCCCGAAATAAGCGCAGCCATCATGACCACGATACTTGCCGCCGTACTTCGTACCAGGACAGATACCATAAAGGCTAACGAAGCTACCACAAGACTGACAAACCAGATCAATCCGGCTTGCAGCATCAGATAATGCCATTGTGGAATCGCATGTACAGCAGACAAATCCACCGTCGATCCAACAATTTGAAATCCGGTAAATACCGGAACATTAAAACCGCGAAAACCAAAAAACAAGCCTGATATGAGATAGCTAATTATAAATACAGCCAAAATGATGAGCGAGACGAACATATACAATGTCAACAGCTTGCTCAGCAGTATTTTCCACCGCCTGACTGGGCGAGTCAGCAACATTTTTATCGTGCCTGTCGTCCGTTCTCCAGAAACCAAGTCGGAGGCAATGGCCATAATCAACAGCGGAACGAACAGATTTATGGAATTATCCATAAACTCTCTGGTAAAGGTGACACCACTCGGCTCATTAGGATTCACATCATTCTCCAAATAATATTGCATCTGCTGCACAAAGACCCGACGATAGGTCTTCCATTCCTCGGGAACCCGGTCACTTCCCAGCGAGTTTTGATTATCGGTAATGGCCTGACGCAGTTCAAGCCGCCAATCATTGCCGAATTTTTCGCGATTGTTTTCTGCCACTTTCATCTGAGCGTACGTAAAAATCGGCACAAGCACAAGTAAAACAAGTAAAATGACATAAAATCGTTTCTTCTTGATAATTTTGAGCGTTTCATTTTGTACGAGCGGTAAAATGTTATTCAAGTATCTCACCTTCCGTCATTTTCAGGAATAGCTGCTCCAGTGTAGGGTTGATTTTGGTTACACCTTTAACGGAAATACCGGAAGCCGTCATTTGTGTCACCAGCTCCGCAATATGCTCTTCATCCATTTCTGTAAAAATTGCATCGGCTCCGCTGCCTGCAACAATGCTGTCATCAATTAATTCATCGGCATTCGTAATCATTTGCACATGCGGAGAATTTTGCAATATGGCAAGACCCTGATCACGAGGCTCCAGTTGCCACACGGCCATGTGCGAGTGCGTCTCAACCAGTTCCCGTACACCACCTACAGCTAGCACCTTTCCCCGACTTATAATTGCCACCCGATCACATAGCAGCTGGATTTCGCTGAGCAAATGGCTGGAAACAAATACAGCCATGCCTTCTGCCGCTAGCAAACGGATAAAAGCTCTCATTTCCTTGATCCCCTTGGGGTCTAACCCGTTCGTCGGTTCATCCAAAATGAGTAATTTCGGTCTACCTAGCAAGGCTTGGGCTATACCTAGGCGCTGGCGCATTCCGAGAGAATACGTACTTACTTTATCGTGGATACGGCGATCGAGCCGAACCAGCTCAACGACTTCGCGGATACGCTGCTCGTCTACACCAGGCTGCATACGGGCAAAATGCTCTAAATTCTCCCACCCTGTCAGGTAGCTGTACACCTCTGGATTTTCCACAATAGAACCAATATGCCGTAAAGCCTGCTCAGGGTCACGATTTACATTATGACCACAGACGGTAATCGTCCCTTCCGTAGGCTTAATTAAATCGACCAGCATACGAATAGTCGTCGTTTTTCCAGCCCCATTAGGACCAAGAAATCCGAAAATTTCACCCGCACGAACGTCGAATGTGACATCATGAATGATCATTTTGCGTTTGATACGTTTCTTAACGTGCTGAACAGAGAGAACTGTTTCGGTATTGCTTCTGTCTCTGCCTCCGCTGCAAACCTGATTGGCGGAATGGAAACTGGACAATGCATCCCTTGATGTCGATTTTTCGGTTATTCCAGCCCCGGTCTTGTCAGCAGATTGGATGCTCATTGCTTGTTTCCTCCCTTTTTCACTTCAGCGGGTTGGCTACTTGTAGACTGTTGTTCATTATCCACTTTATCGGCATCCTTCGTGTTTGCAACTGCAAACCCTTGCGCGATACGTTCAGCGATTGCCTGATAGCCCTGTCCGTTTGGATGAAAATGATCGGATGATAAATAGACGGGCAAATTTTGCTGGAATAAATCGAAAGTTGGAACCAGAGTCATATTGCTGTTTTGGTTGGTAATTGCCATGGCAGCCAGATTCCATTCTGTTACTACAAGATTACCGGGAATTTTCATTTCCTGCAGATCACTGAATGGATTATATAATCCGACATAGATAATTTTAGCATTCGGATTGATTTTCCCTACCTTTGTCAGCACTTTTTGCAGACGTTTGGCGGCATCAGGCACAGCTTTACGCAAACCACTGAGTGTAGGCGGCTCTTTGCCAGTTTGGGCAGCCTGAGCTCCCTGAAATAAATCATTTCCGCCAATCGAGACAATAATGACGTTAGCCTTTTTCAACACATAAGAAACACCAGGCTCATCCAGCTTGGTCAATAGCCCTTGAGTCGTCAGCCCATTAATCCCCAGATTATTTATGAGCTGAGCCTTATGGCCTTCCTGATTATTCAACAAGCTCACCGACCGGCGCACAAAACCACTTCCGGAGTCATCCCCCGTGCCTTTGGCTAGCGAATCTCCAATGGCAGCTACCCGAAACTCTCCCGTCTGATTAGTAGCTGATGGTGCAGTTTGTGTCTGCGATGAACCGGAATGTACAGGTTGAGTGCTAACCATTGGCTCTGGAGCCGTGATACTTTGTACTGCTGTAAAAAATCCGTACAATAATAGCAATGTGGCGGCAATGGAAATGGAACCGACAGACCGCCAAATCCATTTTGATGAATTCACTCGTGTTCCCTCCTGATAGCTTAGTGAAATAAACATAAAGCTTCTCATATCATTTTGCAAATAAACCGTTCGGAATAAAAGCGCAATACATGCTTAGAGTCACATATAATTTCCCATGAACAGGCAAAAAAAGGATGGCAAATGACCATCCTTATATTATACTTTCTTGTGCGAACAGTTGATCTTCTCATCTCTAATCAGACGAATCAAACTATTTGCTATCAGGGATAAAACTTTTGATCCATTGTCCAAAACTGCCCGGATTTCGACTTTGAATCAGTACCGTTCCTTCACCGCGAAAGCGGCATACAAGTGCTTCTCCACTCGTTACGCTGGACAACCAGCCTTTAGATGCTTTTTCAATTTTATAATCCATATAATCCGGCCATGCCACCAGATGAGCATTATCAATAATACGCTCTTCTCCTGGCGCAATATAAATGGGATGAATGGCCCCATAAGAGGACAGGAATACCGTACCTCGACCACTGATTTCTACGATAAAAAAACCTTCACCGGAGAATAAACCTTTCATCAGGTTTTGCATTTTGGTGCTAACCTCAATGCCTTCTGTGCAAGCCAGAAAACCGTCCTTTTGGACCAACAGCCTATACGTGCCATCCAGTTCCACCGCTTGTACATCACCTATACTAGCAGGGGCTAACAACACCTCAGCCGGTCCCCGGGCTGCCCTCAGTTCTTGAAAAAAGAATTTTTCTCCGCTCAGCATTCTGCCTAAGCCACGTAACAATCCACCGTCTACCGTCCCCTTTATATCTACACTGGAAGACATGGAAACCATCGCTCCCATTTCTGCTTTAATCATTTCCCCGGGTTTCAACTGCACCTTGAGCATAGCAAAGGCACCTTCATGCACGATTTCGTAGCTCATTTGTTCACCTGGCTTTCCATAAGTAGTCTGATATCTATCCAACTTGCTGCTATCATACTATAAATACGTCCCTTATGTCTTTTCTGGTATAAAGCAGTGGTTATGCCACTGGAAGATGAAGAGACACCAAAAGACCCGCTGAACGTGTCAGCGGGTCTTTAGATTAACGTCACGTCACTATCTTTTCGTAGCAGCGACATAACGTTGGGAACGTATTTACTATCATCTTAGTTACGTGTGAACTCTTGTACCCAATACCCATTGTAGTAAGCCACACCGATTTGTGTAAACTCTGCCTTCAAAATATTCTCACGATGTCCCTGACTGTTCATCCAGGCTTTCATCACTTCTTGTGGTGTTTGTTGTCCCATAGCAATATTCTCACCCGCATACGTATAAGTTACACCGAATTTTTTCATCATATCAAATGGTGAACCATAGGTCGGAGATGTATGGGAAAAGTAATTGTTCGTACTCATATCCTTCGCCTTGACTAAGGCTACTTCTGTAAGCTTCGCATTCGATGCGAGGGGCTTGAGACCTTTTTGGCTGCGCTCGTTATTTACAAGCTTTACAACCTCAGCTGCAAATTGGGACTTGCTGAGTTGTGCATTCGTACCTGCAGACTGACCCGCGCCTGAGTTTGTGTTTTGTTTTTGAGTCTGTTGCTTGGTACCAGACTGCGAAGCCTTTTGGCCACCCTGTTTGGTTGTTGTTTGTTTGCCGGATGAAGGATTTGCTGTTTTGTTTTTAGCCTTGTCCTTTTCAGAAACATCCTTAATTACGGTCTTTGTTATCGTAGTCGTCCCGTTGGACATATTGACGGTATATCCGTTATTTTGAAACCATTGTTGTAGTTGGGCAGTCAAATCGTCAGCTGGTGAAGCTGATGCCGGAACGATGAATCCTGCGGATAAAATGGCGCTAAGACTTCCCATCACCAGTGTTTTTTTCAACATATTCTTCATTTCGTCATCTCCTTGTTGTATAAATGCCTTGGTGTGAACGCGTCTGGTTACAACTTTGTAATCTTTACTCTAGCAGTATATCATGTTTTATAGCAGGATCAATGGTATAAAAGTTGGAAAAAAAATAGCCCCGCTCGGAATTGACCCATGCGGAACTAAGTTAAAGTAGTGAGGCTTCAAGTATTAGATTGTCTTGTTATAGGCTGATTATCTAAGCTTTTTGCTGAAACGGTAGCCTTGCTTTTCAAAGCCGATTCGGTTGTAGAAAGCTCGGGCCTCTACTTGTTTGATGCGGTTATTCGCTCCGGTAATGAATAAATGATAGCATCCTTGCGCACGTCCCCACTCCTCACCACAAGCGACCAGGCGCTTGCCAATGCCCTCGCCGCGATACTCCCCGCTCACGACCAGCATGGTGATTTGTACGGCAGGATCAGGATAAGCCAAGCTTTGAGCCGTATGCATGCCGATTACTCCGACAACACGACCATCCATTTCTGCAACCATCATATTCGCTTGACTGTCCTCCCGCGCTGTTCCCATAACTTCTTTCATTACACCACAAGTCATCGGGTATCCGACTTCTCTTAGTAGTCCAGTTACGGCTTCGCAATCGCCAAGCTCTACGGAACGAATTGTCAGTACTGGAATCATCACATTGTTAGACATGATTTACCTCCACTTTCAGCATATTAGCAGCTTCTTTGGCCGTCTTCCGTGCTGTTTCCACATCTTCTGCAGCGCTAAGCGCTACAGCCATCCGGCGTCCCGGCTTGGTTTCAGGCTTCCCGAACACTCGCACCTGTGTCCGGGGTAGCAATAATGCATCATGCAGACCGCTTATTACGAAATCCCGCGTAGTCACTTCTGCCTTCAAAGTAGCTGAAGCTCCTGGTGTAAGCAGCGTGACGGATGGCACCGGGAATCCGAGAATGGCCCGCACGTGAAGCGCAAATTCCGACAAATCCTGCGTAATCATGGTCACCATTCCTGTATCATGCGGACGAGGGGATACTTCACTGAATATGACGCCATCAGCTGTTAAAAATAGCTCTACGCCAAACAATCCGTAACCACCCAGTTCATCCGTTATCCTACGGGCAATCTCTTCCGCTTCCGAAAGCTGCTTGTCCGTCATACCATGAGGCTGCCAGGATTCGACATAATCCCCATCTTTCTGAATGTGGCCAATCGGTGGGCAAAAAGTCGTACCCAAAACCGATCTGACGGTCAATAAGGTAATTTCGCTCTCAAACGGGACAAAAGCTTCAACAATGACACGTGTTGTTTTGGCACGCGCGCCTTCCAGCGCCGTATTCCAGCAGGATTCTGCATCTTCGATTGCCCTGCATACAGACTGCCCTTTACCCGACGAACTCATCAAGGGCTTGACCACGCATGGCGTGCCCAGCTCATGAACCGCCAACCGCAACTGCTCAAAGTTATCTGCAAAACGATAGGCAGCAGTCGGAAGCTCTAATTTCTCGGCAGCCAGCCTGCGGATACCTTCCCGGTCCATCGTAAGACGGGCGGCACGGGCCGTTGGTACTACGTGAAATCCTTCTTGCTCTAATTCTTCCAAAGCACCCGTAGCAATAGCTTCGATTTCAGGTACAATTATGTCGGGCTTTTCCTTACGAATTAGTGCCTTCAACGCCTCAGCATCCTGCATATCCAGACAGTGAGAGCGATGGGCCACCTGCATTGCTGGAGCCAGTTCATAGCGATCTACAGCAATACATTCCACGCCAAGCCGCTGAGCTTCAATAATGACTTCTTTTCCCAATTCGCCGCTACCCAGCAGCAGCATCTTCTTAGCCTTGGCAGAAAAAGGAGCACCCCACATCTTGAACTCTTCCCCCTCTGACGAAATTGCTCTGATCTCTTTTCATCTTTATTTTCAGGGTTTAGCTCCAAGAATGCAATAGTGCTCGGCATTAAAATTTACAAAAAACGCGATTTTTTGATCTTTTTTTTACAAAAATCTGAACTGTGCTTCCACCAGCCCCCGATATATTCCATGTTTTTTCATCAATTGTTCATGATTACCACTTTCTTGGATTTCCCCATGATCCAGTACAACGATATGATCAGCATTACGGATGGTGGACAAACGGTGAGCGACCATAAAAGAAGTTCTGCCTTCTAGTAAAACCTGAAGAGCCTCCTGAATTTTCAACTCCGTTTCTGTATCAATACTAGCTGTGGCCTCATCTAGGATAAGAATTCGCGGATTAGCCAGCAAGGCACGAGCAAAGGATAAGAGCTGTCGCTGACCCATGGACAGCATTCCCCCCCGCTCCTCTACCTCTGTTTCATAGCCAGCTGGCAAGTGAACAATAAATTCATGAGCATTGACCGCCTTCGCAGCCGCTTCAATTTCCTCATCCGTTGCATCCAAACGGCCAAATCGAATATTATCACGGATCGTCCCCGAAAAAATAAATGTATCCTGAAGTACGATGCTAATCTGGCTTCGCAAGCTCTCCACCGTGACATCACGCACATCATGACCGTCAATCGTAAGCCGCCCTGACGTAATGTCATAAAAACGGCTTAGCAGATTAATAATTGTACTTTTACCTGATCCGGTATGACCCACAAGCGCTATAGATTGACCCGCCTCGACAGAAAGATTAATACCTTTAAGCGCCTGACGTCCCTTTTCATACTCAAAAATGACCTTTTCAAATTGGATATCTCCCCGAATCGGCGGCAAGGCTATTGCTCCCGGTTTGTTTGCAATATTCGGCTGTTCATCCATAAACTCAAAAATTCGTTCTGACGAAGCCATCGCAACCAGTAACTGATTATACATTTGGCCCAGCCGATTAATTGGCTCCCAAAAGTTCCCAACATAGTTGGCGAAAGCAACCAGTAGCCCCACCGTAAGCTGATCTGTCTGGATTAAATGCGCTCCAAACCAAAACAGCACAAGCGTACCAAATCCCCCGGTAATATCAATAAGTGGGCCAAAAACCTGATTCATGGCAGAAGCCTTATCCCACGATTTTTTGCTAGAGCTGTTCATGTCGTCGAAATAAGCCATGTTTTCCTGCTCCTGCGTATACGCTTGTGTCACACGAATCCCCTGAATAGACTCATTCAAATGAGAGTTGATACGCGAGTTCTTCATACGCACTTCTTGCCAAGCGCGGCGGATACGTACGCGCAGCTTGGTCGAGATCAAAAACATGATCGGAACAGTGACAATTACCGCTAAACCGAGCTTCCAGTTAATAAGCAGCAAAATGACAATAATTCCGATAAGCTGTACGCAGTCAATCAGGACATTCACTGCACCGTTCGTAAATAGATCCTGTAGCGAGTTAATGTCATTCGTCACGCGCACTAATACAGAACCTGCCGGTCTCTTATCAAAAAAGTTAAAAGATAGCTTTTGAATATGCTTGAACAAATCTTCACGCAAATCGTAAATAACCCGTTGACCGATAATATTGGTGAATTTAATGCGGTACGTGCTGGCTGCCCATTGAATTAAATATAACAAGAGCACGGCACCCGTGATGAGCAACAGCAACTTTACGCTAGGCAGTGCAGGCCATGCGGGAGCAATTGCTTTATCAATGGCCAGACTGATCAAATAAGGAACGGTCAGCTTGGTAATGGTGCCGAGAATCATCATGACGAGAAGGATCGGCAAAATCTGACGGGCATAAGGCTTCATGTATGCCAACAAACGTTTGAATTCTGACCAGTTAAACGGTTTGTCAATGACATCATCATCTTGATAGACAAAGCGCTCATTCGTTGGTCTTTTTAACGGTTTGACTTTTTCTGCGGGTATATTCATGGTCTCACCTGCCCTTCGGATACACCGTCTGGAGCCTGAGCTATGTAATCGGCGTATTGAATATGATACACATCCTGATATGGACCTGGAGTAGCAATGAGCTGTTCATGTGTTCCACGCTGAACGATTCGCCCTTCCTCAAGCACCACAATTTCATTAGCATGACGAAGCGAAGAGATTCGATGAGCGATTATGAATGTTGTTCGACCACGCATAACCTCTTGAAAACCGGTCTGTATTTCATGCTCTGTTTCCATATCGACCGCACTGGTAGCATCATCCAGAACCAGAATCTTCGGATTTTTGAGTAGTGCGCGTGCGATGGCGATCCGTTGTTTCTGTCCTCCGGACAGTCCCAATCCACGTTCTCCGACGACAGTGTCATAACCCAGCGGTAGTTCAGTTATGAATTCATGCGCCTGAGCCAGTTTGGAAACGCGTATGATGTCATCCATACTGACATGACTTAAACCATATGAAATATTGTTGCGTATAGAGGACGAAAACAAAAACGTCTCCTGAAACACGGAAGAAATTTGAGCACGCAAATCGCGAATCTTTAAGTGACGTATATCCTTGCCATCCAACTTGATACTTCCTGCATTCACATTATAAGCGCGCATGAGTAATTGAATAATGGTAGACTTCCCAGACCCCGTTCCTCCTAAAATTCCAATGACTGATCCTGGCGGTGCGTCTAAATTGATGTCAACAACAGCAGGAAGCTTATTTCCGTAAGCAAAGGTAACATGTTCAAACGTAACATGTCCTTCCACCTGATCGGCATTGAGTGTAAGTGCTCCAGCTTCATCGGTTACATCTATGGACTGATTTAGCAGTTCCAAGACCCTTTCACCAGAAGCTTTGGACTGCGTATAGTTATTGATATGAAAGCCAATGCTCCAGATGGGGCCGATAATATACCAAATTAAGCTAAAGAAAGCGACGAGCTGCCCCAAGGTCATTGACTTCTGAATAACCAGATACCCCCCCATGCCCAACAGAAGGACCACACTGACAGAAGCAATCAGTTCCATAGCGGGGAAAAACCGACTCCATAAGGAAGCAGCCTGAATTTGATTACTCTTGTATTGTTCATTACGTACTGAAAATTTCTCAACTTCATAGGATTCGCGGGCAAAAGATTTGACGGTTCGCACACCTGTTATATTTTCTTGGACCGCTGTCGTCAAGGCGCTAAGGGCAATCCGCATTTCCTGAAAGGTGGGATGAATCCGGGATTCAAACTTGAATGTGACGAAGAGCAGCAATGGCATGCTGATCATCGTAATGAGGGTGAGCTGCCAGTTAATATACAGCATCATCATAGAGCCGAATACGACCATCAGTAGCACATTGAGGAGTTGGGCAAAACCAAACCCAATAAAGTTACGAATTGCCTCCAAATCACCAGTCAGTCGGGACATGAGATCACCCGTTTTGGCAGTGTCATAATATCTGAAGGACAGAAATTGTAGCTTTTCGTAACAAGCATTGCGGAGTCGGTACGCCAGATAGTTACCTAGCCGTCCACCAAAAAAACCATGTAAAAATTGCATGAACCCTTTGATGATGACTACTCCCAGCACAGTCAGAGCCAGCGCCGGTACTTTCCCAAAGTCACCAGGGATGATAGCGTTATCAATGAGCCTTTGGAGCAGGTTCGGATACACCAGTCCCAGAGCCGTCGCTATCGCAAGGCATAAAATAGAAAGAAACAGATAGTGTCTCCTCTCGCGAAAAAAAACTTGCAGTTGCCTGAGCACTTCCATGTCAATGTCCCTCCATTAGTTGCACGACGTTGTTATATGGCTTAGTGAAGTTTACCACTCGCGTTCCAAGGCGGCAAAGAGGATAACGAGCCGTATTCAGGCAGGTTATCAAGTGGTGGGTGATTAGACAAATTAAATCGCTTTCTTATTATTGAATATGGCTATTTACTCAGTATTGCTTTCTTTTTGGAGCATGCATAAAACACCGGGTTGTCCCACAACCCGGTGTCCTGAACTTAAATAAATGGTGTACTTATTTATCTTTACTCCAAAGCCGCAATCTTGCCAGCAAGCTCTTCCCAAACCTGTGGCTGCTCACCGCCCATAAGGGCATGCTCCATGCCACGAATCGTCTCCAGCATTTGCTCTCGAAGCTGAGCTTTCTGCCACATTTGCTCCTCCTGCATCAGCGTAACGTAAAAAGAAGACATTCGTTCTCGTTGCTGATCCACAGCTTCCCCGATTCGCTCGCGTAATATCGGCTCCAGTTTGGTTTGTAGATTCGCTCGACCAATTCCTTCAAAGAATAGCTTTGGATTTTTAAAGCTATTCCAATAATCCTTCCAATGAATGGACTCCTGCAGGGAAATTTCATTCAGCTCGGGAACAGCCCATTTTCTGGATTCAGGAATTGTGCAATCTAGTCCTGGCAACTGATGGTTCATGTGTTCTACGCATTGTTGTATAGCCTTGTGCACCAAAATTTGTCCCGTTTTTTCCAGCCGGAGTGTGGTTGCCAGTAATTCCTGAGACAGCTCCAGTTCGATCAAGCGCATCAGCTCACGACCACAAGATGCAAAAGCCGAACGGAGATCACCTACTCCTTCACGCAGAACAGATGGATGAAACGCCTCTGCCATAAATTCTCCAGTCCGATAGGACAGCCTTTGACGGACATGATACAGCAGTTCATCGGTTTCGCCCGATAACACAGATGCACCGTTGCTGTCAGTCAGGTCTAGGAGCGTATGCTCCAATTCCCCACGGATGCGAGTTAATCGCTCGAATCGGATCTCACGTTCTTCTACGCTATACCGGGCATCGGCTGCATGTTGCTCTATGCGGTTCCGCAGCCGGCTCAGTTCCTGCATAGCAGAAGCAATGGACAGACCTGCCAGCTCTTCGGCTGCAAATGCCGAGAAATCATCTTCAAATGCATCAAAACGTGAAGCTGAACGCAATGAAGCCTCTCCCTGTTCGGCAGCTTCCAACGCCAGCATACTGGAAAGCGGATAAATGCGTGGCTTTCGGATTCCATTCGCCTGTAGTTGTTCCTGTACATGCCGGGTAACAGAATGAAGTTCTTCTTCAGAAGAAGCTAGATCTGATGCATTCACAATAAAAAACGTCTGATCGAGCGCCAAGGTCTCTTTAACTCGACCTAGTTGGTTCAGGAACTGTCGGTCGCCTTGCGTAAACGCATGGTTATAATAGGTGACAAATACAAGAGCGTCCGCATGCTTCATATAGTTGAAGGTCACGCCTGTGTGCCGTGCATTCACAGAATCCGCTCCAGGCGTATCCACTAGCACGATGCCCTGACGGGTCAGAGCGCAATCATAATAAAGGTCGATATGCTCCACAAAGCATGATTTGTGCTCAGACGCAACAAAATCCCGATACTGCTCTAAATCCACCTGAAGCTGTTGTCCCAGCAAGCTTTCAGCTTCTTCCCATCCCGCTGCGGCAGCCTTCAAAAAACTATAATGGGGCCTACCCGCAGGATGGATGCCTTCCGGAGATAAAGCATGAACGGCTTCTTGCCAGCCCGCTGCCGCTGGCTCCCCCAATCCTAATAGCCGAAATGAGTATTTAAGATCTTCCCGCAACGCGTCCACTGATTTCATATGGACGTCAGCCGTGGCATGGCGCTCAGCACTTGCAGGCGCCATTATGCGGTTAATCGCCGCTGTCGTCGGATGCGGTGATACGGGCAACACAGCTTCACCCAGCAAAGCGTTGGCGAAGCTAGATTTCCCAGCGCTGAACGCTCCGAACAGCGCCAGCGTAAACTGCCCACCCTCCAGCGCAGCGGCGCGGGCATGTAAATCCCGTACCGCCGTTTGCATGGCAGGGTATGGGCTTACCAGGGCAGCGGCGGCCTTCAATCGGGCCGCTACTGCATCCAGCCGCGTGCGGCGGCCTCCGGCGGCAGGCTGTGCTGCCGCCGTTCCTGCTAGCGGCTGCGCCGATGCGTTCCGCGAGCCAGCGATATCAGGACGCGCAACGCCCGTTGGCGCCGCAGCTGGCGAGGCAGCAGCGGAGATATCGGACGCAGGTGCAGGCGCGTCCGCACGGGGCAACCCGCTTGGCGCGGAAGCCTGCGGCAGCAAGCTGCGCAGCAGGCTGGCGTGCGAAGCCGAAGCTTGCACGCGGGTGCTGTAGCGGCTCGCCGCCTCCGTCTGCGCCAGCAGCGCAGTGCGCGCATCCGCGAGAGCCGCGCGGCGGGCTTCGGCTCGCACTGCAAGCTGGGCCAGCAGGCGGTCTACTAGCGTAAGCGCCTTGCGGCGGCAATCGGCGGTCACAGCAGCACGTAGATCCTTGCAATAGTTCAACGTATACTCCGGCGACAACGCATTTTCCTTCACCGTCTGCTCTACCAGTTGCCGATCCGTTACAGGGCGGATGTCATCCAGCTCCTGCTCCATCGCAGCGGACCATAAACCCTGACCGTCACCCCAAGACCTCAGTAGCTCCCGCACATGAGGAAGCAATTGTCCCTCCACCTGGTCAGTCAGCATTCCTGTCAGCCGTTCCAAACGGCTTTCCTTTTCTCGCTCAGTCTTTCCTCCTGCAAACCATAGTCCTGTTTTGAAGCCCGGCTTGCGGCTCTCTAAGTATTCGCTTGCCGCTTCACGTAGCTCCGCTGGCGTCAAATGTGCGTGTTCCAGTAGATGATCCAGCTCTTGACGCAGTCGTTTACGCTCCTGTTCCGGAAGCATCTTCCAGTGTTCATCTTCTTGCTGCAAGGTTTTCTGCTCTATATCCAGGCGCAAAATGGCTTCTTCTCCACCTGCTTCTTTTAGCAGTGTGTTCAGTTCCTCTTCTTCAGCTGCCTGCACAGTCTCCACATGTTGCTCTACCAAATGGTGCATAGAGGACACTAAACTGTATGCCAAAAGCTCTGTTTTTCGCTCCAGCAATTTCGGGATCAGGTGCGTCAACTGTTTCCACTGGTTCCATGGATGATTCTGCTCCTTCAAGGAAGTAAAGAGGATATCCGTATAATGAACCTGCCAGGCATGAAAGCTAGTCTCCACCTCTTTACGATAACGTGTAAATGAAAGCTCTCGCTCCCGGTGTTTATCGATTTGATTGATGATCAAATATAACGGCTTGCCCCAATCCGACAAACTTTTGGCAAAGGACAAATTATTTTCAGATTGGACATGGTTGTAATCCATCACATAAAAAACAATATCTGCCCAATGTAAAGCAGAATGTGTCGCCAGCGCATGTCCGTGGTCTGTGGAATCTACGCCTGGTGTATCCAGCAACACTCCTCCGCTAGATAATATGGGAACATCCTCCCACACTTGAACCGATTCATAGGCTCCACCATTTTTACAATACTCAGCAAGCTCGGACAGGGAGGCCTCCATGATTTCCGGCTCTGGATTTTCCGCTGATTTGACTGGATGAATGAGCGCTCTCGGATGCCCATAACGGATGGACACTACATTAGCGCTCGTAGGCACCGGTCCAGATGGCAGCACGGTTTTACCACATAGGCTGTTAATCAAGCTCGATTTACCCGCTGAAAAATGTCCACAAAAGGCAATGGTCAGCTCCTGCACATATGCTTTTTCCAGCAGATCACCTGTCGCCTTCGCTCCCGCTTCGTCCCCGGCTTTACGCAATGTATTCTGTATCTGTTCTATCGTATCCAACCACTTTCCCGCATCTCCTGTAATCGTTTGCATCATAAGCTACGGTTCCACTCCTTATCACTTGTCTGCATCAAATAGCTATATTGTAGCATTCCTAAGCCGTTGTGAGAATCATCACATCAAAAAAACTAAACAGCGCTCCCCGCCAGTACCTGGCTTTAGGGAACGCTGTTTTTGTACATGATAATAATAAGTTCATTTTATTCTGTCCAAAACGGATCATTAGGAATAAGTATTTTGGCAACCGAATGCATTTCATCAAAGCCCACTTAAAGGACAACGACGAAGCAAGATATGTATACAACGGGTGAGCCTACTCATCACGTACATTCACCTTTTGGAACACGGGGAACGCGATACCATAATTCAGGGTGCAAAACGTATGCACACTTCATTGGAATAGGCCCTAGCCATATCAGGATGGTCTGCAAGGTTCATGTATAATGCGCCTTCGGGCTGGATAAACCAGCCGAGCCGCCTACACCGGAACATGCAACGCATGTCGTCCGCTAATTGAACTTAATTGGCTGCAGTCTCAAGCACTGGCAGCAAAATTTCAAATACTTGACCATGCTGTAAAATCGTAATCCCACGGGATTTGTCCTTCATTACGACCACTTCTGGCTTTTGTGACATACGCTCCAGATAATGCTCAGGTACATCACCGGAATGACTAACCGTGATTCCCTCAAGCTCGCGCTCTTCGTTTTCAGCAAATTCTGTTGTTACAATTTGCTCAAAAATATCAGAGAACGCTTCAAAATTGTCTGTATATACCGAAATGCACTTCATACTCTTCATCCTTTTCTACACATAAATGGTTAAACCCTTTGTTACCTCTGTGGGTCTTTAAGCTCTACGTTCCTTATCTTTTCTGATAAGAGACGTTTTCATACGTTTCTTGCCTTCCCTGCACACATCAAGCAACGGACATACCTGACATTGAGGATTTTGAGCTTTGCAATGGTAGCGTCCGAAAAAAATAAGCCTGTGGTGGGTCAAAGACCATTCATCCCTAGGTACCCTCTTCATCAGCTTTTTTTCCACCTCAAGCACTGAATCATCCCACCCTGCAAAACCGAGCCGTTTGGAAATACGCTCTACATGCGTATCTACCGCAATAGCTGGTACATTAAAAGCAGTAGATACTACGACGTTAGCTGTCTTGCGGCCGACACCGGGTAGCTTAACCAGTTGATCGTGCTCTGAAGGTATCTCTCCCCCGTACTGGTCTATTAAAATACGACAGAGGTTATGAATATGCTTGGCCTTGTTTCGGTACAAGCCGATTCTGCGAATATCCTGCTCCAGTTCCTCAAGAGGAACAGCCAAATAATCCTCAGGTGACTTGTATTTTTGAAACAGGTCTGCCGTTACTTTATTGACCATCTGATCGGAGCATTGAGCAGACAATAACACGGCGATCGTTAATTCAAAAGCATTGTCATGGTTCAACTCACAATGGGCATCCGGAAACATCGTACCGATGGTGTCCAATATATGACGTGCGGTTGCTGCATTCACGGAAATCCTACCTCCTACCAAAAAAAACGTCTTGATACGGGATAGCCCGCATCAAGACGGTCACTCTAAATAATCATCCGGAAAGAAACGAATACTATTTGTGCATGACTGCCTGCATAGGCGAGAAATACACTCCTATATTATCATTATCTGTCACAGATTGCACGTGAAAAGTGTGTAAATCCCCAAGAAATTTTCATACCGTCTGATCAGTTAGCGGCTCATGGGATGATCCAAATCTACATGTCCCATTAAGGACTCCAGAGATTGCCCATCTACGAGCAAATCCAGCGTTTTGACTTCCTTGAATTGGAACATCGTTTTCTTCAAGGCATCGATAGCCAATTCCTCGCCGCCAGCTCCCAATCGAGCCTCGTCCGGCAGGGAAATATCAATAGTCAATGCACCGTTATCCAATTTGATCTTATGCACGGAAATTTTCTCGGACCACAACGGGATTAGAGCAGAATCCCCACTCTTTTGCAGAGCTTCAAACGCTTTTTGCAATTTTTCCAGCTCGCTTGGATAGGTAATTTCCTTTTTCTGTTCTTTCAAGCCGTTCTCTTGTGTATCCGTATAGTACACCGTAATCTGCTTTGTTTGTCGATCTCCTGAATTTTCCGTGTCCGTCTTGGTCTTTGTAGGCTCTGTTGACGGAGATCCAGGTGTTTGACTCGCCCCGTTATTCTCAGCAGACTGAGCCGATGGATCAGGGGTCGTCTGTTCAGGTGTACTATTTTGTGCATTAGAAGTTTGTGTTTGCTGAGATGGAGTCGCAGGAGCCGATGTTTGCTTAGAGGCACACCCTGCACCTGCAATGGCGAACAATGCCAGCAGGCCTGCAATTACGATTTTCTTGTTCATATGTCCCCCTCCTTGCTTGACGTTGACAAGCGATTTGTTGAAGATTTATTTTACGTCGAGATACTCTGTGATTCCATCTGCAATCCCTTGAGCTACCCGATTTTGGAAATCTTCATCAAACAGTGTGGCTTCCTCTTTTGCATTACTCAGATATCCTACTTCAAGCAATACGGCTGGCATAGTCGTTTCCCGAATTACATGGAAATTGCCATAACGAATGCCTCGGTCTGTCAGACCCGTCGCAGGAGCAAAGTACTTATGCATAACGTTAGCGAACGCTTTGCTTGCACTACGCTGGTAATACGTCTCTGTACCGTTGGAAGCTGAGCTACCGCTGCTGTTAGCATGAATGGACACGAACACGTTAGCATTAAGGTTTTCAGCTACTTTTACGCGCTGTTTAAGCTCCAAGAATGTATCATCACTGCGTGTCAGCACAACCTCAAGATTGGAGTTCTGCTTTAATATGCTTTCTACTTTCAGAGCCATAGCCAGGTTGAAGGTCTTTTCATAATTTTTTCTCGAAACACCAACTGCACCTGAATCTTTTGCTCCATGACCAGCATCAATAACAACGACTTTTTTACCATTGCTGTTAGTTGGTGATGTCTGCGTGTCTTCCGGCTGTGAGCCATCTGGTAACGTTGCATCTGGCGTGGTATTCACTGAATCCTTGGAAGCCAAATCGACGATAACACGATTCGATCCATCATTATATGCGGTATAATTCATGGCATGTTTTAAATCAATAACAACGCGCACCGTTGAAGGTTCCTTTTGGAACAAAGCATACCGGATACCGGACACATCCGCTTCATTCTCAATGTCCAACGAACCATTTAAGTTGCTATCCAGCTTCTGCTGGTCTCCAAAATTGTCAGCAAACGCAGTCGCTGGCAAATCCACCACTACCCGATCAGGGCCTGTCATCGTAAACGCTTTCGGCTTGACGGCACTGGCTGTTGTGATGGTTAAACGGTTTTGGCTGAAACTAACTCCCTGCACCTGTGTAACACCTGAGTTCGCATTATTCGTTGGCGCAGTAACACTTCCAGTACCTGTACTGTTATTTCCAGACTTGGGAGGTGTAAATTCCCCGTTTCCAGACCCGCTACTGCGGGTATATAATTTTACGGACTTGGAGCTGCTGTCCCATTTTACGTCCAGTCCCATTTGCTCGCCGATAAAACGAAGCGGTACAAGGGCATAATTGGAACGCAGCAGAGGCGAAGCATCCAGACTAATGTCGCTTCCATTGACAGTCGCCGTCTTACTTCCGATTATCATTCGGATCGAGGTACTGTCCTTCTCAATCGTTATGGTTCGCGCCTGCTGCTTCCATGTCACGTCATATCCCAAATTTTCAGAAATTACGCGTAGCGGAACCATTGTACTTCCGCCAATTACTTGTGCCTTAGCACCACTAGGGACACTTAACTGTTGATCGTCGAGATAGATTTGTGTTCCACTCGAAGCCGCATGTCCATAACCCGGAACCGCCCACATGAAGACAAATAATAACAACAAAAAACCAAATTTCTTCATTCGTCACCCTTCCATTCATAATTTTTTTGCCACATGCTCCGGTGCGGCGACCTGATATACGCGCTTATGTAATATCAGACAACCTTTTAGACGTTATCTCACACCAAAAGTTGCGAATATATTCCATCATAACAGAAATATACGTGCCAAAGAACTATTTTTGTCGAATTTTGACTAAAAATATAGATCATTCGTTTTCCGTCAAAAGTCACAGCTAAAAAAACTAAAAAAGCTACTTTTCACCCCCATGAATTTTCATTAAAAGGTGGAAAGTAGCTTTTATTGCTAACATCCTTAGTTAAGTGATTCAGTTGCTCCTGTGCCCGTTCCAAGATACTCCTTCAACCCATCGACAATACCTTCGGCAATCTTCTCCTGTGTTTCTTCTGAAAACATGGCTGCTTCATTGGACAGATTACTAAGGTAGCCACATTCCAGCAATACAGCAGGCATTTGTGATTTTCTCGTCACTGCATGGTTTGCCACCCTGATGCCATTATCCTTAAATCCGGTAGCCGCTACAAGATATTTATGCATCGTCTTTGCCAGTGCCAAACTGTCCTGACGTGCATAATAGGTTTCAGAGCCATTGGTTTTTCCTTTATCTGAAGCTTGCATACTATTACCATGAATAGATACAAACACGCTTGCCTGCTGACTATTAGCGAGTTGTGGTCGTTCATCCAACGTGGGATACGTATCTCCATTGCGAGTCAATACGATTTGAATGTCAGGATCATTTTGCAGAAGCTGCTCGACTTTTAACGCTACCGCCAATGTAAATTCCTTTTCATGTCGCCCAGTCACACTACCTGCTCCAGGGTCTTTGCCACCATGTCCGGGATCAATGACGACGATTCGCCGTCCTTCGACATTCGTTGGTGTTACCGCTACTGGATTCACACTATGCTCACGCAATTGAAGGGTGATATCGCCTAGGCCATTGGTTGATAGATCGTAATCACGTGCTTGATTTAAAGCAATGACAATGCGTACGCCCCCATTCGGTCCATCTGTCGGAGCAAATCTAATTTCCTGCACATCCTCACTGTTACTATTCGTCAGCGCCCGCGTACCATCGCTACGAATCGGGAATGGCTGAAGAAAATCAGTCGTCATTGAAGCTTCTGGTAAATCTACAACAATACGATCATACCCCGTCATTTTGGATACTTTAGGGGTAACATCTTTGTTCAAAAAAATCTTTAACGTTTCACCCTCAAAAGTAATATTTTGTACAAGCAACGCATTCGCTGCGGTCTGTTCTGTATTCTGCTGCTTGGATGGTGAAGATGTAGCTTCAGTATGCTTGTCTGCTTCAACTGGGGTTATTGTCGTCGCTGTTGCTGAAGACGTTTTATTGGTGCTAGTTGTACTCTGTGTTGACGTTTGCGACGATGGTTGGGATTGAGACTGTTTATTCGCTTGTTGAATTGCAGCCTTTTGACTGAGATTTACGGATTTACTTTTATTATTCCAATCTACTTTCAGCCCCATTTGCTCCCCAACAAAACGCAATGGAACCATGGTCGAATTGCCCCGAAGTACAGGAGGCGCATCCAGACTTACTGTTTTTCCATTCACATCAGCCGATGTACGGCCTACATACATAGACATATCGGTACTGTTTTTTTGGATTGAGATTTTATAGGCTTGTGGTTCCCACTTGAACTGATACCCCAGCTGCTCCCCAACCACCCGGAGCGGTACCATGATTTTTCCATTGACCATTTCAGGTTTGGCATCCGCAGGCGCTTCCACTCTTTTGCCATCCAAAAACAAATCTGCTCCAGCCGCATTCACATGAGGGGAGGACGGCCATAACCAAATCAAGATAGCCGCTAGTATCACCCAACCATATTTCTTCATCCTCATTCCCCTAACTTATATATGTATTTTTTGGTATTTCTCACAGACACAGTCCTTCAACCAATTTACATTTACAATACCATGCTGAGTCGAACCGTCAACCCCTTATTTTCCAATTTATTGTTTGAGCATAATAAAAGCCCGCAGGCAAAAAAATTGCCAGTACGGGCTTTCTGTCTAACAAATGAGCAAGCTATATGGCTTCGTATTGATACTGAACTGGGAAATATGATTATACGCCTTGTTTCGCAGCGCGTCTTTGTTCATACGCCAGAATTTCAGATTCATGCTGGAGTGTCAGGCCAATATCGTCCAAGCCTTGTAGCAAGAATTGACGGCGATGTTCATCCAGATCGAATTCAATTTTCAGACCATAGTCGTCAGTGATTGTTTTTTCATTCAGGTCTACGTTCAATTGGTAGTTATCATGCTGCGCCGTACGCTGAAACAATTCCTCTACTTGCTCTTCAGATAGCTTGATCGGCAATATACCGTTTTTGAAACAGTTATTATAGAAGATATCCGCATAAGACGGCGCAATTACGCAACGAAAACCATAGTCCATAATCGCCCAGGGCGCATGCTCACGTGAGGAGCCGCAGCCAAAGTTAGCGCGAGAGATCAGCACAGACGCTCCTGCATAACGAGGCTTGTTGGGTTCAAATTCAGGATTGATATTGCCCGCTTCATCAAACCGCCACTCGTAGAACAGAAACTGTCCAAAGCCCGTACGTTCAATTCGTTTCAGAAACTGCTTAGGAATGATAGCATCTGTGTCCACGTTCACCCGATCCACAGGGGCTACAATTCCTTTTAATGTTGTGAAAGCTTCCATCGTAATTCCTCCTCTGTATCCTAGCGGACTACTTCTTCCTGCTTGAATTTCCAATCCCGTACATCAACAAAATGTCCATGAATCGCCGCAGCGGCTGCCATTGCTGGAGATACCAGATGAGTCCGTCCTCCGCGTCCCTGACGACCTTCAAAGTTACGATTAGAAGTCGAAGCACAACGCTGTCCCGGTTGCAGTACGTCTGGATTCATCGCAAGACACATACTGCATCCCGCTTCACGCCACTCAAATCCTGCTTCTTTAAAAATGACGTCCAGTCCTTCTTCTTCAGCCTGAATTTTCACACGACCCGAACCTGGTACGACGATGGCCGTTACTTTGTCAGAAACCTTGTAACCTTTGGCAACCTCAGCGGCTGCACGCAAATCTTCAATTCGCCCGTTGGTGCAGGAGCCGATAAACACATAATCAATCGCAATATCCGTGATCGGAGTACCTGGCTTCAAATCCATATATTCAAGCGCTTTTTCAGCCGCTTTACGTTCGTTTTCGGTTGGCAGTTCTGCCGGAATCGGTACGGTTGAGGAAATATCTGTACCCATTCCCGGGCTAGTGCCCCAGGTTACTTGCGGAATCAAAGCATCTACGTCAAACTCCAGCACGACATCAAACTCAGCACCTTCATCTGTGACAAGCTCTTTCCACTCAGCAACCGCTTGCTCAAAAGCAGCTCCTTGTGCTACATGTTGACGTCCACGCAAGTAGTTGAAGGTGGTTTCGTCCGGTGCAATCATTCCTGCTCTGGCTCCGCCTTCAATGGACATGTTACACACAGTCATGCGCTCTTCCATGCTCAATTCGCGGATAGATTCACCTGTGTACTCAATAACATAACCTGTAGCGAAATCTGTACCGTATTTGGCGATGACACCCAAAATCATGTCTTTTGCTGTCACCCCAGGTTTGCGGCGGCCTACAAAGCGAACTTCCATCGTTTTGGCTTTGGCTTGCTGGAGACATTGTGTTGCCATTACGTGCTCTACCTCACTGGTTCCGATACCAAAAGCGAGCGCTCCGAACGCCCCATGTGTGGAGGTATGGCTATCACCACAAACAATCGTTTTGCCCGGATGAGTCAGACCAAGTTCAGGTCCCATAACGTGAACGACACCTTGATCAACCGTATCCAGATCATACAGTGTGACACCGAAATCACGGCAATTTTGAGTTAATGTATCGATCTGCTGCTTGGAAATCGGGTCCGTAATATTGTAACGGTCCTTAGTCGGTACGTTATGGTCCATCGTTGCAAACGTAAGCTCTGGACGACGCACCTGACGGCCGCTAAGACGTAATCCTTCAAACGCCTGTGGCGATGTTACCTCATGTACGAGGTGAAGATCAATGTACAAAATACTCGGCTTACCCGCTTCCTGATAGATGACATGGTTATCCCAAATTTTCTCGAACATGGTCTTTTTACTCATCATTATTCACCCCTGTGTTTTTCGAACCTAGTGGAGAGAAGCTAACGGCTCTCTCTTGAATGTCAACAATATACCACGGGATGTTTGATTGGTCTAAGATATGATATCTATAGAAGTGATAGGTTAAGGCTATAAGGCTGGAGAAGGTGAATATAGGCGGTTCATTGCACTGTTTCTCTATCAGCTCTTAATTAGTAAAAACCTTCGACTAAAAGTCGAAGGTTCAGGCTGTCGAGAAACCCCCTGTTTTTTTGCAGGGGGTTTAAAACTGTCTTAGTGGTCTAAAAACTAGGGGCCTCAGATCGTTTTAAATCGATTTTTGTTTTAAAAGATGCGTCTCCCCATATAAAAATAGAAGTGTCGAAAAGTCCTCTGGACTTTCTCGACACTCTGAACCTTCGACTAAAAGTCGAAGGTTAAAAAAAGGGTTATACAAATGGATGAATACGAGAACTCTGTGGCCCTTTCTAAGGTACGCTAGTTATTACATTAAGAATTTGTGTGAATATTCATACTGTGAAAGCTGAATCAGTTATATATTCTCAGATATTGTTGACAAAATAAGGAATAAACTTGTACAATCAGGAAAATATTTTGTTTAGATTCCATTCTTCGTCGGTAACAAGGATATTGTAACTCGTAATAAGAATCATCTTAGCAATTGCTTTAATGGTTCTTTTTTTCCTCTACTTTTGCAAAACTGTTTGTATTTGATTTTGTTAGCTCTTAATAACTATATAAAGTATAAAACGAAATACAGTTATATAATTTGATATAAATCACAGGTAATTAACAAGAAAGCAAGAATTTTATAAATATCCTCCTGATGCGTTTTGTTGCAAAAAAATAGAAAACCGACTACGAGATTCAGCCGAAGAAAACATTCACATCCTAAAAAGGAGTTGGAATGATGAAACAAAATGGAATATCCGTTGAACACTACACTCCAATTTTGATTGTCGGTACGGGGATCTCAGGACTTACTGCTGCTTATTATTTGTCAAAAAAAAATATCAAGTACACGATTGTAACAAAAAAGAGTGCACCCAAACAAAGCAACTCCTTTCTTTCAGCAGCAAATACACGTGTTCCCTCAGAGAATGAAATTAATCATATTATTAATCTTACTATTGATAAATGTGGAGCAGATCGATCCGTAATTGAATCGCTATATAGGAATTCCAACATAATTATAAATTTCTTCGAAGAATTGGGTATTTCTTATGAGAAAACATCCTTTGGTATCATGCCTGAATGTATGATTAAATCACATGGGGGAAAGAAATTAATCAATTGTTTACTACAACATATTGAACAACCGATGTGTAATAAAATTTTGATACATTTGGAAAAGTACGATCACGGAATTATCGCAATATTTTATGACACACAATCAGATCAATTTATCAGAATATATACTAATTATTTGGTATTAGCTACGGGGGGATATGCAGGACAATTCTGTTTCAATGATAATTCGCCCGGTTCAACTGGTGAAACGCTAATCTTAGCTAAGAAAATAGGTGCGAGATTAAAGGGAATGTCTACAGTAATGTGTCATCCTTGGTCTATATATAACGGAAGACAAATTTTATTGGGCGGGGTTGTATCTTTGAGTCAAGGGAAAATAATAGATGAGGAAGGAGTTCAATTATTAGAAGATGAGTATATTTGTGATGCAATTGCTCGGGATGATTACCACGAAATGATTGATGAGATTTTAAAATTCCAACTAGAGTGCATCAAACAAAAAAAGGACATGTACTTGGATATGAGCCATGCTGATGAAAATGTATTAAATGAAAAATTCAAAACATATGGATTTAGTCCTAAAGTAGTTAAAAATAAAAGAATTAAAATTACACCAACGATGCACTATTCTTCAGGAGGAATCGAAATCAATGCTAATGCTGAGGCTATAAACTTGAATCGTGTTTTTGCTACTGGAGAAGCTCAATTTAATGGTGATCTTGGTATAGGAAGAATTCCTGGGCAAGCATTCGCATCAGGGATCGTTTTTGGTAAATTAATTGTTGACAAAATAGCTAATGAAGGTGTTTTCAATACTCAATATCAAACTTCATTTAAAGATCCACCTGAAACGATGCAGCTGTATTCGAAAGAAAATAATGACTTTCCGATTGAAGAGTTTCAGAAAAAGTTGTCAATTCTAATGATGGATTTGATCGCTTCCAATTCATCCGTTGTTTCTCTATCATTCCATAAAAAGAAAATACAAGAAAGTCAAAATATATTATTAAGTAGAGCAAGAGGATCAGGAAAACGATACGAGGATATTTTAACATTATTTTTCGGATATTTTGTTGCACTGGAAATTATAGAAGATATTGAAGCAAAGTCAGGCTTGTTGATTAACCAAAAATAGGATAAAAAGAGTCGCCTTTTCAGCTAATGGTAAGCACAAACCAACCATTCCAAAAAGAGGCGACCTTCATGAATCAGTCTACTTTATTTCAGCTGCTCCGACGTGGATCAGGCTTCGTTAAGGGGTATTACCCTACCTTCTCCGGAAAAGCCGCTGAGGTTCCTTTTGTGTGTCTAAAACGTTGTTTCACCAACTTCTTTAAGGTCGGGAATGGGCCAAACGGCGAACCTTATAGGTTCCTCAGGAACTAATGGGGCTATGCTTTAGAAATTAAATCCCTCGGTGGAGCTTAAGAATCTTTATAAATGAATTAATTTCAAGATGATTACCAGCAATATGAACAGTGCCAAGACAGCAGCTATCGATGTCCAAACTCTTCCGGTGATTCCCTCGTAGTCTCTTTTCATTTCCCCCACACGTAACGCCTCCTTTATTTTAGGGTACTCCTACTCCATAGGCTATGCGAGGTCTTGATTAAAGGAAGGGCTTCTTAACAAAAAAAGCTCAGCCGACCCATTAAGGTCCTGAGCTTTTTGATTTATTTAGAGTACTCACTTACTTCAAATGTTAGGATACGATCAAACAGCATATAATCCTTACGGCTGCTGAATGGGCCTTTATTGTTATCGTGCTTGTTTATGGCGTATGAAGCCGATCCAGAACCTGCTTGTTTAGCCTCATACCATGCAACGAAGTCATTGACCTCTTGCATACTCAAATCAAATTCCTTCTCTAAGCAAGTTGTCATGGTGACTACCAGAATTGCACGATCCCCGTTTGGAGTTGGTTCCTCTGTTCCTGGATTAGGAGTGGAGCTCGACACTTTAGACATCATCTCTAATTCGCTAAGAGCTAGATACTGACTTCCATTATTGCCTGTAATATTAATTCTATAATCCTTGTATGAATTAGAATTAGAAAAAGTGAATTTTTTGGGAGTGCTATTTACCCATCCAGTGATATTTGACTGGGTGTCTAGCACGTTCCAAGTCATCCCATCATTTGAGCCTTCGAAAGTCCAATTTTTAGGGGCACGGTCAGTTGCCGTGTCTGTGGGTATATAACATATTGCTCAATAACTTCGGGTTTAGGAAAGTCATATCTTTGCCAAGCAGCAGTTGTATTTGAAATCGGCTGATAACCAGTAGCGTCTCTCATCCTTATTTCACAATAAAACTCACCTTTGTACCATCATTATACTTATTTAATTAATGACTTACCCAAGATCCTGCTCCCCTGTTGTCACTAAGGGTTATGTATCGGATATCAACACCTGCGCCACCTTCAGCGCACATCGCCAACGGTCACTCGTCGCGGTCAAATCACTTTTTTGTAGGAACATCTTTTAAAGACTCTTGCGAGTTTCTTCAGCTCCGTCCCGGTCAATAGTACATACGTCAGAATGGCCGACTGCTATAGCATCTTTGATGTGTGCTCCCATTTCTGGATAGCACGAACTCGGAAACTCCAGTGTATACTCAGCTACTGCTTATTGGCTTGCTACCGATGATCTATTAATATGTGGAATAATTATAAGTTTGAATTTTGTAACGGGTGCATCCTGCTAATAATTCGCATGTGGAGTCGGTATAACTAATAGAGATAGAATCGAGCCTATACCCGTTTAGGAAGTTCAAGTCCTTATAACCTACTTCTGTAGCTGCATAGTCTTCCCAATCATTTGCCCAAGTTTTAAATTGATTGTTTCTTACATAATTAATGACATGCTCTGTGTAAGCTTGTGGAGTTACAACACCTTTTGGATTAGCTACGTCACTACTTGCATTTGCAAAGCCTGTTCCTGTGGAAAAAGAACCCACAAAATCAATCCAGCCGAGCCCATCTTTACATCTACTCTAAATTCAAACTGCTCGATAATAAAGAAATTCCCACAAACCAATTAAGTTGCGCTTCCACCCGATCTTTGAGAAATTATGGTATTTTCGCTAGTTGTACTTGCTGAAGCTGAAGCAACCCCTATCGTAGTTGCTATAGCTAAAGATAAAATCGAGAAAAGAAATATTCTTTTCTTCATAAATTCCCCTCCTATTTTTTTGATTTGGTCTACCTGAAAGAGACTTCCGACTACAATCTGGTAGTTCTTTTCATATCTACTTTAAATTCAAACTACATCGGTGAATTCTGTGGTAATTCCTGCACTAAAGAAAGCTCTGCTAACCTTATGGTCGGCAGAGCTTTCTTTTGCTTTAGAATCCCCCAATTTGTACAAGGGTCTGAATAAGCTGCTCATGATTGTGAGCGGGTACAGTTATAAAAAACAAAAAGCTACTCGCAACAATTAACAATGCCATTTTTTTCAACATTACTTAACCACACCTTTTCAATTAGATTGGAGAACTCTGTTTTGATTTCAGGAGTCGCATGGACTTGAAAACGCATAAACAGACCAATACAATTTATAAAGTTTGTTTCATTAGTTATTATATGTGACTTTGCCATTGCATACATCAAGTATTTAAAGCCATCACTGTATTTCACCCGATGTAAATAATAATGAGCCATTTCGTAAGCAAACCATGCGAAATAGTCTGGTATTACTTGTTGGGTATATATATCAGATGATGTTGGGAGTTGAGCAAATGAATTAATATTCGTTTCAAAACGTGAAAGGACATCATCCACATCTATTTCATATCGGTTAGCCGCTATCATAACGTTCAACAGCTTTGAGAGTTTCTCATTTTCGTTAGCGGTTGATGTTGCCGCTATATATTCAACATAGTCTGGCAGCACGCTAACATCTCCAGACAGGAGTTTATTGACGTACGTGTTACCTTCTGCCCACTGACTGAACAAGTTTACCCAGTGTTGAGTATCTTCATCAGTCTCTTTGACCCAATCTAAATTCGCATAGGCGTATGTATATAGTAGGGCTTGTTGATAATCGCCTTGGGCTTCACAAACACTAGCACACAACAAATCGGCGTAAGCAATGTATCCAAATAACGGATTTCTGGTTTCCTTATCATGCTCCCTGTTCTTTCGATTCTTCTGCTGATGCTTTATGGAATATTGTACTTCAGCTTTCCCTCTCATTTGCCTTGCCATTTCCTCAACCTTGTCCCACTTACGCAAAGACCTGTACACATTAGCCAAATCCTTCAATGCGTCAAGTTGGTCCATTTCATCCAGACGTTCAATGTAAGGCTCGAACAACGTAGCTGCCTTGAGATTGCGGCTTTGATCGTCCCCAACCTGAATCGTGAACATTCGATACTGACAGATCGCCAATCGTTCAGAATGTTGGTACTTCTCCGTTTCAGCTACACCCTCATAGAACAGCAACGCAGCATCATGTCGTCCCTGTGCTAATAGCACTTCTGCCATATCAAATAGTTTAGGCGAATAGAGTAGGTTGTCCATAATGGTTCCTACCACTCGACGGATCGCATCCAGCTTGTCCAATTCCGCACAACGATACAAAAATGGCTCTATTCGTCTCATATTCGGGGGGGTGTCGATGATGTAGTTTTCTATAAATAGGTCGTAAAAGTAGCCTTCTGGTAAACCCATAGCCTCGGTAATGCGATCTATCTGGTTAACAGACATAGATTTATTGCCTGACACTATGCTACTTACTATCCCCCTATTCATGCCCGCTATATGCCCAAACTCCATCATGCTCAAACCTTCTTGTTTTAGATATTGTTCCAATTCTGCTCTAATCGTGGGTGTAACTTTCATAGATAAACCACCCTTCATACAGAAGTACCAATATTTATATATTATTGCATTCTATTGTTGTCCATAATTTAACAGTTGTCAATAATTTTTATTTATTTGCATCGAATGTCGAAGTATATAAAATAAGCAGTTCCAAAGAGTCACTCTGCATTGAAGTCAAATAACCTTGCCACTGTTACCAGTGAGACTTATGGTAATGGAAATATAATCCTTCAAAAAACAGACACTTACATTGATCTGACTGTACAAAAGTACGGAGGATTACTTACTGAGTGGGACTACAAAAATCCGCTGAATTATCAGAGGCTTTTCATACTTGTATCTTAAATTAATTTGCTGCTATAACGCTACGAGTTTTAAAGGGAAATATTGTTCGGTGAATATAAAGTTGTAGACGGACAATACGTCATTAAGCTAACGGGCAGCTTAACTTGATTGGTGATATTATGCTACTCTATAAATAAGCAAATAATTTAATCAAGAGGTGTAATAATGCTGTTTCATGAATTTTATATCGGACAAGTATTTAAAACCAAGTCTTTAAAATTAACTAAAGAGGATATTACCAGATTTGCAAGGGAGTTTGACCCGCAATATATGCATTTAGATGAAGAGAAAGCATTACAAGGCAGGTTTAATGGAATTATCGCTTCAGGAATTCAAACATTAGCTGTTTCTTTTAAGCTTTGGGTTGAAACAGGCGGTTACGGTGATGAGGTTATTGCTGGAACTGCTATGAATAATATTAAATTTATTAAACCAGTATATCCAGGCGACGAATTGTACACCATTGTTGAAGTGATTGGAGTAAAAGAGATGAGGAATGGAACAGGACTCGTTACTGTATTGCTGTCGACTTTCAACAAGAAAGAGGAGCAAGTTTTTGAAGGCGATTTATCCGTTCTGGTTAAACAGTAAAGTTTCATAAAAAATCAATTATTACAGGTTTGAAGAGGTCCATGCATTTTAGCACGGACCTCTTCTCTTTATTCTAGCGTGGCTTGACTTGCGGCTTCATGTTCAGCCACACGTTGCAGTAATTCCTACTAAGTCTTCATTTGGCGACCTTGACGTTGCCCTTCTACAAACTGAATATCGCATAGATTCTACATCTTGAACCATACTTTACCACCATTTTGGATAACATATCTATGCCTTCTGGAGTTCGACTAGCATTTCCGTCCAATGTAATAATAATAAATTGATATTGCAAATCATATAAATGAATAATTTACTATAAATCTCTGAGATTCGCACTGAGCTATTTCAGTATAGAGGGCTTTGAGAATGCCATTTACTAATCTCAGCCCATAGTATGTCATTCAACTGCTTTTGTATTGGAGCTGTACAAACAATACGACGGAATGAGAAGCATCATACAAACCATAGAGGTATAGCTACTCAAGAGTGGTCTAATCTATGTAAATTTTTGGTTCAGTGTAATGAATTTCACATCTTTCCGGGTCAACCTGTTCTACCATAGAAGGGTGATACGCCGTGCTGGGCAGACCACTTGGGTCGGGACGGTTACATTTTGTTCTAAAACCAGCTACACAGGCTGTCTGGCATGCGCGGCAAGTACGCCTTTATTTTGATTCGAAGCGGAGTGTCCAGATGTTGAATACCGAATTGGAATACCGTGAGCGCATCAGGAAGTTGGCCGTATGTATTGTCAAGCACTACCGTGGAAAAGGACCGGACAACGTCAAGGTTTCACTGGATTCGCCGCTCCGGATTACGGTAGAAATTCGAGGTACATTGTCTAATTTGTCCGAAATTCTCGTTCATGAAGGGGCCGAGGACAAGGTCAGGGAATATTGGAACGTCCTTCGTCCCTATCTGGAAAAGGAGTTTATGAACGAAGCCGAAAAAACACTCGGCAGTCCCTTCACTTATACTTGGGAGGTCTGCCCCTCCGTCCATGGAGACGGACACATTATCATTTCTCTAGAACTACAACACATACACCGGTTGGATTAGCGGGAAGGAGCTTGTCTCCTCGCTCGCGGATAAGCCAGTACAGGATGCAGCGTAAAGCGGCATTTTTGTATTGGCTTTTTTTATGTTACGAGTTTCATCTATTTCATATAAAAGAGGTGCTGCACTTATGGCAGACAAGGTATTGACCGTATGTCCCTACTGCGGGAGCGGTTGTCAGCTTCATTTGCTGGTGGAAAAAGGACAGGTAATTGGCGCAGAGCCGGCTGGTGGTCGTACGAATGAAGGAACGTTGTGTCTGAAAGGACACTATGGATGGGATTTTTTGAATGACCCACAAATTCTGACTGCACGCTTGCGCAAGCCCATGATTCGCAAAAATGGAGTTATGGAGGAAGTGGAGTGGAAGGAAGCCATTCAATATACTGCCGAACGGCTGTCAGCAATTAAGGAAAAATACGGACCCGACTCCATTATGGGAACGGGCTCCGCACGCGGTCCGGGAAATGAAGCCAATTATGTCATGCAAAAGTTCATGCGGGCGGTCATTGGCACGAACAATATTGACCATTGCGCTCGTGTATGCCATGGCCCTTCTGTGGCAGGTTTGACTTACTCGCTCGGAGATGGAGCTATGTCCAACTCTATTCCTGAAATTGAACACTCTGATCTCATTTTCGTGTTTGGATATAATGCACCCGAAACACATCCGATCGTCGCAAGACGCATTGTAGCTGCCAAGCAAAGAGGCGCCAAGATTATTGTATGCGATCCGCGCATGACCGAAACAGCTCGTATTTCGAATATGTGGCTACCCCTAAAGGGCGGTTCAAACATGGCTTTGGTGAACGCTTTTGGTCATGTACTTGTGCATGAAGGACTGTACGACAAACGATATGTGGAAGCAAACACAGAAGGCTTTGCCCAATACGTAGACAGCATTAAAAAATATACTCCCGAATATGCGGAAGGCATTACGGGGGTCAAGGCGGCCGATATCCGGGCGGCTATGAGGGAATATGCAAAGGCCCCTACCGCTACAATTTTGTACGGAATGGGCGTATGTCAATTTTCACAGGCCGTTGATGTGGTAAAGGGGCTCGCTTCCCTTGCACTGTTGACGGGAAATCTGGGCAAGCCGAATGTCGGTATCGGACCAGTACGGGGACAAAACAATGTACAGGGTTCCTGCGATATGGGCGCTTTGCCGAATGTGTATCCTGGCTATCAGGATGTAACAGACAACACAGTCCGCAAAAAGTTTGAAAAAGCATGGGGTGTTGAGCTGCCGCGTAAAAAAGGCTATCCACTTACAGAGGTACCGCACCTCATCCTGAAGGAGAACAAGCTCAAAGCTTATTACATTTTCGGAGAGGACCCTGTACAAAGTGATCCGAACGCCGCCGAGTTGCGTGAAGCCCTAGACCAATTGGAATTTGTCGTGGTTCAGGATATTTTCATGAACAAAACAGCGCTGCACGCCGATGTCATCCTCCCTTCTACTGCCTGGGGCGAGCATGACGGTGTATATTCTTCGGCAGATCGGGGCTTTCAGCGCATCCGTAAAGCCGTTGAGCCACAGGGTGATGTTAAGCCAGACTGGGCTATTATTAGCGAGGTTGCTACTGCCATGGGCTACCCTATGTCCTATGCAAACACAGAGGAAATTTGGGATGAAATGCGCAGCCTCAGCCCATTATTCTCGGGTGCCAGCTACCAAAAAATGGAGCAGCAAGGCGGCGTCCAATGGCCTTGCCCTACCGAGGATCATCCAGGTACACCGTATTTGTATAAGGGAAATCAATTCTCGACACCTAGTGGCAAAGGCAGATTATTCGCCTGCGAATGGCGTCCGCCACAAGAACAACCGGATGCAAAATACCCGCTTGTCTTGTCCACAGTCCGTGAGGTAGGTCACTATTCCGTGCGAACTATGACAGGCAATTGCCGCGCGCTGCGCCAGTTGTCTGATGAGCCTGGCTTTATTCAGATTAGCCCAGAAGACGGAGCAGATCTGAATATTCTGGATGGCGAAATTGTTGCCATATCCTCCCGTCGGGGACGCATCATGGCACGGGCACAAATCAGTGACCGTGTGCAACAAGGTGCGACCTACATGACCTATCACTGGTGGGTTGGAGCATGTAACGAGCTGACCGCTGATTTTCTCGATCCGGTATCCAAAACCCCGGAATTAAAATACTGTGCCATCCGTCTGGAACGGATCGCCGACCAAGTGCAGGCCGAACGTGATGTACATGAATCGTACCAACGGATTCGCAGACAGATGAACGTCCAGGAAGCTGTTTTGGCTGATAAGGTGACGAGATGAGCGGCACAGGGAATATGATGCACCGTCCGACAGATAACCGGTCAGCTTCGACGAGTAGAATGGGAGCAGCCAGTAGAACAAGCGCTGTTGCTTCTTCTTTTGTAGTCGCAGACGCCGGGCAGTGCATCGGCTGCAAAGCCTGTGAACTGGCGTGCTTCGCCGTTCACAGTCAGGCTAACGGTATAGGAGCTTCGGTCGGAACCGTCAGCGTACCTGTTGTACCCAAGGTGTATGTTGTACGTACAGGGGATATGTATGTGCCGGTGCAATGCCGGCATTGCGAAAATGCCCCCTGCGCACATGCCTGTCCGGTACAGGCCATTCGTCAGGAGGACGGCGTCGTCATGATAGATGAGGAACGATGTATCGGCTGTACCTCCTGTGTTTTGGCCTGCCCCTTCGGGGCAATTGAGGTGTCTCCGGTCTACCGGGCAGGACACGTTGTAACGCAGTCCGGCCTGACTCACCGTGCAAATCGAGTCGCCCTTCCCCGCACCGCGGCAAGCAAATGCGATCTGTGCGCGGAAACAGAGAACGGACAGCCTGCATGTGTAGAGGCCTGCCCGAATCATGTCCTACGGCTGGCCAAAGGTATATCCGACTCACCTCCAGAGCCTCGGCGGGAAGTCTTTTTCCCACGCCTATAAGGTCAAAATCAGCCGCAGAAAGGTAGAAAAACATGTCAACCACAATAGACAAGATCTCTTCACCTCCTTGTATGAAGACGACTGATTGCACAGACCCTGTCATTCATATTGACCCTACGCTCTGCACGGGATGCAGACGTTGTGCTGGGGTTTGTCCAGTAGATGCCATAGAGGGACTGCCCGGAGAACCGCAAACCGTTAATGCAGACCGATGTGTTATTTGCGGTCAATGTGTACAAATATGCAGCGTATACGCATCTGACTGGGCAGGTTCATCTTCACAGGAAGGCGCCGCTAGACGGCTGGAACGTATCCAAGAACGCGATATGCCTGCCGACATCAGAGAGCCGCTATTCGCTGCCTATTATAGCTACAACTTGAATAAGGTAGCCGATATGATGACCAAACCTGGACAGTTTCGGATCGTCCAATGTGCTCCTGCCATTCGTGTTTCACTCGCGGAGGAATTCGGAATGCCGTTCGGCACCTTGACGCCTGGGAAAATGGCTGCTGCTTTGCGCCGCCTTGGCTTCGACCGGGTATACGACACCAACTTTGGAGCTGACGTGACCATCATGGAGGAAGGCACTGAATTGATTCGTCGCGTGACCGAAGGCGGTCCCTTACCCATGTTCACATCCTGCTGTCCAGCATGGGTCCGATTTGCAGAAATAGAATATCCCGATCTGCTAGACCATCTATCCAGCTGCAAATCTCCGATGCAAATGTTAGGAGCGCTAATCAAATCTTATGGCGCACAACTAGACGAGGTGGAACCTGCGAATATATACAGCGTTGCCATCATGCCATGTACTTGTAAACAATTTGAGTGCGATCGTCCCGAAATGGAATCTGACGGTTACCGTGATGTGGATGAGGTACTGACCACGCGTGAACTTGCATACTGGATCAAGCAGCGCGGAATTGATTTTGCGAACCTGCCTGATGAAGAATTCGATTCACCGTTAGGACAATATTCAGGTGCAGGCTCCATTTTTGGAGTCACCGGAGGAGTCATGGAAGCTGCCATCCGTACAGGTTACGAGCTGCTGACAAATGAAAAACTGCCGAAGCTCCAACTCGATTTTGTTCGTGGTGAGGAAGGCATTCGAGTAGCTGAGGTTCAGGTAGGCAAGCTGCAGCTCAAGGTAGCGGTCGTCGCCGGGCTACAACATGCCTATCAGCTATTGGATCGTGTCCAGGCGGGCGAATGTGATTATCATTTTATTGAGGTGATGGGCTGCCCTGCTGGATGTATCAGCGGAGGGGGACAACCCAAGCTCATGTTAGAAAAGCAACGAATTGAAGCTTATCGGGCACGTAAATCCTCCATCTATGGACATGATGCTGCACACCAGGTACGAAAATCGCATGAGAACCCTCACATCATCAAACTTTATGATGAATTTCTAGGTGAGCCGCTGGGTCATGTGTCGCATCATCTGCTGCACACGACCTTCCAACAACGGGGGCCCGGCAAGCAAAGCCGCAGTAGCACTATTTCCACCAAAGGGGATACGGGTTACTCCATTCATTAATACATTAAGTTATTTTTATGCTGTATACATTATATTTGTCGTTAGTTAGAGAGGAGTCGAATTGTATGAACCGTTTTGTTTTAGCTGATCCCGATCAGTGTATCGGCTGTCGTACCTGTGAAATCGCATGTGTCATCGCACATTCAGCGGAGAACCCTTTTATCTCGCCGGATGATGAGTTTCATTTTCACCCTCGTCTGAAGGTTATCAAATCATTTGGAGTCACTGCACCCGTTCAGTGTCGTCACTGTGAGGATGCCCCATGCGCCAACGCTTGTCCGAACGGCTCCATTACGAATGCAGATGGCTGCATTCTCATTAATAGTGAAAGCTGCATTGGCTGTAAAACCTGCATGATCGCCTGCCCTTACGGCGCGATTACCATGGTACCCGAGTATCGAAACGGGCAGCCTGTAGTGCAGGACGGATTGTATACCAATATGTCAGGTCGTTTGCAACCCAAAGAACGCATGATTGCCAGCAAATGTGATTTGTGCGAAGGCGTGGACGGCGGTCCGGCCTGTATTGGTAAATGTCCAACACAAGCCCTCAAGCTGGTCGAACCAGATCTGGTTCACGCCCGTGTTGAGGAAAAACGCGCTGCAAGTGCACGTCAGCTACTGCATATGACACGCATTCCAGCAACGGGTCTATGACTGAAGGTTTCCCTCTGCCTACAAATACACGAACCGAGCGGGATGCGCTAGGAGAGATGGAAATTCCCGCAGATGCCTTTTACGGTATTCACACTGCACGCGCGATGAACAATTTTGCGGTCAGTGGCAGGCCCGTGAACCAAAACTTGATCCACGCTCTTGTGTTGGTAAAAAAAGTAGCCGCTCAAGTAAATGGTGAGCAGAAACGAATTCCTGCCCAACGGGCCTCTGCCATTGTAAATGCCTGCGACGAAATACTCGCCGGGAGGCATCAACATATGTTTACCGTGGATGCCATGCAAGGCGGCGCAGGCACCAGTACCCATATGAATGTAAATGAGGTCATTACTAATTTGGCCATCGTACAGCTAGGAGGCAGACCAGGGCAGTATGAGATTTTACATCCGCTGGATGATGTGAACTGCTGCCAGTCGACGAATGATGTCTATCCGACAGCGCTACGAATTGCAGCGATACGGCTGCTTCGGCCTTTATGTGACACGATGTCTTCGTTACAGGATGCTTTACAGCACAAAGAAACAGAATATGCCGACTTGCTCAAGCTAGGCCGCACTCAGCTAATGGATGCCCTGCCCATGATGGCCGGGCAGGGCTTTGGTGCCTACGCAAAGGCTATAGCGCGCGACCGCTGGCGTCTCTATAAAGCTGAAGAGCGGCTGCGGGAAATCCCTATTGGGGGCACGGCGATTGGCACAGGTATGAACGCGCCCCGCGCATACAGCTATCGGATGGTCGAAAAGCTGGCGGATGAGACTGGCTTTGGACTGAGTCGCAGTGACCACCCGATGGACCCGATTCAAAATATGGATGTCTTTGTGGAGGTGTCCGGTCTACTCAAATCAGCTGCCGTGAATCTGTACAAAATATCTGGCGATTTTCGCCTACTGGCCTCTGGTCCTTTCGGTGGTTTTGGCGAATACACGCTGCCTCCAGTTCAGGCGGGATCCTCTATTATGCCTGGCAAGGTCAATCCGGTAATAGCTGAAATGGCAGGACTCACAGCCATGCGTGTGATAGCCGAAGATGCGGCTATCACTATGGCCGCTGCCTCCGGTCAGTTGGAGCTAAACGCATTCCTGCCGCTGATTGCCGAATCACTGCTGGAATCGCTACATATTCTGAACAGCGCGGTTCGACTATTCGAGGAGCGATGTGTGCGCGGCCTGATCGTGCGTGAGGAACGCTGTACTACAAATCTGCGTAACTCAGCCGTGATGGCTTCTGCGCTGGTCGCGGAGCTTGGCTATGATGAAGCTGCCTCTATTGCATCTGCAGCCATTGTGCAAGGTCGCGCACCAGAGGATATTGTAGAAGATCGTGGCCTACTGAGCCGTTCGCGGATTGACCAATTATGCCATCCCTATACAGTAACCAAGCCCGGAATTCCGGGACAGGAAGAAGGAACTCACCATGGGAATGAATGATACCCCTCGTAGCAATCGACCACATATCGTCCTGCTCGGTCGCCGCAACGCAGGAAAATCCAGCATTCTGAACACCCTGACTGGTCAGCCCGTCGCTGTGGTATCTCCTGTAGGAGGAACAACCACGGACCCCGTTTTCAAACCAATGGAGCTGCTCCCAGCGGGTCCCATTGTTCTGGTGGATACCGCCGGACTGGACGATGAGGGTGAGATCGGGGAGCTGCGCCGCAACAAAACGCTCGAAATACTTAATAGTACAGACTTGGCCTTGCTCGTTATCGACGCCACCGTTGGTGTCGGACCATTCGAGCATGAGCTACTCGAAAAGCTCCGCACCAAAAAGATTCCTGTTATTGGGGTATTGAATAAGATAGATACCCTTACTGAATCAGATAAAACGGCTACAAAGCTGGCAACTGAACTGGATCTCACCCTGATTCCTTTCAGTGCATCTTTGCTTTGGGGAGACACGGAACTGAAAAAAGCTATTACTAATACGCTCCCTCAAAACGAGGATCGTTTCCGTATCGTCGGTGACCTGTTGTCACCCGGCGATGTTGTTGTGCTGGTCGTTCCCATCGACAAAGCTGCACCAAAAGGCCGATTGATCCTGCCACAGCAGCAAACAATCCGCGATACACTAGAGAGTGATGCCATCGCTGTAGTGACCAAAGAACATGAACTACGATTGACGCTAGAGAGATTGGGACGCAAGCCTCGCTTGGTCATTACCGATTCACAGGTTTTTATGAAAGTAGCGGCCGACACGCCCAAGGATGTGCCTCTTACCTCTTTTTCCATCCTGTTTGCCCGTCATAAAGGCGATCTGGACGAACTGGTACGAGGTGCAAGAGCCATTGATCGCCTCAAGGATGGAGACCGTGTACTCATTGCCGAAGCCTGCACTCACCAATGCCAATCTGACGATATTGGTCGAGTGAAAATTCCCCGCTGGCTCCGCCAAACGATAGGCAAACGTCTCATCATCGAGCATGCATCCGGCTCCAGCTTCCCTGATGATCTGAGCGAATACGCACTGGTTATTCATTGCGGTGCATGCATGCTCAATCGGCGTACGATGCTTCATCGAATGTCGGAAACAAAAGCTGCCGGGGTGCCGATTGTGAACTATGGTATTTTCATCGCTTATGTACAGGGGGTCTTTCCCCGTGCTATTGAATGCTTCCCATCTGCTATGCTGGCATGGGAGCAAGCTGTAGAAGCCGGCAGTTATTCCTAAAAGACCTCATCTCATCATTAATATTTTTTTCCAGACACACAAAAGCAGTCGCGCTGATTCCAACGCGACTGCTTTTCATTTTCAAGTTCTATTATAAATCATGAGAATTTTCATAGCGTGAAATGATACTACGAATAATATAAATTGCTAAAAATACAAATCACGCTCGCCTGCTTCCAGTCGTTCCAGTCTGTCAAGCGTCAAACGGCGCGTCGATTCACGTGGTATACGCTCCAGATTCTCTCGCAGAGCGGCAGCTCCCAGTTCACGCGCCTCCTCATCCCCATAATCCAGCAGATATTCTTGGAAGGTCAGCAGCGAATTCGGCTGGCACACATTATGAATTTGTCCTGATTTGGCAAGCTCCATGAAACGATCTCCTGTTCGCCCCTCACGGTAGCAAGCTGTGCAATAGCTCGGCATATATCCGCCACGGCACAAACTTTTAATAATTTCCGATGGTGAGCGATGATCCCCCACCTCAAATTGAGGTTTATCATCAGTTTCCTGTTTTGCATATGCCCCTACGCCTGTAGCTGAACCTGCACTAATCTGCGACACGCCTAGACCAATGACGCGGTCCCTATATTCTGGCTCCTCGCGAGTGGACAGGATCATGCCAGCATAAGGAACAGCCAGTCGAAGAACGGATACAATTTTCATAAAATCCTCATCGTTGACCAGGTACGGATATCGCTCCAGATCTACATTTTCAGCCGGACGCAATCGTGGAACTGAAACCGTATGAGGGCCGCAGCCAAAGGCTTCTTCCAAGTGCTCAGCATGTTTCAGCATCGCGACGGTCTCATAGCGGAAATCATACAAGCCGTACAACACACCGATTCCCACATCATCTATACCCGCACGCATGGCTCTGTCCATTGCGGTGGTGTGCCAATCAAAGTCCCGCTTTGGTCCCTGTAGGTGGAATTTACGATAGCTTTCCCGATGATACGTTTCCTGAAATAAAATATACGTACCAATGCCCACCTCTGCCAGCTTCCGATAGTCCTCCTCGGTTGTGGATGCAATATTCACATTGATCCGCCGTATGCTGCCGTTATCTACCTTGACCTCATAGATCTGACGCAGACAATCGACGATATAGTCAATGGGACAATGGACTGGGTCTTCCCCCGCTTCCAGCACGAGCCGCTTGTGTCCCAGTTCTTGAAGCACTCTAACCTCCTCCACCAATTCCTCCGGTGTCAGACGGCTACGAGTAAAGCTGTCATTGGTATGTTTATAACCACAATATTCACAGTTATTCACGCAGTGGTTGCTTACATATAAAGGGGCGAACAGCACAATCCGGTTGCCATAAATTTGTTCTTTGACTGCCCTCGAAGATTTGAACATCTCTTCCAATAATTCAGGATCATCCACATGCAAAAGAGCCGCCGCTTCACTCGCACTCAGTCCCCGGCAGGCTCTCCCCTTTTCTAAAATTTCTAAAATACGGTGTCGATCTGTTGCCTCTTGTTTCCCCTGCTCCACTGCCGCCATAATCTCTGCTTCATTAATAAAATCCGCCGACACTTTCTCTCGTACTCCACTCACGTATACCCATCTCCTTATTTATGGTTACTGCAATGTTTCCGTTATGGCCTCACAAAGTTTCCTGTCTCATAAGCTGTCGTTGCACCCTCAAACTATCGCCGCGCCCCATATCGACTTCAAATCCCGCTCCGCGAATCCGCAGTTCCAGGCAATGTCGACATTGGGCAGACTCATCGCCCAAACATATTTTATTCTCATAAATCGCGTACTTAGGTCTCACCGCCAGTGGCGACAAATTGGGCATCACTACATTCGCTCCCGCCTGAAGCGCCTTCTCCCTGCCTTGGGGATGAATCGTTCCCATTGCCGTAGACGCCGGAATAAGTGCATCTGGAACGACCAATCGGGATAACGAAATAATATCGAGTGCCTTTTCCATGCTCCCCTGACTGGCATCCCGAAGCGGCGTGTTGCTATGCGGTAAAAAGGGACCAATCCCGATCATATCTGGTGACAGGCTGTGTAGATAGACCAAATCGTCTGCTAATTCACTATTCGTTTGTCCTGGTAACCCCACCATACATCCGGCCCCGATCTGAAAACCGATTCGTTGCAAAGCCAGCAGACGGCTGCGCCTGCTTTCCATCGTCATCGTCGGATGCAGCTTGGCGTACAAATGGGGAGAAGCTGTCTCATGCCGCAGCAAAAAACGGTCCGCGCCAGCCTCGTATAATTGCTCATAAGTTTCATCATCCCGTTCACCGATGGACAATGTAACCGCCACATCCGCAAAACGGCTTTTAATTTCCCGAATCAATTTCGTCAGCCGGGCTGCTGTAAACCAGTAATCTTCCCCACTTTGCAGCACAAAGGTCCGATAACCGAGTTCATACCCCTCCGCACAACAGGCCAGAATTTCTTCTGGCTGCAAACGGTAACGATCTGCCTGTTTATTCGAAGCGCGCAGCCCACAGTACATGCAGTCCTGACGACATATACTGGAGAATTCAATTAATCCCCGTAAAAAAACACCTTTGCCATAGCGCTCCAATTTGGTGCGAGCTGCCAGGTGTCTCAGTTGAGCCCGTAGCGTCGGCTCATCATCCAGACGTGTCAGCAGCTCCATCATTTCCGTATGCGTCCATTCCTTGCCGTCAGCTAGACGCAGTAATAATTCGTCCGTGACTCATCCCTTCTTCCCTCGTCCATCCGGACTTCACATCATCAGCGGCTTGTACCGTACATGTATTATTCTAGCAATATCGGAGAGGTTGTAACGTGATTAGTTTCACAAAAAATCCCATTTTATAAAAACCACCTCCAACTTCTGCCCCAAAAAATACACATTTATATCAATACACAAAAAAGCTGTCTCTTCCTCTAAAGGAAGAAACAGCCCTTGTCGATGGTTCTGCCTACTACTGAATCAAATCAATCGCCTGCTGGGGTACAAAATAATCAACGCCGTTAAATACAACTACACCGTTGAGCGTGGTATTTTTACCATTCAGCGTAGCTATATTTTTGTATACTGGAAGCTCCAGCTTGTTACTGCCTTGGGTCACTGTAATGACTTTCGTGTCCGCAGTAAACTTGGCTCCTTTAGCTTCAAAAGCGGCTTTTGCAGGAACAAACAACTGCTTGCTGACCGTATCCAAATCCAGTCCAAGCACACGTGTCATATATTTATTGACATCTGTATTGTCAATTACACCGGTTGGACGGTCTCCGTTCGGTGCATACGTGTACAACACGACATCGCCTCCTGTATGTCCGCCTGTAGTCCAGCCAATATTCGCACGTTTGCTAATGATCGGTCCGACAGCATAGCTCATGCTGCCTTCTTTGGCATCTTTAATGGTTTTTACTTCTTCGTCTGTCAAATCGGTGATGCCAAAATATGTGGAAAGCACCTCTTTAATATTGCTGCGATCTGCATTCAGCTTGGCTTCCAAGCCTTCGCCCGTCAGCTTCGCTTTTTTCAGCGGGTCTATAAGAGAAGCTAAAGGTGTTTTATCATAATTGCTAGTTGTATCGCTGCTACCAATCGTCAATCCACCATTTCCGTGGTCTGTCACTGCTACGACGACTGTATTTTGGTTTTGTTTGGCGTAATCCACAGCAACTTTCACTGCATCGTCAAATGAAAGCACGTCACTGATAATTCCAGTTGGATCATTTGCATGGGCGGCCCAATCCACTTTACTGCCTTCTACCATTAAGAAGAAGCCTTTATCGTTTTTGGACAACACATCAATTGCTTTCGATGTCATTTCCGCCAGACTAGGTTCCTTGGATGCATCGCGATCCAGGTTATACGCAAGGGCTTCGGGAGAAAAGCTGCCCCAGAGCTTGCTGGAGGTCGATTTTTTCAACCCTTCAGGTGTCGTGACAAAGTCATAACCCTGGTCTTTAATTTGGGCTACCAAATCTTGGCCATCTTTACGCCCTGCTGCCTCCAAAAACTTGCCGCCTCCACCTAACACTACGTCAACCCCGTTGTAGGCTTGCTGCATGCTGAGTGCATCATAATTTTTACGATCAGGATAATGTGCGGTAAAATCAGCTGGTGTCGCATGCATAATCTCGGAAGTCGCAATAACTCCGGTCGATTTTCCTGCCAGCTTGGAAGCCTCAAGAATGGAAGCTACAGGCTTCTTGGCGTCACCCGCTGCAATGGGTTGTTGTCCAGGCATTGTCGCTTCATCAGGAAGGACACCTACATACCCAGTATGTGATTTATATCCTGTGGCAAAAGCAGTACCCGCTGGAGCAGAATCAGCAATTGGAGCATCCGCAGAATGCGTACGCACCATGCCGCTTGCCATACTGTCTAAAGTTAAGGAGGAGCCTTTGTACCATCTAGCCAGTGCAGTGGCGTCATTAGCCATACCGTCTGGAATCAAAATAATTACGTTTTTAATCGACGTGTCCTTTTCGACTGCCATCGCCGTCCCACCGCTTACTGCTAGCATCATAGTCGCTACGAGTGCAGCCACCGATTTTTTCGTATGTATCCCCCAACATTTTAGCATTCATTTTCCTCCCAGATACTTTTTTGTACAACCAGAACTAAGATTAATCACATTTTATCAGGAGAATGTTAAATGGATTGCTTATCTGTATTAAAAGACTCTATTTGTATAAAAACGCTTCATCTATATAAAACTTGTGACACATGAGATTCGTTAAGATTGGGAATTTCATTTTATTATTGTATAATCAGTCTATGATGTAATAGGTAAAACTTATAAGACAAGGGGCGCAAAATTCGATGGAATTCAGACAGCTTCAGTACACCCTGCAAATTGCAGCGGAAAAAAACTTCTCACGTGCAGCAGAAAAACTGCATATTGCTCAGCCCTCTTTGAGCCAACAATTATCCAAACTGGAAAAAGAACTTGGGGTACTTTTATTTCAACGCAACACCAGCACGGTGGAATTAACACATGCAGGAGCAAGCTTTGTAGAAAAGGCAAAAAAAATAGTCGATGCAGTCGAGCAGCTCCGGCAGGAAATGGACGACATTTCTCAACTGCGAAAAGGGAAGGTTGTGGTTGGCAGTATGCCTATCACAGGTTCTCATTTGCTGCCGCATGTGCTGCCTGTATTCAAGAAGGCTCATCCGGACATTGAAATCGTGTTAGTCGAGGATTCATCCATGAATCTGGAGAAAAAAACTGCCAGTGGGGATACAGATCTCAGCCTGCTATCTCTTCCATTAGTTGAACCTACACTTTCCTATGTGCCCATCGGTGAAGAGTGGATTGATCTTGCCGTTCCTCCAGGTCACCCCCTAGCCCTGCGTAAAAAAGGAGGCCATCCGCAGCCTGTGCATATGGAAGAACTGAAAGATGAGCCTTTTGTCGTGCTGAAAAAAGGGCAAGGCTTTCGCAAGCTGACGATGGATTTGTGTCATCAAGCGGGCTTTGAACCTAATGTGGTGTTTGAGAGCACTAATATGGAGACGCTCCAATCGCTCGTAGCGACAGGTATGGGAGTGACACTCGTCCCCCGTTTTATCGCCCGGGCCGCCAGCAGCGAGTTTGTTCCAGCATTATTGCCACTCGCCGAACCTACCCCTAGCCGTACCCTGGCCATTGCTTACCGAAACGGACGTTATTTGTCTAAAGCTGCCGAAGCCTTTATTGATACCTTCCGAGAAACGGTCGAGCAACTTTCTCAAAAGTAGCTTCGAATGTGAAAAGGACCGTCTTCCTCCCTAGCCAAAGCCAGAGAAGAAGGCGGTCCCGGGGCTTCACCCCTATACTTTCAATACTTCATTTACTTTACGGGTTCGATTACACTGTTGCGATGTTGCTTCCATCTGTCTTCAACGAACCACATTTCATGTTCATTTGAATTTCATGTCAGCCTGGCCTGATTACTTTACGCTTGCTCGGAAACTCCACTTTATCCATCCCGCATCACTTCTTTCCTTAAGGTCTCTAGCCTTGGTCTCCCAAGAGTGTCCTACCTCAGTTCCAATGTGCTGTGTGATCCCAAAGTGCCTGTCCTCGCCTTTTTGTGATCAGGGTCTCCCTAAATCTGGTGGACTTTTATCCTGATCATAGCCCATTTCATAATTGTTTCCGACAACCTGTCTATTTAAGCCTCTCGGCCGTGACAGGCCATCCCTATTCGCCAGTTCGGATCTACTTTGGTTATCCATCGTTATCAACCTCCTGGTGTCGGGATACTATTATAATACACCTATGGGCTGTATCTGAAACAGGTATCGAAAAACTTTTTTATTATCGAGAAGAACCAAATGCTTGCTGTACCTCGGCTTCACTCACTTGTGTTTTAAAGACTAATTTTGAAGGATCTTGAGGTGAATAAATGACCTCTATAATACTTCCCTGCTGCAGTTTGGATAGTTGGGAAGAAAAAACATCCTTTTGCGTGGTTACATTAAATGTATCGCCGTTGTTTTTCGTTACACTGAGCTTAAACTGAAGCTTAATTTTATTAGGTCCTGCTTCCCCCATGGGTGTGACATCCAGCACCTTCGCATATGCCTGCTCACCGGTTTTGGCAACTTCCAACAGTTCAGGCGATACGCCCTGCTTGACCATTTGCTAATCTATTGTCAGATTGGTTTGGCGAAGCTGATCCAAATGCTGTGACAACAGCCCCCAGTTTTTCCGGGTAAATACGATTTCACAGCGATATATCAGCGTAACAGGTAGCATCATCTGCTGCATTTCCTCCCGCTCCCGGCCCATCAGCGCTTCAAAACGTGCTACTTCCTCCAAAGCCTTATCCAGCTCGCCAATCGATGTTAGCATAATAATACGGTTGTTCAGGATGGTCGTGAGCATATCTGGTGCATTTTCCAAATACACCAAATTGGCCTCAGCCATAGACAACGTTAACAGTGCTTCCTGTACAGAACCCATGGCAAAACAATATCCGCTGTAAGCCACATACAGGCCCGTCAAACGGTGAAAAAGCCGATCATCATATACCCTGCGCATCGTCTGCTCGAATACCTGCTTCGCCTGATCAAATTGCTTGACCTGAATACAGGCCTCCATCATAATGTTTTGCGCATTCAGCCAGTTTTCCGTCCCCTCTTCCACCAGACGTTTTAGCTGCGTAACGTTATTCAGCACATCATAATAATGATTTTTAGAGCGGAAATACTGGATTTTATAAAATAAAATTGCTTTTTTTAGCGGTGCGGGCAGCTCCACCTCATCCGAACGGCCAAACTTCTCCAAATAAAAATTTAAATAGGTCTGATGTAAATATTCATAGGCCGTTGGGTCATTTAATTGCTGGTAATATACGGCCTTCATCAAATAAGTCGTCATTTCCACCACAAGCGAATCGTTGCGATCCTCCAGCTGATCCACATAGCTTTCCGTGGCAGGATTAGCCAGCTTGGACAGCTCTGTGAAAATCTTATCCGCTGTAGCCAGCGTCTCCTCATCCTCTGCCGCTTCACGCAAGAGGTAGGATGGGTTTACACCTAAACGCCCAGCAATTTGCTCGGCCAGATCCTCTGCCAACGGGTAACGGTCAGCCAGTATATTCGCAAAATGTGCGGGTGTCACCAGCCCGTCTACCAGCTCTTTACGGGACAAGTTTTTCTTTTTACACAAAAAATCAATGCGTTCCTTAAGCATGGAGTATTCCTTTCTGCACTGATTATCGGTCATACAGTGAGGGACGCCGATCTTCAAACACCGGAATACGACCACGCACGTCCTGCACCAAGACAGACTCAATTGTTCCTGTGAGAATCTCCTCCTGCTCTCCGCCCTCAGCAATGATTTCTCCCCATGGATCAATAATAAGCGAATGCCCGAAGAAATCAGTATCTCCGCTGCGACCTACCCGGTTACAAGCAATGACATACATTTGATTTTCTATAGCACGTGCGGTCAGCAAGGTACGCCAGTGATGAAGCCGGGGATGAGGCCATTCCGCGGGTACGATCAGCAAATTTGCGCCCGACAAGGCCAAACTTCGGGCTAGTTCAGGAAAACGGATATCATAGCAGATTGACGCACCTGCCTGAATACCGCCATCCAGTGCGAATAAAACCTTTTCTTCGCCAGGCTGCAAATATTTTTCTTCATCCATAAGTCGGAATAGATGAATTTTGGAATACGAAGCAACCTCTCTGCCTGTGCGGTCAAAAACGAGCATCGTATTATACACATGACCGTCGCTTTTTTTCTCTGCGATTGACCCAGCTACTACGTTCACTTGATGGGTAGCGGCGAATGCTGCTATCCATGCCCGAGTCTCCGTCCCTTCCTTGTCCGCCAGCTCATGAATGCGATCCAAGGCATAGCCCGTATTCCACATTTCCGGCAGGACAATCAGATCCGGCTTTAGTTCGGTTTTCATCGCTTGTTCCATTAAAGCTCGGATATGACTGCGGTTTTCCGGGGGATTTCCTATCTCTATATGAGCTTGTATGAGTGCAACACTGAACGGCTGAGCTTCCTGATACGTCAAAATCCTTCATCCTCCTTGTGAGCCGGAGCTTTCCGCGACCCATTATCCGGTATTTTCCCCCATCATAGCCCGATCAGTCTGGATTACGCAACTATGCAAGCTTAATTCCTCCTATACAACTCGGTAAAATCGTGATAGATTATTTCTTAAACTATTCCAAAAGGTCGTGTGTATTGATGACTCATTTTTCTATTCCCTCCGCTGACGTCATGAAACAGTTACCTACTCAATTTTTTGCCACACTTGTACAAAATGTAAACCGTGAAATTGCGGCGGGACATGATGTCATTAATCTCGGACAAGGGAACCCGGACACCCCCACTCCTTCTCATATTGTAAAAGCTTTGCAGGAATCAGCGGATAACCCGCTGTATCATAAATATTCGCCATTTCGCGGTTACAGCTTTCTCAAGGAAGCCGTTGCCCAGCGCTATCAGGAGGATTACGGTGTGACGCTCAACCCTGAAACCGAGGTCGCCATCCTGTTTGGCGGAAAAACGGGTTTGGTTCAGCTGCCGCAAGTCTTACTCAATCCCGGCGATGTGTGTCTCGTCCCTGATCCCGGCTACCCGGACTACTGGTCTGGCGTAGCCTTGGCTAAAGCGGAAATGTCTTTTCTCCCATTAAAGGAGGAGAACCGTTTTCTGCCCGATTATGAAGCCATTTCCGAGGAAGAACGCCGCCGCGCCAAGTTAATGTTCCTTAACTATCCGAATAATCCAACCTCGGCAACGGCCCCACTTTCTTTTTACGAGGATACGGTTGAATTCGCGCAACGTAACGGTATTGTGGTTGCCAGTGATTTCGCCTATGGCGCTATTGGATTTGATGGCGAACGTCCGGTGAGCTTCCTCCAGGCAGAGGGTGCTAAAGACGTGGGAATTGAGTTCTATACCTTGTCCAAAACGTACAATATGGCGGGCTGGCGTGTTGGTTTCGCGCTCGGTAATGCCGAAATCATCTCGATGATTAATCTGCTACAGGATCATATTTATGTAAGCTTGTTTGGCGGCATTCAGGCAGCAGCGGCGACAGCCCTGACGGCCTCGCAGAACTGCGTAGGCGAGCTGGTAGCCCGCTATGAATCACGCCGTAACGCTTTTTATGATGCACTTGGGCAAATAGGCTGGAAGGCGACGCGCCCAAGCGGCTCCTTTTTCAGTTGGCTGCCTGTGCCGCAGGGCTATACTTCGGCTTCTTTTGCCGATCTGCTGTTGCGGGAAGCCAAGGTGGCTGTCGCTCCAGGGATCGGCTTCGGAAGCGGCGGCGAAGGATATGTGCGAGCGGGGCTGCTGAGCTCAGAAGCTCGACTGACCGAGGCGGCTGATCGAATTGGCAAGCTAAACCTGTTTGGTTAAGCCGAATTTTCCAGCTACAACTTCTTTGCCAAACCTGGTCTTTTCGTGGTATTCTGTATCCAATATCATTTAGCGCGTTGAAGGGACTATTAAGAGAGACTCGGTCCTGTTCAGAGAGTAAATTCCGATAGGCTGCAAGAATTTACCTGGACTCTCTCCCAACTCCTATCCCCGAGCGCCCTGCGCAATCAGGCGGTCCCTGCCGTTAACAGGTTTCAAGTGGGATGATCATGAATCATCAATGAAGGTGGTACCGCGGAAGCACAAACTTTCGTCCTTTGCATACAAAGGATGGAAGTTTTTTTGCATTAAAAAGAGTAAAATTAAGGAAGTGGACGTCTTGTCAACACGAATCGTCATTAAAATCGGAAGCAGCTCTCTGACTGGAGTGGAAGGTGGTTTGAATCGGGAAGCCATCGCTTATTTTGCCCGGGAAATCAGCTTGCTTCGTGCAAAAGGTCATGAAGTGCTGCTGGTTACATCAGGCGCAGTAGCCGCCGGATTCAGGGAGATTGGGTACCCGTTTCGCCCTAAGCTATTGCATGAAAAGCAGGCGGCAGCGGCTGTTGGCCAAGCTCTTCTCATGCAGGCCTATGAGCAGGCTTTTAAAGATTTTGACCTAGTGATCGCGCAGGTTCTGCTAACCCGTAGTGACTTTTTGAGCCGCAAACGGATGAATAATGCCGGAATGACCGTAGAAGAATTGCTGCGCCAGCAGGTTATCCCGATCTTTAACGAAAATGATACTGTATCGATTGACGAATTGAAATTCGGCGATAACGATATGCTGTCCGCGCTGGTTGCCAATCTGGTCAAAGCTCAGCATCTGATTATCATTACGGACACCGATGGCGTATATACGGCAGATCCGCGCAAGCATCCGAATGCCGTACGTTTTGAACGTATCGAAGAAATTACAGAGGAGATTTATGCATTAGCTGGAGGTTCTGGATCGTCTGTAGGTACTGGCGGCATGCGATCCAAGATCGAAGCTGCCAAAGTCGCTACACGCGGCGGTGTACCTGTATATGTGGGACGCGTAAGCGCGAATGGTGATCTAGACGCAGCCGTCGAAGGACACGGACCGGGAACTTATTTTGACACCCACCTCTCTTCACTTCCGATGAAAAAACAGTGGCTTGGATTTATGTCCACCCCTCTGGGCGCGGTGCATGTAGATGAAGGGGCTGAGGAAGCGTTGGTTCACGGAGGACACAGTCTACTTCCGGTTGGCGTACGACGTGTCGAGGGCAGCTTTCATGCCGGAGATGTCGTTGAGGTGCTCGGACCGGAAAATAAAGTGTTAGGACGCGGCATCGTCAATTATGACGATGAACAGCTCCGAAATGTACAAGGATTACCCAGCGGCGAGGTTGTGGGCAAAATTGGTCCCATTCACCGGCTTGAGGTGATCCACAGGGATGAATGGATTACATTATGTATGTAGGGAGGCCGTAACATGAGTGATTTAACGACTAACACAGCTGCAACCGAGGAGAATCAGTTTAGCGAAGTACGAACCAAAGCGAATCTTGCTAAAAAAAGTGCCGGGGTCATGAACCGCCTGACTACAGCACAGAAAAACGAAGCATTGCTTGCTATGGCTGAAGCTCTAGTAAATCATACTGAAGAGCTGATTGCAGCAAACCATAATGACCTGAAACGTGGACGGGAACAGGGAACATCGGAATCGCTGCTCGACCGCCTCAAGCTGACCGAGGACCGAATCGGAGCTATTGCCGAAGGATTACGCCAAATTGTGGCACTGCCTGACCCGGTCGGCGACACCCTTGAGCAAATTGAACGTCCAAACGGTCTGCGAATTGAGAAGATACGTGTACCGCTGGGTGTCATCGGCATCATATATGAAGCGCGTCCAAATGTAACCGTGGATGCCGCGGGCCTGTGCTTGAAAACAGGCAATCCGGTTGTGCTACGCGGTGGTTCGGCCGCCCTCTTCTCCAACCGCAAGATTATCGAAGTACTCCAGCAGGCACTAGACGCAACAGCTGTGCCACGCGAGGCGCTTCAACTTATTGAAGATTCAGACCGTGCCTCGGTCAACGAAATGCTTACCTTGAACGGCTTGCTGGATGTAATTATTCCACGCGGCGGACGTTCACTCATTCAAAATGTTGTTCAGAACGCTACCGTACCTGTCATCGAAACCGGAGCTGGTGTATGCCATACCTTTTTGGACGCTACAGCGGATACCGCAATGGCCGAAGCGATTACACTGAATGCCAAGGTGCAAAGACCGTCCGTGTGTAACTCGATGGAAACATTGCTCGTACACTCGGATTATGCAAAAGCACATTTAACAGAATTGGCAGAACGCTTTCGTGATGCGGGGGTTGAGCTACGCGGCTGTGCACGCACACGAGAATTGGCTCCTTGGGCTGTTCCTGCTACAGAAGAGGATTATGGCACCGAGTATAATGATTACATTATGAACGTAAAGGTCGTGGACAATCTGGACGAAGTACTGGAGCATATTGCCCGTTACGGTACGATGCATTCAGAGTGTATTGTCACCGAGGATAAAGCCCATGTCGAGCGTTTTCTGCAAGAAGTGGACGCGGCAGCCGTGTACCACAATGCATCCACTCGCTTCACGGATGGCTTCGAATTTGGGTTTGGTGCAGAGATCGGAATTAGCACACAAAAATTACATGCCCGCGGTCCAATGGGATTGCCTGCCTTGACTTCAACCAAATATCGCGTGTACGGTACTGGACAAATCAGGGAATAATAACTTAAATCATCTGTATCCTTGGAGGTTATGAATCTATGTGTGAATCACAGACAAAGGTTTTAATTAATGAGCAAATTACATTTTTCGGGGCAGGATCAATGGCAGAGGCTATTATTCGCGGAATGACGGCTCGTTCTGTTGTCAAACCTAGTGGTATTACCGTTATCAACCGCAGTAATCAGGCTCGCCTTGAGGAACTTCAAAAGCAATATGGAGTCTTGTTCCAAACCGAGGATGCCGCCAAAACCGAGCTTCTGCGTCGTTCTCCGGTCATTGTGCTTGCCATGAAGCCCAAGGATGCTGCACAAGCACTTGGACAGCTCGGCCCACTTCTGTCTGATGAGCAGCTGATCATTTCGGTAATCGCCGGATTGTCTATTCGTACGATGCAAACGTTGCTGGGTCGCAAGCAGCCGATCGCACGGACGATGCCCAATACATCCAGCTCAATTGGGCTGGGAGCCACAGGTATTAGCTTTTCCAAGGAGATCAGCGAAATCCAGCGTAAAAACGTGCTTACAATGTTCGAATCTGTAGGTACGGTAACGGTTATAGAAGAAGAGAAAATGGATGTTTTGACCGGGATATCTGGAAGCGGCCCTGCGTATGTCTACTACCTGATGGAGGCCATGATTGCCGGAGGGATCCGTGGTGGCTTGACCCCTGAGCAAGCGCACGAACTAACGGTGCAAACCGCGCTTGGAGCGGCACGTATGGTGCAGCAAACCGGAGAGGAGCCTTCTGCCCTTCGCCACAAAATTATGTCTCCTAATGGCTCTACGGTAGCTGCATTGGAAATGCTGGACAAAGGTGACTTCTACGAAACAGTGATTGCGGCGGTGCAGCGGTGCGCTGAACGATCCCGCGAGATGGGAGCTGTACTCAAGGAGGGAATTGAATGAGCTATTGCTTGGCGACCTACCGGGTATACGATGACAAAGCCGATTTTAACCAAAAGGCCCAATCTATTGCCATCGGCATGACGGTGGGCAGCTGGACTGAGCTCCCGCAAGCCAAACGGGACGCGATGCAAAAGCATCTTGGCTCGGTTCATTCTGTGGATATTCACGATGGAGGTCCCGGTGAACGGTACGCGGACCTGACCATCGCTTACCCGGATGTCAACTTCAGCCGAGACATTCCCGCTCTGCTGGTCACGGTCTTCGGCAAAATTTCGATGGACGGCCGAATTAAGCTAACGAAGCTGGATTTCTCGGAAGCATTCCGCTCTGCTTTTCCAGGACCGAAATTCGGTATCAGCGGCTTGCGCGAGCAGCTTGGCGTGTATGATCGCCCCCTGCTCATGAGCATTTTCAAATCTGTAATTGGCCTCAATTTGGACGAACTTCGTGAACAGTTTACCCGGCAGGCTCTCGGTGGTGTTGATCTGATCAAGGACGACGAGATCTTATTTGAAAACGCGCTGACGCCGATTGAAAAACGTGTCGAAGCCTGCATCAAAGCCGCCGAAGCGGCTAAGCGTGAAACCGGTAAAAAGCTGCTGTATGCCGCTAATTTAACGGGACCGACCTCGCAGCTTAAGACACAAGCTCTCAAGGCCATTGATGCGGGTGCCAACGCGTTACTGTTTAACGTGTTGGCCTACGGTTACGATGTGCTGCATGAACTTAGCAGCGATCCCGCCGTCTCGGTGCCGATTGCAGCCCATCCTTCGTTAGCGGGTGCTGTTTATCCATCGCCGCATTATGGTATTTCGGCCTCCGTCCTGCTCGGTCAGCTTATGCGGCTGGCTGGCGCTGACCTCGTCCTCTTCCCTTCTCCCTACGGCTCAGTGACGATGCCGCGTGACGAAAACATGGCAATCCGCGATGAGCTGATCAACCCTGATCTACCGCTGAAGGCCAGCATGCCTGTCCCTTCCGCAGGGATTCACCCGGGCCTCGTGCCGCTCATTGTACGTGATTTTGGTACTGACGTTGTTGTCAACGCTGGGGGCGGCATTCACGGACATCCGCTGGGTACAGAAGCTGGTGGGCGCGCCTTTGTGCAGGCGATTGAAGCGGTACAGAAGAATGTCCCCCTGGCAGAATATGCCCGTACTCACCCCGAGCTACAATCTGCGCTCGACACATGGGGAGGCGAACGATGAGCATAGCAAAGAAGCCCGTCATTTTTTGCGATTTTGACGGGACAATTACGAACAGCGACAATATTGTCGCCATTATGAAGCATTTTCAGCCTACAGGCTGTGAGCCCATCATGTATCAGATCGTAAATGGGCCTACATCCATTCGTGAAGGCGTAGGTGCGATGTTCGCCCTGATGCCTTCGGAGCAAAAGGACGAAATTATCTCATATGTACTTGGACAAGCTGGTATACGCGAGGGCTTTGCACGCTTTTTGGACTATGTACGAGAGCAGCAGATTCAATTTTTCGTCACCAGTGGCGGCATTGATTTTTTTATTGATCCATTGCTAAAACCCTTTGACATTCCACACGACCACATCTATTGCAACGAAGCGGATTTTTCCGGGGAGCGCATCCAGATTACGTGGCCGCATCCATGTGAGGAACCGTGTACAAATGATTGTGGCATGTGTAAAACGACTGTAATTCATCAATATCCTTCCGAACAATACGAACGGATTTTGATCGGCGACAGCCTGACCGATTTTGAAGGAGCTAAAATTGCCGATCTTGTGTACTCCCGTTCGCATCTGACTTTAAAGTGTCAAGAGCTTGGCGTACCACATGTACCCTTTGAAACATTTGATGACATTATCGAGGATTTAAAGCAAAAACAGGAGCAAGGGGTGCTGTAAATGAGTTTTAACTTGGCAGACATTTCATTGGAAGAAAAACGCCGCGCATTGGAAGAACTCGCTGATGTCAAAGAACTATTCGCATCTCGCAACTGGTTCCCAGGCACGAGCGGCAATTTGTCGATCCGAATCGGTGACTTTCATCCCGAACAATTTTATTTTGCAGTCACCGCCAGCGGCAAGGATAAAACCAAGCGTACTCCGGAAGATTTTCTGTTCGTAGACCAGTACGGAAAAGCGGCAGAAGCGACAAACCTCAAACCAAGCGCAGAGACGCTTATCCATTGCGAAATTTATCGCCTGACAGGCTGCGGAGCCGTTTTTCATGTGCATACCGTGTTTAATAATCTGATTTCCGAATATTACGGTGAGCAAGGCGCTGTACCTATCCAAGGTATTGAGCTGATCAAGGCTTTTAACATTTGGGACGAAAATGCTGCGATTGATATTCCTGTGCTGCCTAATTACGCAGATATTGCCTCGATTGCCAAGCTGGTGCCCAGTGTGCTAAATGATCAGGTGCCTGGAATTTTATTGCGTAACCACGGCATTTATGCGTGGGGCCGTAATGTATTTGAGGCTAAAAAGCATTTGGAGGCGTTTGAATTTTTGTTTGAAACGACCTATCGCTCCCTGCTACTGAAAACTTTGAAGTCAATAAACTCATAAATATCAAAGATGCTTATCATTATTTGTAAAAGTGGCCATTGAATATCGAGAACGGAGCCTAAGCGATAGCACAGGAACGTTCTCTTTTTTATTATTAGGGTATTCTATTCTACTAGCCACATAAAATCTTAGGCATGCTGTAAAAAAACGCCCCCTATTGGGGACGCTCCAGCGTGAATTGCTCTCCTAGCTTCGCATAGTTGTTCCCAGCCAACCGACTTACTGGACGCAACTCCTTAGCAATCACATACGTATTTTGGTATGCTTCCTCGGACAAATGATACTGCACTACGCGTCCGATTAACAGATCACAGGCAGGTGAGTCCTCCTTGCCTCCCAACGGTATAACTTGTTCCAGAATACATTCCATGCGTATTTTCGCTTCTGCCACACCGGGAACTTCGATTTTTGTACTTTTGACTGGGGTAAGGCCTGCCAGTGCAACCTCACTCTCCTGCGGCAACAGACGGGAAGCCGTCACATTCACCGCTCCCACATTGTCCTCGTCTGTGATATGTACGACAAATGCCTTGTGCTCCATCGCATTACGTGCTGTATCTTTGGATACTCCATCGACACGTTGTACGGATACAGACAGCAGTGGCGGTTCAGAGGCTACGATGGAAAAATAACTGAACGGCGCACCATTCAGCACCCCTTCGCTGCTCAAAGTCGTTACAAAGGCTACCGGCCTTGGGATGATACTTCCGGTCAACAGCTTATAATTTTCACGCCCTGTAAGCGTATCAGGATTCAATGAAATCATTTTTCTCCCTCATTTCCGATTACAATCGCTATTCGACTGCACATCATCAAGTTTCGCCTGATAAGCAAATACACCATTAGCTAGAAACATGGATGACATCTCAGGCTTCCCTTCCAGTATCGCGTGAATGATACGAAATGTAAAGTTGGAACCGGAAGATCTCCCTATTTTTCAATTATATTTCCTCGGCTATCGCGCACAGTAACCGTAGTTCCCTCAGGTACAGCAATCGTAACATCAAGCTGCTGCTGAGTCTGCATAAAACGTGTCGGAATTTGACCCAGTAATACATACAAGGTATCGCCGATTTGCTTGGTTTGATATAAATCTTGTCCTTTTAATTCGTCCTCTTTGCCTGTGTATACATAACTTCCGAACACATGCACTTCCGGTGAGGTGGTTGCGTCAATTTTGACCGCATAAGGATCTTCCCCCTGTACAATCACCTTGTTCACTCCGGCAGGTAGTTTTTCATGCCAGTCTGGGAGAACCCTTGTTTCCTGAACCGAACTCATTATTTCTCTGACTTGTGGAGTGATTCCCAATGAACTGACCAAGGCAAATCCGATACAGCAAAAAACCAATACCGCCGTAATAAACATACTGAACAAATCATAACCAATGCGCTCACGCGTCCCTTTCCAAGCAGTATACATTAAAATTTCCAATCCCAGCAAAACAAAAACGACAGGCCACCAGGTTAACGCCTGGTCCAGAATGCCCGCTCCCCAAAACTTGGAGGCAAACGTTACGCCCCCCAGCAGGACAAGGAAAAGTCCCATTGACAGCCTTCCAACTTTCCACACCCCTGCCGGAGTGTTTGACGCTTTAGAGGAGCTATTTTTGTTAGATGATGTACCCAATATACCTGTGGCACCTCCTCCATCGCTATGAGGATGATGGACTCCCTTTAAGGGAGCCTCACTCTTTGAAAATTCAGTATCCATTCTATTGCTTCTCCTTTACTCGTTTAGATTTGGAATTCCCGATCATCATCCAAATACCACCGCCGATCAACAATAAGGATACGATAATCGTCCGTAGATACATGTCAACCAAATTATAAATCTCTCCGTTTGGAAACAGACGATCCAGAGTAGGAACTAGTACGTTGATTAAGATGTAATAGGCGCCCAGCAATAGTAACCCCAAGCCTACCCAGCGGTGATATTGTGCAAACATACCGATCACAGGTTTGTCGATCAGCGGCTCCCGTCCATAACGGCTTACTTGCTGCAATGCATCAAAAAAACTGTAAAACCAAACCACCGGAAGCAGGAACAAAAAGAGTGAAAGATGCAGCACGTCCAGTACATAGATGCCTCCTAAAAACAAAAGCATGAGTTGGAGTCCACGCTTTTGCAAACCTATATACATATGTCCGGCACCGGGAAATACCGATAAAATGGTAGCCAGCATTTTACTTCGGCGTCCCTCGATTCTTCCATGCTCCAGTTCCTCAAACAAAGTCCGGTCCTGAAGAATTTCTCCAGCTTGTTTGCGATGTACATGCTGCACCGCATCAAACATGCAATACAGCCAAATAATCGGCAACACGCCCGCAAAGGCCAAAAATCCGGATTCGTTAGTAATGCTAGTAATAAAGATAAGAATCGCACCAAAGCCAAAGAAGGACAGTAAAAAAGACAAACCACGCTGCATCAGCCCCAAATGGAGGTGTCCCAATCCAGGAATGAACGACAGCAAAATCGTAAAAAAGCGTTCATTCTCCGATCCTCTTTGAAAAGCAGGTGATCCTGCCATACCATAGTGTCCTTGTTGATAATGGTTATTATAGTCCGGGCCATATCCCATTCCTGTTCCCGGTACATCCGTATCTGCGTGTGTTGCCCCCTCCGGCATCTCCCCTGTTAAACCAGCCTGTCCATAAGCTCCATTTTGCGAGTAAAAATCGTATGGATTGGGCCCTGCATGAGGGGGGTATGGAGCAGCGACTGCACGAGGATCATAACGCAACAAGCTAATCATGATATGCAGCATGCTGAGTCCCCAAAAAAGGGCGGCAACAAACATACCGAATAATAAAGGCGATTCGTCTCTTACTACGAATGCAAGAAATAATCCTCCTGCCAAACATCCGAAAAACAAAATGGTGTATACAAACACATTGGCTTTTCGTGTCCAATAATAGTGTCCCACACCGGGAATAATGTTCAATAGAAATGCCAAGAGCTTGCTTCTTTCCGTATAAGGCATCGCTACACTTCCTTTCTATTTATGGGATTTTGATAAAGTTCCCAATTAAAGGTTGTTATTTTTGAGTTTTTTCATCTCAGCCTTTATCCGATGATTTAGGGCTTTAATTTATCGAGCCAAGTTGTTGTAGCTCGCATGACCTCTTCACTGTAAGAAACGCGTTCTTTTGGAGGAATCGGCTTTCCGTCTGTTTGCGGCATCATTTTGTCAAAGGCTCCACTGGACAACAAGATCAACGTTAGGCTTGCGGCGACAACATAATGAAACACAGGTTTTTCAAACCAGCGGCGTTTTTTGAACATAACTTGACTCGGTTCAGCTTCTATCTCGGGAAGAACGGCCATTACCTGATCTGTGAAGCGCTCCGTATCCATCCAGGCAGAATAATCTTTTAAAGTTGACTCCAGTTGCTCCAGTGCAACAAGATATAACATCAGCGCCTGTTCGTCTTCCAGCAGTAGCTTTTCCAGCCGGGCAGATTCTTCTATCGTGCAAGTTCCTGCAATGTAAGCATGCCAGTCATTCGATTTCCCTTCAATCCACGGTTTATCTTGTTGGTCAGTCATTGCCATTCCTCCTCCTTCCAGTGATTTCGAATCCATAGCCGCGCCCGATAGAGTCTCGACTCTACTGTTTTTAAAGCTACCTGCGTCTCTTCTGCAATTTGATCGTAAGTTTTGCCCTGCATATAATAGGCTTGAATAATATCCCGATGTTGCTGGGGCAACTGGGCAATTTTTTGCGATAGTTCTACAGTTTGCTCCTCGCGGATGAGACGGGCCAGCACATCCTCATCCCGGGAAGGGAGCTGTACAAGGGATTGTGCCACGTCTATAAGCTCTGCGGGTCGTCTGTCCTGTTTGCGCTTAATATCCAGCGCTTTGTGGAGCGCAATTCGGCTCAGCCACGTTTTAAATCCTTCGTTCCGGTATTGGGGGAGAGACTTGTACACCTGAACGAACGCCTCCTGCGCGGCATCTTCGGCTTCCTTGCTGTCATGCAGTACCGAATAGGCGATATGAAATACATGCTTGCTGTACAGCTCTACGATCTCACGGAACGCCTGCCGGTCACCGGACCGTATTCGTTCAATGATTCTCTCTATATCAATGACGCTCTCCCCCTTCCCAATACTATAGACGCCAGGAAATTTCCTTCCCCTGCATATTTCGAAAAAAAATATTTAAAAAAGGACACACCCTCCTGACGGAATGGTGTGTCCTCTATCATTAAAGCCTATTTAGACCGATATATCAATTGCGTCCGCCACCACGGAATCGCTGGGCGTATTCTTTGGCATCCTGTGCATTACGAACACGGTTTCGGCTCCACTCCAGCAAAATACGGTCTATATACCGGAAATGTACTTTCCCTGCAAATACCGCTTCCTTCAAAGCCAGCAAAATCAGCTCCTCGGGATACCGATCCTGATCCACCCAGCTGGTGATCGTCTCGTATTCCATCGGTGACAATGGGCGCCCGAATTCTTTCTCAAAAATCGTGAACAAATTCCGTTCTTCTGTAAGCGGGGATTCTGATATTCCATTCAGTAAATCCGGCTTTCCGGCAAACAAAATGTCATCTTCATCGTGCTGCTCATTACGCTCAGCGATCATACATTCTGCCAACTTACGGTACAGCCCCGTCAAATTGTAACGTTCGAATTGTACGGATGAGCTGCGGTCTTCTACGGAATCGATTCTCAAAAATCCTTCTTTCATGAGCTTACTGAAATAGAGTGCGATTTCGTTCGCAGTGCATCCGATACGTGACTGCAATTGTTCCCATGTCGGAAATTCATTACGTTCCGCTTGTTTAAAGGCAAGCAACTGCATCAGTAGCAGCATTTCACCATCCGTCAGCCGAAGTGTCCGATAATGCTTGAGCAGGGCGTAGGGAATCTGGACCATTCCGGCTTCCATAGCAAAGGCTACTCCCTCCGCCCATTCTGCCGCTGATGTCTTGTCGAATGATCCGGTCATCGGTTACGGATACAAACGATACAGCATACGTGGGAACGGAATCGTTTCACGTACATGATCGAGTCCACAAATCCATGCTACTGTACGCTCCAGGCCCAGTCCAAAGCCGGAATGCGGAACGGTACCATAGGTGCGCAGATCCATATACCATTGGTAGGCTTCACGAGCCAAGTTATGCTCGTTAAAACGTTCTTCCATCAATGCTGGATCATCAATCCGTTGGGAACCCCCGATAATTTCGCCGTAGCCTTCAGGAGCGATCATATCGGCACACAAAACAACCTCTGGACGGGTCGGGTCGGGTTTCATATAGAATGCCTTAATGTGAGTCGGCCAATGTGTAATGAACACAGGCTTGTTATATCTTTCAGCAATCGCCGTTTCATGAGGAGCACCAAAGTCTTCTCCCCATGGGATATCGAAACCTTCACCTTGAAGGAAGGCAATCGCCTCATCATACGTAATACGTGGGAATTCGCCTTGAATTTGCTCCAGCTTCGAAACATCGCGTCCGATTGTTTCAAGCTCCTTCGCACAATTTTTCAGAACAGATTGCACGATATGACTTACAAACTGCTCCTGAACGCGCAAGGATTCTTCATGATCCACAAAAGCCATCTCAGGCTCGATCATCCAGAACTCAATCAGGTGACGACGTGTTTTAGACTTTTCCGCACGGAAAGTTGGACCAAAGGAATATACTTTGCCCAGCGCCATTGCCGCGGCTTCCATATACAACTGCCCGCTTTGTGTCAAATACGCATCTTCATCAAAATATTTAATGTGGAACAATTCTGTTGTGCCTTCTGCAGAGGAAGGAGTCAAAATGGGTGGGTCCACCTTCGTAAAGCCGTTGCCGTTAAAGAATTCCTGTACCGCACGGATAATTTCAGCCCGTACGATCAGAACAGCACGTTGCTTGGCGGAACGCAGCCACAAGTGACGATGATCCATCAGGAAATCTACACCATGCTCTTTGGGTGTAATCGGGTAGTTTTCGGTCAAATGAATAATTTCAATGCCTGTAACCGTTAATTCAAAGCCCGATTGGCTACGCGGTTCTTCACGCACCACTCCAGTAACGTAAAGGGAGCTCTCTTGAGTCAAGGATTTGGCGTCATTCCAAATATCCTCGGACACTTCGCTTTTCACGATAACCCCTTGAATATACCCGCTACCATCGCGCAGTTGCAGGAACTGAATTTTACCACTAGATCGTTTATTGTTTACCCAAGCACCGATTGTAACCGTTTCCCCTACATGGCGGCCCACTTGGGCAATCGTACTTTTATTCGTCATGACCGTCTCTCTCCTCTTAACCGAAAATCAAACAGCCCTTCCCCCTGGGTCAGGCTGTTTGCTCTCGCTGTTTGGTGCATGCGGAACTCAAACGTAAGTCCGCATGCATAAAGTTTATACTTTCGAACCGAACTACTGAACCAGACGGAACGTGTCACGGGCAATAACCAGTTCTTCGTTCGTTGGAATGATCAGTACTTCTACCTTTGAATTTGCAGTTGTAATCCGGCGAGGCTCGCCAGAACGAATAGCATTCAACGATTCATCCAGCTCGATACCGAGGAATGTCAATTGCTCCAACACTCTCTTACGCAGAACGATGGAGTTCTCGCCTACACCTGCTGTAAATGCAATTACGTCTACCCCGTTCATTGCGGCAGCATACGATCCAATGTATTTGCGCAGACGGTATTCATACATTTCGAATGCCAATGTAGAATTAGCTTCGCCTTTTTCCATACCTTCTGTGATTTCACGCATGTCACTGCTGATACCGGAAATAGCTAAAAGTCCACTATGCTTGTTCAGCATGGAATTGACTTCATTGACAGTCAATTCTTCTTTGTTCATGACATAAGGTACGATTGCTGGGTCCAAATCACCACTACGAGTACCCATCATAAGACCTTCCAGTGGAGTCATACCCATGGAAGTATCAACAGACAAACCGCCTTGAACTGCTGTTACACTACCACCATTACCGATATGACAAGTGATAATCTTCAGGTCTTCCAAAGGACGACCAAGGAATTTGGCTGCTTCCTTACTTACAAAATCATGGGAAGTGCCATGGGCACCGTAACGACGAACCTTATACTTATTGTACAACACTCTTGGAATGGCGTACATATAAGCTTTTTCAGGCATGGTTTGATGGAACGAGGTATCAAATACCACAACCTGCGGTACATCTGGCATATTCAATTCAGCCGCTTTAATCCCCATCATGGAAGCAGGGTTATGCAGTGGTGCCAGGTCAAACAAGCGGCGGATTTCACTCTTCGCTTCAGGCGTTACAACTGCAGACTGTTTGAAGATTTCGCCTCCATGAACCACACGGTGGCCCACAGCCTGAATTTCACTAGTACTGGAGATTACACCATGTTCAGCATCTGTGAGTGCGTTTAGCACTTTACGGATGGCTGTAGTATGTTCCAAAATTTCGCTAACTTCGGTGTATTCTTCTTTATTGGTTGGCTTATGCGTAAGAATGGAGGAATCCATACCGATGCGCTCTACCAATCCTTTTGCCAGAACGGACTCGTCCGTCATATCATACAATTGGTATTTCAGGGAAGAACTCCCTGCATTGATTACGAGAATTTTCATATCCGGTCACCATCCTTGTCGTACTTAAAGAAGCCTTCGCCCGATTTCACGCCCAGATTACCTGCACGCACCATTTTCTTCAGAACGATGGACGGACGATATTTCAATTCGCCGAATTCACGGAACATACGCTCCAGAGCAGCCAAAACGGAATCTAGACCAAAGCGGTCAGCCATTTCCAAAGGACCGCTTTGGAAACTATAGCCGATTCGCATAGCGTCATCGATATCTTCAGCGGAAGCCACGCCCTCTTGAAGTACATGGGCCGCTTCGTTAATCAGCAGACAGATAATCCGGCTTGTTACGAATCCAGGAGATTCATAAATCATGACTCCTTTTTTCTCCACTATTTCTTCCACGAACATTTTAGTGTGTTCAAATGTATCGTCCGAAGTTTTCAAACCACGAATAATTTCTACAAGATCAATACGGGATACTGGATAAATAAAGTGCATACCAATAACACGCTCAGGATACTTGGTCGAGCTAGCAAGCTCGGTCAGGCTCAGCGTGGATGTATTACTTGCAAGAATAATATTGCTTGGACACACATAATCTAGCTCTTGGAACACTGCTTTCTTCTCGTCCAGATTCTCTGTAATAGTCTCAATGACCATATCGCAGCTGCCGAGCTCCGCCAAATGGATTACTTTTTGAATACGGGATAAGATCAATTTTTTCTCAGCTTGAGTAATTGCCCACTTTTCCAGTTGTTTGTCCAGACTCGTTTCAATCATATTGTAGGCGTAGTCTAGTTTCTCTGGTGTCTGCTCTACCAGCAGCACATCGATTCCTTTGGACGCGAGCATTTCAGAAATCCCCTGTCCCATGGTGCCGCCGCCGATGACGCCGATTTTTTTAAATTGCATGATTCTTTACTCCACCCTTTCCTGGTCACTCTCATATATTGTATCCTTCTTTGTCGAAAAATACATGTTTATGTCCCAATAGATAATAATATCTTAGCACGGACTAAAAGTAAAAAAAAATAACCAGCATAAAAAATTATGCTGGTAATAAAGCATTTTCACTAAATTGACATCTAAATTGGTCTCCAGACAGAGTTTCTTCCTTCATCAGGATGTCAAGTGAGTTGTCGAACACAGGACGATGCTTTTCCAGCAACTCCAAAGTTCGGGTGTGCAGGTCAGCCATAATCTCGCCATTTTCCCGCATAAGTTCTTCTTTGGTTACCATTTCCATGTTAATAATGCCAAGTGAAGTCAAACCGGAAGTCATCATCGTATGGACGATATTCAGCGCCTGCTCAAAATCATTACTTGAGCCGGTACTGCGACCGCCATAGTACATTTCTTCCGCCGTAGCCCCTGCGAGTGAGATCATGATCTGCTCCTCCAGGAACTGCTTGGTGTATAAATAATGCTCTTGCTGTGGATTGTGGCGCACATAGCCAAGCGCTTTCCCACGTGGGCTAAGTGCTACCTGGCTTACGCTACCGGGACGAACAATTTCGGCCATAATAGCATGTCCCAGTTCATGAATCGCTACACGTTTTTTCTCTTCCAACGTCGATTCTCGATCTGTCTTTTCACCCATCATTACTTTGTCAATTGCCATCGACAGATGCTTCTGCGCAATCATTTTCTGATCCTGTCTCATCGCATAGATTGCCGCTTCATTCATCACGCTCTCCAGCTGTGCGCCGGAAAACCCGTAAGATTCCTCAGCAATTTTGTCCAGATTCGCATCTTCCTGAATCGGTTTGTTTTTGGCATGAATTTTAAGAATATGAAGACGGCCCTTCTTGTCAGGCAAATCCACTTGAATATGACGGTCAAAACGTCCTGGACGCGTTAAGGCGCTGTCCAACATTTCTTTACGGTTTGTTGCTGCAATGATCAAAATCCGCGGTGTATCTGCCGAATAAATGCCATCCATTTCTGTCAGCAACTGATTCAAAGTCTGATCATATTCTCGTTGCTGTCCACCCTCACGTTTACCACCAATTACGTCGATCTCGTCAATAAAAATAATCGCATTTTCCTTCTTTTCCTTGGCTGCACGAGTACGTGCCTCCCTAAACAACTCACGGACACGACCCGCGCCAACACCAACGTACATTTCAACAAATTCACTACCTGAGGCTGCAACAAATACAGAATTAGTATAGTGTGCGGCTGCTTTCGCCATCAGTGTTTTCCCTGTTCCCGGAGGACCTGTGAGCAGAACACCTTTTAATGGACGGATACCAAACTTGGAAATTTCATCATGTCGATTCAAAAAGTCCAGGGCCTCACGCAACTCCTGTTTAGCGCTTTCCTGCCCACCGATTTCCTCAAAAGTCAGCTTGTCCGGACCATTTTTTTTGCGTTTACGTTCTTGCCCAGCACCTACGGCCAAGCCGCCACGCGCATGCATGAGCATTAACAAGCCGCTGAGCATCACGCCAGCAACTAGAAGAGGGATAATATTCACCCCAATAAAAACGAGAAATATAATAGTCACCGGCACTATGCCGATTAATGTTTCCTTGATCCATCTAGGCATTAGGCCATACCCCCATTTGCTGAGATTGACGTGGCAAAACGATAAACTTGGTCGCTTTACCTTCGCTGAGTCGGATATAGACATTGTTCGAATCCATGTCGGTATCAGCTTTGATACCCGTCTTTTTCTTTTTCATCTGCTCAACTGTAGATGAAATTTGAGTATACTTTTTATTTTCCATCGCTTCGGCTACAGGAAACATAGCCTCAGACCACCATTGATTCAGTGCTGAATTGGAACGATCTTCAATATCCAGCTTAATGGTACGGCTGCCAATGATGGTTTGTCCTTTTTGCTTAACCACATCGACTAATCCGGCCACATCCGCCTGTGGTTTGAGATCTAGTTTCAATACAACCTGATCCTGTTTAATATCTATTTGAGCGCTTGTCACGCCTGGATATTGAGAAACCAGTTTTTCCAGAGGACTTTGCATTGTAACCTGACGGTAAATGAACCATCCCCCAAATAGCAGCAAAGCTGCCAAAACTGCCGCCACAACGATAGGAACTGCACGCAATTTCAAACAACATCCTCCTCTCAAAATGTAAAACACAGAAGAAACGGGACGAATGTCAACAAACAACCAAATTGCATGATCTTACAGCGATCAGCAATTCTTTTTTCTATCATTTTTGTCTATCACTTATAAAATATAGTATATCATAACGTATATCTAATATCGAAGGCAATGTGTGGAGGAGTTGTGATGAGGCAAAATCTTTGGTTAAGGTGGAGGCGAGACGCTGAGCGTAGGATTTGATCTTACGATCGCTGTTGCCACCCGATTTTTCTCGATTATATTCTTACGGAGAAAATCCGGCGGCAAGGCGAACGCTCCGCTTCTCCAGATTCAAATCCTCCACTCCGTACTGTCCGCCATAAAGATGAATTTGCCCTAGGAGAGAAGATGGATAGGTAAAGATGCTTCACTGGTTTTCAGCCCATTATACGGCATAGCAAGACTAAAAGACGTAAATACGAATTTCATCGCATTTACGTCTTTTTCTTAAGCTTTCAATTATTTACTAGTCATTCATTCCACATCTGCTAATCCTCAACCAGCTAGTTATTGGGCAAAGTATATTTTACACCCGTCGCTACCCCATCTGAGAAACGATAAAAGCTGTAGTAATGATGACTTCCATCATCGTAAAACAACTGCCACACATATTCGCCATTGAACACACTCGGCTGAAGCCTTACAATTTTTACACCTGGAAGCTGCTGCTGAATTATTGCCGTCATTTTTTGCTCATCGACTCCATTCTTCAGCAGTTCGGTGTGAACACCGCTATTATCTGCGGCAGGTACGTTAGGTTGTCCTTCCACTTTTTGAAAAGGAACCCACACCATTATATTTTCATTCTGTGCATTTTTCCCTTGAACCACCCAATATACCTGATCCCACACAGACTTCCATGTTTGAGTCGTGCTAACCAGACCACCTGATTGCTTGGCCTTAATGATAGCGGCATTTTTCTCAGCCACCTGGTCTTGAGTAACATAGGAATAATACCAGAAAATGCTGACCAGGATCAGTATTACGGCCAAAATGGCGACCGCTATCCACTTTTTCTTATTTTTCAAACCCGTGCTTCCTCTCTAAGGGGATGTGACACCTGAATTAGCGCGACAGCAGCCCTTCAAAGGCGGCTTGTGCCTCATGTTTGATGCGTTCCTCGTCCATAGTCAGGCATTCGCCGTTTTTCACAACCTGACGACCGTCTACCCATACGTGAACCACGTCTTTGGCGCTTGCTGAGTATACCGCATGGGAAATAAGATCTGTACGCGGCAAGAAATGTGCCTGATTCAGATCCAGCGCGATAAAGTCAGCCTTGTTGCCTGCTGCCAACGCTCCTACTTCTTTTAAACCAATTGACTTTGCACCGTATTCTGTTGCCAGACGCAGCGCTTCACTCGCAGGAACTGCCGTAGGGTCACCAGATACACCCTTGTGAATAAGTGCTGCCAGACGCATTTCCTCGAACATATCCAGGTTATTATTACTGGCAGGACCATCCGTTCCGAGAGAAACGGTAACCCCTGCACGCAGCAATTCAGGCACTCTTGCCACACCACTTGCCAGCTTCAAGTTGCTACCTGGGTTGTGCGAAACCGCTACACCACGTTCAGCCAGTAAAGCTATTTCTTCGTCATTCAAATGAACGCCATGGGCAACAAGCGAAGGACGGGAGAAAAAGCCAAACTTATCCAAGTGTGCAACTGGACGCAAACCGTAGTCACGTACGTTTTGCTCCACTTCGGCGATCGTCTCAGACATGTGCGTATGCAGCGGCAAATCCAGATCATGCGCAGCTTGTACGAATTTTTCAATAAACGCAGGTGGACAGGTGTATGGCGCATGCGGTGACATCATCGTTGTAATACGCCCGTCTGCTTTACCATGCCAGTTACGCGCAAAAGTTACGGCCTCAGCCAGCTTGATTCGCTGTTCTTCCTCCGAACATAGTCCAATTGCTCCACGCATCAGACTTGCACGAATACCTGACTCTTCAGCCACACGAGCCACCTCATCCATATGATCGTACATGTCCAGGAAGGTCGTTGTTCCACCTTTCAGCATTTCCAGCACAGACAACGACGTACCCCAGTACACGTCCGTAGATGTAAACTTGGCTTCCATAGGCCACATTTTTTCCTGAAGCCATACTTGAAGTGCCAAGTCATCTCCATGCCCACGCAGCAGAGACATCGCCGCATGACCATGAGTATTAATCAGACCAGGTAAAAATAAAAGCCCCTTACCATCGATCGCTTCCGTCTCTTCCTCACCCGAAGGCAAAGTCTCGCCAATGTAAGTAATGCGGCTATCTTCCACAATCATAAAACCATGGATTACCCCAGCTTCTGGTCCATTTACGGCAAAAGAGCCGTTTTTAATCATCCATTTATTCACTGTCATATTGTGTTTCTTCCTTTCCGTCCTCCAAATAATAAGCGAGGCTAAGCAAATCAGTTGTAAAGTCTGTGGCATGAATCCGAATGTTGGCCGGTGCCTTGAGAGTAGTCGGTGCAAAGTTCAGGATCGCTCCAATTCCGCTCTCAATAAGCCTGTCAGCCACGTGCTGTGCTTCAAAATCAGGTACGGTAATAATCCCGATTCGAATGTTTTTTTCTCTCACAGTCGCTTCCAGTTCATCCATCGGTTGCACGACCAATGTATTGATCTTGGTCCCTACCTTATCCGGAAACGCATCAAATACCGCTACAATCTTCATATTGTCTTTTAAATAAGCGTTATAATTCGAAAGGGCTTGCCCCAGATTACCTGCTCCGACCAATACTACATTAATTTGCTGATCGATTTTCAGGATATGGCGTATTTTCTCAATTAGATAAGAAACATCATAACCGATACCCTTCCGACCAAAATCTCCAAAATAGGCGAGATCTTTACGGATTTGGGCCGGGTTCAAATCTAGCCTCTGTCCCAACTCTTGAGAAGAGACCGTAGCCACCTCCCGTTTGTGAAGTGCATTCAGATAACGTAAATATACGGGTAACCTCCGTACGACAGCCTCTGAAATTTTATCTGATTTCATACTTGCTCCCCCTAATTGTAACGAACATACTTAGTGTCCGTCCGTTATGCCTCGGTCTCCGGGGCGGATTGGAGCCATTCGGCGATGCGGGGCACCATTTGCTCCGATGGCATATGCTCCATTTTTGGTCCCGGTAACGAGTACAAAAAGTGCTTTCCGTAATAGGATTCGATCACACGCGTATCGTAAACGATAACGACCCCGTGGTCGCTCGCTGTACGAACCAACCGACCAAATCCCTGTTTGAAGCGAATGACCGCTTGTGGTACAGACAGCTTCATAAATGGATTCTTCTTCTGCTGCTGGAGCAGCTCGCTTTTTGCCTCCAGCAACGGGTGATTCGGCGGTTGAAATGGCAAGCGAACAATGGCCAGACAAGTCAGAGCCTTCCCCGGAATATCGACGCCTTCCCAGAAGCTGCTGGTTCCCAGCAATACAGAAGCTTTGGCTTCCTGAAAACGGCGGGTTAACTTGCTGCGACTCCCACTGTCCACACCTTGTCCCAGCACAGTAATTTCGCTGGATGCTAAGGCCTCTTTAAGCGGCTCATACACTTGCCGGAGCATCCGATAGGAAGTAAACAGAACGAGCATTCTCCCCCGCGTCGCCTGAGCAGTCGCTCCTAGAGAGCTAACGAGCATATCTACAAAGTGTGCATCTCCTACACTGCCCTTCACGCTTGGGAAATCCCGTGGAATGACCAGCAACACCTGATCCCTGTAATTAAAGGGTGACGGGAGCTGCGAAGTCATCAGCCGCTCTTGATCTGCGGCTTCCTGCAAGCCGAGCTGATCGATCATGTACTGAAACGACTTATCTACCGATAAGGTAGCAGACGTCAGAATAATGCTTCTTTTTTTGTCAAAAAACATTTCTTTCAACTGGCGGCTCACATCGACGGGCACCGCATAAAATTGTAATGATTTACTGCGGAATTGCCCACTCGCTTCGAGCCAGTATACGGTTGTTTCATCATCGAGTCGCATAAAAAAGCGCAAATTTTCTCGAATCCCCGCCAGATCCTTGAGCAGACCCGTGATATCTGTAATAAGGCTATCCGCCGCATAATCGTCATGTTCTTCCTTGACGTCCAGCATCAGCTTGTCGCCCTTGCGCAAAATTTCACTCATCGTTACATATAGCTGATTTTCCAAAGCCCCCGCCTGATCCCACTTTGCAGGCTTGGCTGAAGGTTTGAGACGGGAAGAAAACTGTCCTGTTTCACCCGGTGTCGCATCGCTTCGTTCTGGCAACATGCCAAACAGCTTGTCGCTTAGCAGGTCCCAAGTTTCCTTAACCTCTAACACGAGCGGATACATCTGATCGATGGTTGAGGCCCAATCCGTCGACTTCTCGTGCCCCGATTTCGCCAACTGTTGACGAAGTGAAGGCAGTTGTCCATTCTTGCTGTCTTTGAACAGTCGCGTCAGTGTATGCACGAGTGTGAAATATTTCATATGCATACCTAGGTGCTTACCAGCTACTTCCTCCAGGTGATGGGCTTCATCAATCACCAGATGTTCATAGCTCGGCAACAACTGGTGACTAGCTTTGACGTCTGTAAACAACTTAGAGTGATTCGTAATAACAACATCCGCTATCCCTGCTTCATGGCGTGCACGATGATAATAGCATTTGCGGAACCATGGGCAAGAACGACCAAGACAGGACTCTGAATCACTCGCCACCGTTTCCCAGAAATCTCCACCACGGTTGCTCAGATTCAGTTCTTCATCATCACCGGTTTCTGTTAGTGTCAACCAGACGATCATCTGAGCAGCTGTAATTAAATCTTCCTTCGGTGTCGCGAAGTCTCTTCTGTTTATTTTATGTTCAAACTTACGCAGACACAAATAATGTCCCCGACCCTTGAAAATAGCAGCCCGGAACGGAAACGGAATCACCTTGGTCAGCATCGGAATGTCGCGCTCGCGTAATTGCTCCTGCAGGTTGATCGTATGTGTACTTACCATAACTCTCTGTCCTTTTTTCACACTGTGATACAGCGATGGGAGCAAATAGCCGAGGGACTTCCCTGTTCCTGTACCTGCTTCGATCAGTAGGTGCTTGTCTTCACTCAGTGCCTGATTTACACCCTCAATCATCTGTATCTGCGCCTCGCGCTCCTCATATTGGCTCAAGGATGAACGCAAATTGTCCCGCACATCATCCATGTACTCCTCAAAGGAAACACCTGACAGTGGATTCGGGTCATCTTCTCTACGCGGAGCAGCTAGCTCCGTCCAATCTTCCACTTTTAGCGCAAGCTGACGAAAAAACTGATGTCCCTCCAGATCCTGAATAGGATCAAGCTCTTTCTCTTCACGCACCCCATCAAGAAACCATCCAAGGTCACTGTCTTCCTCTGCAAACAAATCGCTAAGCCGCTGTATCGTTATCAAAGGTAATGCTTGAAGCTCACCCAGACACTTTAAAAACACCTCAGCCGTAGCCAACGCGTCGCTGTCTGCTTGGTGAGGGCGATCATGCGCCAGCCCAAACTCAGAAGACACAAAACCCAACTGATACGAAGATAGCGATGGAAACATAATTTTCAGAAAATCCATTGTATCCAAGATTCTTCCGCTAAACGGCAAATAACCGCACCGATCCAGAGCGTTTTGCAAAAAATTAAAATCAAACGCCACATTATGACCGACCAGTACAACATCGTCCAGCATAGGCACGAGCTCCATCATCATTTCTTCAAGTGCAGGAGCATCCTTGACGTCATCGTCTGTAATTCCGGTCAATCCGGTGATAAAAGGGGGAATAGATCTGCCAGGGTTTACATAAGAGCCGTAAACACGGGAAATGCTGTTATCATGATCTATAATTGCAAGTCCGACTTGAATGATGTCATCCGCGGACTGGGTGCCTGTCGTTTCAAAATCCAATACCGCAAATTTCATTCGGGCTAATCCTTTCTTATGACACTTACAAAAATAATAACTCTGTATATTAGCATAGCAGAAGATCGCCTGTTTGGAAATTAAGACAGCCAAAAAAGACGATGCACACGCCGCCTGAGAGGTGGGCATGCATCGTCTTGCTCGGTGTCTGACAACTACATCCAGGTCATCATGGAGCTGTCGTATCGAAGCTTTTCGGTACCGGACAGACAGGCTTCCATATTGTGCAGCGGCTCGGGTAACGCAGGATCGAACTGATGTGCGAGAGCAAAACATTTTTGCGCCTCCTCTACGTCAGCCTGCTTTGCCAACAGACAGCCTAGCGCATTATAGATGACCGCCTTCAGTCCTGCCTGCTCAGTCAGGTCCAGCACCTTCTGAAAATGGCATACAGCCTCTGCTGGATCATCTAGTTGAAAATAGGCCATTCCCATATACATGCGACTCTGCCAGCTGTTCGGAAAATGCTGTAGTACCTGCTCAAATTGTTGGATCGCCTCAGGGTACATGAGTAATCGATAATACCCTTGCCCCCGATTAAAAGCTGGCAGCTCTTTTTCAGGCAGCTCCGTGTCAGACATATCGGTCTCCGCGGAAAACCCAGCCGCACGCAGGCAAACCATTTTTTCCTCAAAGGCCAGCCACTCATCCATAATTCCGTCACTCATTCTCCGCAGCAGACTCCAGTGCTGTAGCAGCTCCTGCCTGCGGGAGCCCTGGGCTGATGGGTAATGCTTCACGATATCATCTAACATGCTGTTCATTTCTGCGAATACATGCTGGAACATGTGCATCCCGCCCTTATGAAAGATGGATTAATACACTCACATTTTTCGCTTAAAAGACGGGTTTCATCCGCACTCCCATTCATTACATGATCGTCGCGTGTACTTCTTTGTTCATCGTTTGGGCTGGTTTATTATGTTCATCAACAAATACCACTGTTGGTTTGTATGTTTTGGCCTCTTCATTCGACATGGAAGCATAGGAAATAATAATGACTGTATCACCAGGCTGCACCAAACGGGCTGCCGCACCATTGAGACAGATTACGCCGCTCCCACGCGGTCCGGGGATAACATAGGTTTCCAGTCGAGCTCCATTGTTATTGTTTACAATTTGAACCTTTTCATTCTCCAACAAATCCGATGTCTCCATGAGATCTTCATCTATAGTGATACTCCCCACATAGTTCAGGTTAGCTTCCGTAACCGTAGCGCGGTGAATTTTGGATTTCATCATGGTTCTAAACATGGGAAAGCACCTCCGCCTTCTGTATTCTTATATTGTCAATCAGTCTGGTATTGCCAAATTTCACAGCCAGCGCTACGATGACGTCTTCCTGAACATCACATAGCCGCTGCTCGGGAAGAAGGGGCTCCAGACCGGGAAAAGTTAATATTTCAATGTAATCAATGTCTGCTAAAGGAGAGGAAGTAATGGTGGACTCCACCATTTGATGTAGCTGACGAATCGTAATTGTGTTTGTTACTATATCTTCGCTCACTTCTTGCACCTTACGCAGTGACTGAGACAGCACCAACGCCTGCTCGCGCTGTTCTGCACTTAAATACACATTACGGGAGCTGAGGGCCAAACCATCCGCCTCTCTGACGATGGGACAAGGTACGATAGTCACGTTCATATTGAGATCAGTCACCATCTGCTGGAGCACAGCAACCTGCTGCGCGTCCTTCATTCCAAAGAAAGCCAAATCAGGACCTATCATGTTAAAAAGCTTGGCTACCACCGTGGTCACACCATCAAAATGGCCGGGACGGGAAGCACCGCACAAACGATCTGTCAAAGCGGATACACGAATTTTGGTTCGGGTTGGTTGTGGATACATTTCTGCTACAGTTGGCAAAAAAACAATATCCACGTCTTCGCGCCGCGCTACCTCCAAATCACGAGCTTCATCGCGAGGATAACTGTCTAGATCTTCATTCGGTCCAAATTGAATCGGATTTACGAAAATGCTAAGCACCACCGTATCCGCCATTTCGCGCGCCTTGTGCATCAAGCTCGCATGCCCTTCATGCAGGTATCCCATTGTTGGTACAAAGCCGACTTTATGTTGCTGTAAAGAGGTAGAACCGTGTACCTTTTTTGTTCCGCTTGTCCCAAGCTGCCGACGTTCAGCAATAATCTTGCGCAGCTGAGCCACTTCTCTTACGATGATCATGATCGTGATTCCACCTTTTCCTTAGCTTGTTCCTGTGTCTGTCCTTTTGCCTTACCATACAGGGATTCCACAACTCGGTCATCCGCGCTGAACACATGCTCCGCGGCCGGAAATGCCCGCCCTTTTACATCACTCACATACTGCTCAATGCTGCTGCGGATCAAGCCGCCTACATCGGCATAGGTTTTAACAAAGCGTTTGCTGAAATAAGGCGATGCGTACTGAATCAGATCGTGATAAACGAGTACCTGACCGTCACATCCACGTCCAGCACCAATTCCAATGGTTGGAATGGAAAGCTCTTTAGAAATCGCTGCTGCCACTTCCTCAGTTACCAGTTCCAGTACAACGCCAAAAGCACCCGCCTGCTCCAGCGCCTTGGCGTCCGCCATTAACCGGCGTGCGTCCGCTTCGTCCTTGCCTTGAATGCGATAGCCGCCAATTTGATTAACCGATTGCGGAGTAAGCCCGATATGTCCCAATACAGGCACACCTGCCTGAACAGTTGCTTTTACAACATCAGCAATTTCAGCTCCGCCCTCCAATTTAACAGCATGCACATGTCCTTCCTGCATCAGACGGCGGATGCCCTGAAGACTTTCTGAAACGCTGCTGTGATATGTCATAAAAGGCATGTCCGCTACGATAAATGTATGTTCCGCGCCTCTTGCGACTGCCCGGGAATGGTACACGATATCATCCAAGGTTACAGGGATGGTTGAATCGTAACCAAGAACTACGTTACCCAGCGAGTCACCCACGAGAATCATGTCAATTCCTGCCTCCTCGGCTATTTTAGCCGATGGATAATCATAGGCGGTCAGCATACTGAGCGGAATGCCCTCTTGCTTCATTTTTTTCATTTTCACAATATTCAGTGCTTGTTTTCCTGCCATTGTAAATGGCTCCCTTCCATCTTTTTTTGGCACAAAAAATAACCTTTTATGAACGCCTGTACATCTGCGTCAACAAAAGGTCCGAACAGCCAAAAAAGACACTCATTTTGAGATCGTCCCTTCTGTCTCGGTCCTGTTCGGCTCAGAGCAGAATCCAACGTAACCTTCAAATGAAGTTATGATGGTCTTACAAACTTGCTAAAGTAGAGCATGTGCCCCTGGAGTGCAGCTCGGACCGTCCGATGCCGCCTCCTGCACAGTATAACAAAAAACATCAGCTTTTTCACGTGAAGTTTTGCACAGGGAATAGAACGATTTTGGTCGTTTTCATAGCTAGGGTTGCTTCTACAATTGTATATCCCCTGAAATGACCTGAATTCGCTCTCCCTGATCCGTTTCTACTACGAGTGCCCCGGAAGGGTCCAAGCCAACAGCTGTGCCTTCTACAGTTACCCCTTGTCCGGTATGTGCCCGTATGCTACGGTTCATAGTCACGGACAAAGCCTCCCACAGCATGGCTATAGGCTGAAACCCCTGCTCGGCATACAACTTACTTAGCTGTTCCATCTCTTCCAGCACTGAGGCGATCAGCACAGTACGGTCAATTTCACGCCCTGCTTCTATTTTCAAGGACGTTCCCACCTGCGATAACTCTTCCGGGTAATCTTCTTTATTTAAATTCACATCAATGCCAATCCCTGCAATACAGTATCGAACCCGTTGATCCTCTGTTGCAGATTCCAGCAGAATACCGGATACTTTGCGACCATGAATCAGCAGATCGTTTGGCCATTTGATACCAGCCTCCACACCCGTCAGCCGACGAATGGCCCTGCACACTGCTACACCTGTAAGTAGCGTTAGCTGGGGGGTAAAAGCCAAGGGCTGGGTAGGACGCAACACAATGCTCATCCAGACTCCTTTGCCACGAGGGGAATACCACTTCCGTCCCAAACGTCCCCGACCTGCCGTTTGTTCCTCTGCAAGCACTACTGTCCCCTCTGGCGCGCCCTCTTCTGCCAAGCGCATGGCATCTTGCTGAGTGGAAACCGTCGAATCCAGTACAACGATACGCTGGCCAAACGATTGAGTATTTAACATATCGGCCAATTTGGAGACTTGCAGCCGATCCGGTCGGGATATCAACCGATAGCCCCGACGCGAGGAGGCATCAATGTTGTAGCCCAACTCACGCAGTTTGTTGATCTGCTTCCATACTGCTGTTCGGCTAACCGAGAGGCGTCGGCTGATTTCCTCCCCTGATACGTAATCGGATGTACCTTCCTCCAGTATGCCTAACAATCTTTCATGATTATTCACTACTCATCACCCGTTTCGCTTCCTGAAGCAATGTTTCTGTTTCATTCGGAATATCTCCGCAGGCAACAGCTTGTAAAAGCTGTTCCATCATCTGACCCAGCCAAGGTCCGCCTGGTCGATTTATCGCCTGAACCAGTTCATTTCCTGTAATATTTAAATCTTTGATATGAACGACTACAGCCTGCTTTGTCCACGAGCTTGCCAGTTCGGCTGTTTTCGCCACATGCTTTTCTACCCACGGCGGTAATCCGCGGAATGAAGCAGGCAGTGTCTTGTAAAGATCAAGCCAGTCTGAAGCTGTATCTTTTCCCAGTCTAATTAGCAGACGAATCCAGCTACGACGCAGTGCCTCATCGTTGACAATGCCAGACTCCCCGGGATCGGAATCGCCAGCTATGGCACCAGCACTGTAGATTAATTCGGTCTCCCATTCCAGCAGATGAACCAGCCGAAGTCGTACCGCGTTGGAAAAGGTCCAAGCTCTTAGTAGCTCGTCCGCTGCCTCTGAGGTAAGTCTACAAGACATTAAGAGCAGGCCCCACCGCAGTTCTTCTTGCAGTTGAACGATCCCCTTGAGCGCCCATGCTTCACATTGTTCCCAAGGAACCGGAACCTTCGTACAACCGAGCAATCCGCTACGGCTCAGCATCTCCAACCCACGTAAAGGGTCAGGGCCCGCTAGCATCTTTTCCAGCTCGACCCGCACACGTTCCATGGCTATGTAACGAAGTCCCTCTTTGCGCCGAATCATGCCTTTCCAGGTGTTGTAAGCAACACGGAACCGAAACACAGAGGCAAAACGGATGCAACGCAGCATTCGTAATCCGTCCTCTTCAAAACGTTCCTCGGCTCGGCCTACACAACGAACGAGAGCGGCTCGTAAATCGGCTTCTCCTCCAAATGGGTCCACATGCTCTCCGTGTTCTGCCATCGCAATCGCATTCATAGTAAAATCCCGTCGCATCAGATCCTCACGGATATCCTTCACGAAGGCAACTTCCGTTGGACGGCGGTGATCGGCATAACCACTTTCTGTTCGAAAAGTGGTTACCTCGAACGCATGGCCACCCTGCATGACTGTAACCGTCCCATGCTGAATTCCTGTCGGAATGACGTGAGGGAATAGCGCTATGACCTGTTCAGGCTCAGCCGAAGTAGTCAAATCCATATCATGAATGGCTCTTCCTAATAGCTCATCCCGCACACAGCCACCGACCCAGTAGGCTTCGTGGCCTGCTGCGGTTAGTGTATGTATGACCTCTCTTCCATGAAATGCCATCTCTTGGTCAGCATATTGCCAAGTATTTGTATTCATAGGGTTTCCCCCTTTGCAAGTATTCAATATAAAAAACGGACGCGAGTCCGCCCTCTTAAACGCTGATCGGTTTAAGATCCGGCACCTCGCGTCCCAGCACACGGTAATATATCTCTTCATATTGACGGGTAATCAGCTCATCACAAAAAACGGTACGGGCGCGGGTCAGACACGCTTCACGGAAACGTTCCGCCATCGCTTCATCGGACAACAGCTCTACTGCATAATCAGCCATTGCCTCAGTATTACCGATTTCAGCAAGATACCCCGTACTTCCATGCACAACGAGTTCAGGTACTCCCCCTGCCTGAGAACCGATGGTCGGCACTCCACAGGCCATTGCTTCCAGTGCAACCAGACCAAAACTTTCTTTTTCCGAGGGAAGCAGCAGCACATCCGCCATAGAAATCACTTCTGCGATCTGATCCTGCTTACCTAAAAAGAAGACCTTATCTTGCAGACCTAGATTCTCGATTTTGCAACGGATTTTTGGAAGATCCGGTCCTTCTCCCACCAACAGCAGCTTCGCAGGTACTTTACGTTGCACTTTTTCAAATATATCCAGCACATCTCCCACCCTTTTGACAGGACGGAAATTGGAAATATGCATCATTATTTTTTCATGCGGTTGGGCAAAATCTCTTCTAAGCGCCGCGGCATCTCGTGGATAATATACCCGTTTATCTACAAAATTGTAGGTTAAATCAATAGGTCGTGTAATTTCCAACGCATCTATCGTCTCCCGAATCAAATCCTTGGAAACCGCTGTCACAGCGTCACTTTTGTTAATAGCCAGCCGAATCAGGTCCTTCAACGACTCATCCTGTGCCAACACTGTAATGTCCGTACCGTGCAAGGTGGTTACCACCTTCAGATGATCACCCACCATTTCCTTTGCCAAGTAAGCGCATACTGCATGGGGTACCGCATAATGAACATGGAGTACGTCCAAATTCTTCATTTGTGCGACTTGGGCCATTTTGGTCGCCAGTGACAAATCATAGGGTGGATATCTAAACACGTAATAATCGTTAACTTCAACCTCATGATAAAAAATATTTTTCTGAAACGCCCCGCCTAATCTGAACGGAATGCTATTGGCAATGAAATGGACCTCATGCCCTTTTTCTGCCAGCAACTTACCCAACTCAGTAGCCACTACCCCGGAGCCACCCAACGACGGATAACAGGTAATTCCAATTTTCAATTTGTCATTCAAGCTAAGCTGCCTCCTTCCGCTCATCAGTGATAACTTTCCTGCCGATTTATTTTAACATTCTGCAAAATGCTCAAGTATAGAATTCTTATGTGAATAGCTTAACCAGATATGGCGTTTTGGACGCAAAGCCTTCTGCATACGAAATCAGTTTGCGTTGACCCAACAACGAGTCGCGAGCTTTTACGCGTTCCACATATCCCTGATTTAAGGGTGTGGATACTGTATCCTTTCCAGGTGCTGCCTGAAATTGCGAAGCATAACTCAACAAAGACCGTTCTTTGGCTTCATAATGCTCGGTGATATCCACAATCAAATCCGTTCTGCCAATATCATTAATAAAATAAAAATATAATTGCTCTACCTGTACCGCAGGATTTTCTGGCATAAAACGTCGCAACTTGGCGTTAAATACCGCTTCCTCCACTAATTTACTGCACATGACATGGTCTGGATGCCGATCCTCCCAATAAGGAGCAAATACGACTTTCGGTGCATGGCGCCGTATTTCTGCTGTAACTGCAGCTACATGTTCTGGAGTTACATATAATCCACGATCCGGCAGACCTAGATTCGTCCGCACGGCAAGTCCGAGTACTTTTGCAGCGTGTTCTGCCTCTGCCATACGAGTATCCACATCACCATTAGATGACATTTCAGCCCGCGTCAAATCGCAAACGCCCACCTTTAAACCAGCGGCTGTATGCTTGGCAATCGTGCCTCCCATTCCTATTTCTGCATCGTCGGCATGGGCTCCGAAAATCAAGATGTCCAGTGTCATTTTATATCACCTTGCTGGTCAATCCCCGGTTTATATTTATGTACCAGCTCACGCCAAGCAAAATCGCCACGGTCTAGCGCCTTAACCAGTATTTCAGCAGTTGCAACGTTGGTTGCCAGAGGAATCCCTTGTACATCACACAGACGTAACAGGGCGCTAATATCCGGCTCATGTGGCTGGGCCATAAGCGGATCACGCAAGAATATAATCAAGTCCATGTCATTTTGTGCAACCATAGCCCCGATTTGCTGATCTCCTCCAAGCGGCCCGGACATGAAACGGTGAATTTGAAGCTTGGTTTGCTCCATAATGCGCAGACCTGTTGTACCTGTTGAAAATAACTGGTGATCTGTAAAAACATGCTCATAGGCCGTTATGAAATTTACCATTTCATCCTTTTTTCGGTCATGCGCTATAAATGCAATCTTTAACATTCAAAGTTCCTCCTGCCTCATTCTATAATTTCGTTCGTCAAATCATTCGCGTATTCTTAATCGATGTAATGCTCAAATCCATACACAAGCCCTGGCTGCTCCATGACCTTCTGAATACCGATTTTAACACCCGGCATATAGCCCGCTCGTTCATAAGAATCCTGACGAATTTTCAGAGATTGTCCAAACCCTCCGAAGATTACTTCTTGCTGTGCGAACACACCGGGAAGACGGACACTGTGAACACGGAACCCTTGATAGTACCCCCCCCGTGATCCTTCTAACGTTTCTTCCTCTTCCGGGTTACCCTGTCGTAGCTCTTCACGCTGTTCGGCGATCAACTCTGCGGTCTTAATGGCTGTGCCCGATGGCGCGTCCAATTTTTGGTCACCATGATATTCGATGATTTCCAGATGTGGGAAGTATTTCGCTGCCTGAGCCGCGAACCGCATCATCAAAATGACTCCAATCGAAAAGTTCGGCGCGATCAGACCACCAATTTGCTGCTCACGACACTGCTTGTCCAGTTCATTAATCTGTTCGGGGGTAAACCCTGTCGTTCCGATAACCGGACGTACTCCATACTTGATAGCAAGCGCTGTATGTGCGTACGCAAAACGCGGCCCCGTAAAATCGACCATGACATCCGCTCGACTATCCAGTAAAGCCTGCTCCACGTCCTCCACAATAGCGATACCCGCTTCCGGTAATCCGACGAGAAGGCCGGCATCACTGCCGGCATGTGTTCTGTTCACTGCGGCCACAAGCTGTAGTTCCTCATCCTGAAGAACCAATTTGACAACTTCACGGCCCATACGCCCTGCTGCTCCTACAACAGCCACTTTTATTGGTTCTGACATATCCCTACAACTCCTTATGCATCCATTTGTGTTAGATCTGTTCATTCATCTGCTGGCATAACTTCTTCATGAGGTTGGCAAGCTGCACATTGTGAGGAAACAGTGCAGCCGCCTCGCGAGCAGCCTGCACAGCTAGCTTATACTCATTCAATTCATCATAAATCAATGCGAGCAGCAAAAAAGCATCCCCACATAACGGATCGAGGGCTATTGCTCGTTCCAATAGCAAAATCGCATCCTGACGCACCTGTGGCGTAGCTCTGTCGACATCCAGCATTTTTCTGGCCTTCTCCGTATGCTGCCTGGCTTCCTGCGCATGCAGATGGAGAACATATTCATCCTGCTGTGGAGCGAGACGAACCGCATGCTCTGCATATGCGAGAGCCTGCTCCAAACGACCACTACGAGCATAGGTAACCGAGCACCGGAAATAATGCTCCGCATGATCAGGCTGGGCTGAAATTGCTTTTTCAAACCATTCCACGGCCTGCTCAAAATCGTTCTGCAAAATGCACTGATAAGCTTTCTGAACGTATTCCTCCGCCTTCATGACACTGCACCTCCGGGTAACCGGTTTGGTACAGCATATGTACAAAACGCCTAATCGGTGTCCTTTTTGGTCCAGCGATTCGCGTCACGCGTGTTAAATTTTTGCATGACCTTATCATGAGCCTCGGTCAAATTTATACCTAGCGAGTTCGCAAAGCAAACTGTGATGAACAAAATGTCTCCCAGCTCCAGCTCAATCGAATTGTCCGCCTCATCCGTTTTTTTCGGTTTCTCGCCAAAGGAGTGATTGACTTCCCTCGCCAGTTCCCCGACTTCCTCAGACATCCGGGCCAACATCGCCAAAGGACTAAAATACCCTTCCTTAAATTGAGATATATACTGGTCTACCTCACGTTGAATTTCATCTAATGATTTTTCCATGAAACACGCAATCCCCCCATGTGCAGGTTTATTCATATGTTATCGTAAAGCACATTTTAAAACAAATTTTTTTTAATTGTGTACTTATGATCCCAACTTACAGTCATCAGTCTTTTAAAGCTACCGTAAAAAGGTATACTACATATAAGGAACTGCGATTTAGCAAAATCATCATGATGTCGTTCTTCCTTAAACTGCTACTGCGAGGGATCATATGAAGATATCCAAGTCCATGGAACAGCTTAAACTGATTTTACCCATTGTGCTCGGGACCGCCATCTATGCATTCGGTCTGCTTTATTTTATAATACCCAGTAAACTGATGGAAGGTGGTATTACAGGGATCACCCTGCTGCTCAATTATGCTTTTTCGATTTCACCCTCTCTCTCCACATTGCTGCTGAACATTCCTTTATTTTTAATTGGGTGGAAAATGCTTGGGGGCAAGCAAATTCTATATACAGGAGTAGGTATCGGGTCGCTCACTTTTTTTCTGTGGTTGTATGAAAAAATGATTCATTTCGGATGGATGGGAACATTTCAAACTGAACACGATTTTATACTTTCTTCATTATATGCGGGGGTTACGCTTGGGGCCGGATTAGGTATTGTGTTCCGCTTTGGCGGCACCACGGGCGGCTCGGATATAATCGCTCGTATTCTAAACCGGAAGTTTGGCTGGAGTATGGGAAGGATTCTGCTGGTCATTGATATCGTCATTATCGGTGCTTCACTACTTTACATACCAAAAGAAAAAATTCTATATACATTAGTCGCCGTGTTCATCGCGTCCAAAATTATTGATTTTATACAAGAAGGGGCCTATTCTGCCAAAGCCTTTATGATTATCAGCGACCACACGATGGACATTGCGGATATTATTATTAGGGACATGGATCGCGGAGTTACTATTATTCCGGCTGTAGGTGCATTTTCCAAGCAGGCCAAGCATGTTGCCTATTGTGTCGTGCCTCGTCAGGAAATACGACGTTTGCACCAAATTGTTAAATCGGTTGACCCACAGGCGTTTATTATCATACAGGATGTGCATGATGTACATGGGGAGGGGTTCAAAGAGGAATAGCCCGGAAACCCGGGCGATGGGCTAACCTATATGGATGGCTCAGCAGCCAACGACACGAATATTCGAATTTTGCATCGTTATCCAGAGAAACCAGCTCGATATTTACGATAACCTGCATAGGCCAGCGCCAGCAGAACAATCATGCCGATTGCCAATTCTGCCCGGCGCTCACTTTCACGCGGGATAAATGGCGCCAGGGCAGTGGCGTCTTTTTCACGTCCAAACAAGGCATTAAACGTCGGATTTCCCTGATCCAACGCTCCTCTAATCGCTGAGGCATCTGCATTTTGCTGATCCCCCAATCCTTTGACGTAGGAAATCCATGAATCAGCCCGGACAACTTCACTTGTTCTGCCATGAATCAATGCTGCTGTACGGATCGTCTCATAGTGGTCCTCCAGCACTGCGGCTCCAGCTTTGAAACCCTTCATGTTGCCTTTAGCAAACTGGCTGTTCAAGCCACTAACATCTTCTTTTAAAATCTTATAATACTGCTGCCATAAGGGCTGACGCGGATGTGCAAGCGCATCTGTAGCAAGTCGTAAATTGGCCGCAGCCTTCACCCATTCATCCGGTGATGCTTGGACGGACTGTGTAGCTTGCTGTACCTCAAGGATGCTGCCGGACAAAGCATGAATGGCCTCTACAGATAACGCTGCCTGCACCTGTCCAGTGCCAAACCATCGACTCACTTCGGCTACATCCGCGCGCGCTTTTTCAATGTTCCCGTCCATCACATCTCGGTACAGTATCGCAGCTGCATGATCCAGTTCCTCAATCTCTTTTGTATTTCCTACGGGTTTTGACTGATCACGCGCTTCTGCCACACCTGGAGGGACGCAGACGGACAGCAGCAGGACCATAGATAAAACAACACTCGAAACAATACGTATCATAATTTGAAACGCCTGACCCCTAATCATGGGACATCCCTCCTCACCTTACTGTATGGCAAGGTTACCGAGACTAGAACTTGCTTTAGGACAAATGGTATCCCCCTCAAAATCTGCAACCACAATCGTGTCATATTGAGGTATATACATAAATTTATCTTTAAAAAACGAGATGGCATAGAATAAAACCAGCCATTCACTACTTTCCGCAGCAAAAAGTGAATACGGATTTAATCTAGCACTTTTATTTTTCAGTAAATTTAAATCCGACTGCTCTTCCATGTTCAATTTCTCAACTTTAATGTCTAGGTTGTTTGCGGTTACTTTCCGGTTTAATTGATATTCTTGTGCCAAAACAAACCCGAATTTAGGGTAAAAATTCTTCACACTATCATTTGCGAACAAATACATAACATCACAGTTGCCCTGCCAATCTTCTAATACGCGTTCTAATAAAAACCGGCTCAACCCTTGATTTCTATAGTTGGTATCCGTCATGACAGTTCCGATTTGGATACACTTTCTCATTTCACCCGACAAACAAAAATCCATCAGACTTATAGATACATTAGCCACAACAACCTCCCCATCTAAAAGTACGTAAGGGATATATTTATCATTCCAAAAGCCCAATTGATACCAAGCTTCAAAATCAAAACCAAAGCTTTGTTTAGCTAATTGATTAAAGCTCTTTCTTATTTTATGATCATCACGGATTCCTTTTTTAAATATATATTCTTTTTGGTTTATAACAATGTTCATCTCTATTTCTCCACTTCTACTCCCATTCGATTGCGCGCAAACATGGCAAGCCATGCCGCTATGATACTGACAAGGGTCAGCATATAGGTAAAAGCACGCACTTGCGGTACATCATCCGTTAGCGTCTTCGGAAGATACGGATATATGCCAAATGTATAATCCATCGTATCATTTAACAATGTCCAGAGTGTGGCTAGGCACAAAGCAGTCCATTTGCAGGTGAAAAAACGCACGAACAGCAGTGCTTCGACCGCCATTGCCGTGTGAGATGCCACCAGCATCCAATCCTGCCATATCATATGTCCCCCCTGCGCAACTCCCCAAAAAATAATAGCTGAAGCCCAGATGCCATATTTTACACTCGTGACAACAGCCAACGCCTCGATGATCTGGCGAATGACCTTCAAGCTCTTGAGACGCGGAGAATAGAGCAAAAATGCTATAGAGATCGTAAAAAACAGACTCGCCGTCGGACTATCAGGCACAAATACAATCTGCCACATTGGGTGATAATTTAGTGTATATTCCAACTGCCCCCCATACCATATGTACCCATACACCGTTCCGACCAGATTACACCAGAACAGCAGCCACAAAAAAGGCCGGCTCGTCAAGAACGACCGGCTCCACAAATAAGATAACGACACGTCCTTCATCCTCCGTTCATACGACAGTTGCCTTGTACAGGTCCCATCCTACAAAGACTATATCATATACAAGCGTATCAAAAAAACCTGACCGCCGCTACAGTCAGGTTTGATGATTATAATCTTGAACTAAAGATTCGTCTGAAATCCAACTTAGGATTCCTAAGATTGTACTAACTCATTGCTTTCAGCTCATCCGTAAGATGACGAAAAGCTACTTCATCTCCGGAGGCTAGCGCCTCATCAATATCCTTGTAGAGTTTTTCACTCCGGTGTTTACGTAATGCCTCGTCCAAAACCATTTCAGCAGACAGGCCCAACATTACTTCATAAGTAACCTTCATTTTATCCATAGGATGCACCTCCAACATGAGTTTAAGAGATCCTATATTCTTTTCCTTTCGCCACATAGCTGAGTGCCGTTCGTGACATCCGCTGCAAATCTGCATCTGTCAATTCGCGCACCACTTTGGCAGGTGTACCGAGAGAAAGAGTATAGGGTGGTATTTTGGTGTTTTCCGTAACGACCGACCCTGCTCCTATTAAAGCATATTCACCAAGCTCCGCTCCGTTGAGTACAATGGCCCCCATACCGATTAAAGTGCCTTTGCCTACCGTACAACCGTGGATTATTGCAGCATGACCTACCGAAATATCATCCGCCAGCAACAGGGGCTGATCCGTGTTCACATGTCCCACGACACCGTCCTGAATATTGCAGCGTTCACCGATGATGATAGGCGCCATATCTCCGCGCAGTACGGCATTAAACCATACAGAGGAATCTTGACCGATCGTTACTTTTCCGACAATTTTTGCTCCTTCTGCCATATAGACAGATGAATGGAGCTGTGGCATGTTTCCGTTATAGTGAATCAGCAACAACTTCACCCTCTCATTTTGGGTGAAATTCTATCAACATGTGTGCTGCTTGTCAATGGAGCCGTATGCCCGAGTCGTTCCGCCCAATGCGGCACTCTCCCGCCAACTTCAGTCCCCAGGCCGTCATCTGTACAGATGGTCCCGTCGAATGTTCACCCTGACGAAGCATACCCAAGTGAAGCATCATTCGTATAATCCTCTGATCAAAGACCGAACGGGGCGTATCATAGTAAAACGGTCGAATCAGTGGGCCGATATGTACAAAAAGCGACTCTGAGGACGTCCAGGGTCTGGCACATTCTCCAATCCAGTAGACTAGAGACAGCAAATTAGGAACGGCTCCTTTATACAATCTTAACCAAAACCTGAATAGCTGTATCATTTCTTCCTCAATTGTATGCTCCTGATGCGCTTCTCCCTTTGCCGTCAGCACAACTTGGTCCCCTTTCTCCTCAATGTACTTGGAGTGACGGGCATAATCATAAAGTAGTGCCATTCGGTCTGGATAAAACTTAAAAGAGGAGCCATACCCGAAACGCCATCCTCCCTTACCCAAAAGCGGCTCCGCAATGTGCAAATGTTCCATCAGCTGCTGCTGATTGCGACGATACCAAGATCCCTCGGGATTTAGCGGAACCTCATGCTGCCCCATGTATTGAAGGAAAAGCCGTAAATCCTCTGCCAGCAGATGCCCTTCATCCCGGTACGACGACGGTTCGCTTACCCGGGTCATTCCGTTTTGGAAGTCATGTACCATAACACGTCGAAAGCGCTCCTTCATATCCAACGGAATTTGGAACAAATACCTCGTATTGTGCGTCGAACCGTTGAACAACCAGCCACTAGAACGCAGACGGGTCACAATATCCCTTGGCCGCTCACCAGGATTCTCGTCCTCCTCAACAGACTGTTTGGCTATTGCAATCAATTCCTCCATGCTGAAATACGGTCGGTCATCGAACAGCAACGCGTTCAAAAACCTTACCTCTGACAACCTCAGCTCCTTGACCTGCGTCTCAAAAAAACTACTGCTGCCGAGCTTCGTCAAAATCCCCTGGATCAACTCATGTTTGGAATTAGGTTTACAGTCACAATCGTAATACACCGCGATTCTGTTCAAATGCACAATATCCGCAAATGTCAGCATATCCGCCAGATTCATTGTTCCATCGCCTCGTCACTGGACTGTCATCCGGAATTGATTCTTACCTGTTGTACCCACAGCTTTGACGGATTGTTCAGACTCTAAACCTCTTTTTTTGCAAAGGTATAATTAAAAAACAAAAAAGACCACGACTCCTACGATAAGTAGAAGCCTTGGTCTTTTACTAACTTTTTGAGTTACAGTCACTTTTCTCTTGCAAATGCTTCGTGCAATTATACAAAAGTGGTGCCCAATCCATATCCTCACGCTGGAGTACACTAAGTGACAAATTGCCGATTCGTTCCGTGAATTTTTCCTGATACAGAGCCTTATACAAATTAGCCAAAAAACCGCCGTGGGAAACGACCAGCAGATTCTTGTCCCGATTTTCCGTCCAAATGGCTTCCATAAAAGCTAGCCCGCGAAGCTGAAGATCCGCATCGCTTTCCTGCCCTAGATCCAGCAGATGCCAGTCGACTCCCCACTTCTCTTCACGCTCGGCCTGGGTCATGCCCTCGACCTGACCATAAGCACGTTCTCTTAGTCGATCATCAGGCTCTAACAACGGGAGATGCAGAGCAGAAGCAATAATCTCCCCGGTCTCTTTCGCTCTGGAGAGACTACTTGTAATAAGCCCGTCCCAATGATAAGGCTCTTCCTTTAATCGTTCTGCCAACAAGCGTGCCTGCCGACGCCCTTCCTCATTCAAGGGAATATCACTGTGACCCTGGATTTTCCCTACCGCATTCCAATCCGTCAATCCATGTCTGATCAAGCCAATAAGCATCGTGTCGTTTCCTCCGCTGTTTTGTTATTCAGGCATTGTTATGAATTCATATTGGAGCCCAGCTGTCCTGCTAATTTCTGACCCTTCTCGCCCGATGGATCCAGCCCAGAGAAAATAAAGCAAGCGCAAGTGCCAATACAGACAACAACATCCAGTATTGCGGATAAGTAGGAACAATGCTAGCAACCAGCGGGTCCATAATGCCACTATTCACATCTTTAATGTGGTATTGATATTGTGGAGATGTACTTGTAGTTTCCAACAGTCCTGTCGGTAAAATACCTGTGTCCATGACAGGAGCTGCTTGAGGGGGATTTTCCTGAGAGGAGCTTCCGTTCCAGTTCAAAAACAAGAAGCTACATAAAAATACGGCCAAGAAGCCGGCGATCCATACAGACATATACTTACGGGCTGCTGGGTTCACACGCGCACGTCGATGCTCGCCCGGAACAAGCCACGGTGATTCTTCATAAATTCGATCCATGACTCTGCGATTCATTGCCTCTAGCTTTTCATCTGTTATTTCAAAGGAAATATCACGAATAGCGGACCGATTTTCTTTTGACAAATTCCACTCTTTTTCTTCCGAACCATGCTCCCACCCAGCAGACGAGCTTTTGGCCCGTCTGCGCTCCGAGTCTTGTTTCGATACATTTTTGCCTGTAGCGAACAAATCCTCAGTGTCTCTGGATTTCATTGGCTGCTCATCCCTTCGTTTTCCTCATAGAGAGGCTCAAAAAAATAAGGCTCCAACTGCGTCTTCACACTGGATCTTGCCCGGAAAAGCAATGACTTCACTGCACTGACCGTCTGTCCTAAAATAGTCGCAATCTCCTGATAATCCAATTGCTCATATTCACGCAATATCAGTGCAGATCGCTGCTTCTCAGGCAATCTATTGATCGCTTCACGAACCATTTCTACCTTCTCGCCGCGAAGGACAGCCTGCTCCGGAATTACATCCGATGGAGCTACCGGTACATAACCGCTCTCCTCCAATGGAACCTGACCGCTACGGTGCTTGCGAAGCTCACTTAGCACCGTATTGCGTGCAATCGTATATAACCAAGTGGAAAACGATGCGTCTACCTCGCGAAAAGAGTGCAGGCTCCGATACGCTTTATAAAACGTTTCTGAGCACAAGTCCTCAGCAATCATTTCCAGGTTCGAACTTTTCAGCATATGATAAACAAAAGCTAAAATTTTACGTTGGTGCCGCCTCATTAATTCTGAATAAACCTCAACATTACCTTGTTTGATTTCCTGAATCATCTGGGAATCTGTCATCATCCGAGTGAGACCCTCCTCGCCCATACATGTGCTGTTTTCCCGTTCGATTCTGTCTATATATACCGAACAGGTCAAAAAAAGTTGCGCCCTCTGCGCAAATGGATGAAACAGCATCATGGAACATTTATTATTTTCTTACCCTATGTAGTGCCAACATTAACGGTGCTATCCCCAACAATATTCAACATCCAAAATGGACTTACCCATTGTACCACAAAATGTCCATCAGTAAAAAAGTCCAAAATCCCCACGATTTCTATCAATGCCTCCCTAACGCTGGTACCTGATTCATTTATACAGCTTTTCAGAGGATTTTAAATTTTTTCAAGATTAAATGACAAACCCATTGAAAATATTCTATTCAAATGCACCAATAAGGATAAATACGCAAAAAGAAAACGCTTCAAAAAAATTATTGACAAAATGAAAACGTATACATATAATAAAAGTACAGTATGGTTTCTCTCCACTCCTATCCTACTCAGCTACTTCACTAAAAGTAGCTACCACCCGGGGCTTTACCCGGGTGGTCTTTTTTTATTAGGCGATGTTAAATTCTAATGTTGATATTTGACCATAAGAAAACCGCCTTGGTGAAAAGGCGGTTTATTGTGCTATCGTTCCCGTTAGTTGAGTCCCTTTAATTTGGTTTTGCATTGATTTCCGTTAAAGTTCATTCATCACGATGTCCCACCGAGTTGAAGCAGCTTGCTACCGGCCGCGATGCGGTTAGTCGGTGCGGATGTGTCCCGGCAATCACTTCCTCGTTCCTAGTTTTCGGGACCGAGGGTCACCCAGACCCCGAGTGTGAATGCGGTGTTTATATGATTGATACACACCCGACTTCTTCGAATACTTTCACACTGCTTTTTTTGTTTCTATTTTTTACTCTAGTAATGTATATTTCAGTTAAGTCTTCTTTTAAACGTCACTTATTTATTACCGAGTTGTTCCGCCAAACCGATTAGTAGTCCTTCAATTCCACGAATGTAGCAGAGCCGATACGAGTCCTCGTACTGAACCACTTCGCCAACGATCTGAGCACCATACTTAGTGAGTCTGGATACCATTTCGTCAATGTCTTCAACGGTGAACATGACGCGTAGATAACCGAGGGCATTTACAGGAGCAGTTCGGTGATCGGATATAATAGGTGGGGTGAGAAATCGCGAAAGTTCAAGTCGGCTGTGGCCATCTGGGGTAACCATCATAGCAATCTCTACACACTGTGAACCCAGCCCGGTTACGCGACCAGCCCATTCACCTTCGACAGTAGCTCGCCCTTCGAGCTTCAAGCCAATCTCCTCGAAGAAAGAGATTGCGTCATCAAGGGATTCTACAACGATGCCAACATTGTCCATTCTTAGTAATATGTTTTTTGCCATAATTTTCATCTCCTTATTACCTTAATAAGATCGTTTTATGTAATAAAATTACGTAGATACCCCTTTTCTAAACTCCCAAATCGCACGAACTGGAACCGCCACACCCTTGATTCGGGACTGCAAAAAGTAGATAAGCTCCCGCTTACCGTTATCATCCAATGTACCAGCATGCCTCTTCAGTTCCTTTAAATCCATAGGTAAATCATCTCTGAACAGTGATATTACCCTTATTACAGAACATTAGTTCTTAAGTATCAAATATCAACAATAACATTTAACATAGCCTTTATTTAAAAACAGGAGCTTTAAAAAAGCGGACGAAGAAACCCTTCGTCCGCTCTAAATCTTTTCTACTACTTCACTCCCGGAAAGTGTGTGTTGTTTTATAGGCAATCAGAACATATATTCAGAAAATCCGCAGGCAACAGCGATCGTAAGATCAAATGAGTCGCGGAGCGGTCTCCTTACACAACACACATTTTCCTTTCTAAACCACCACTTTATACCCCATCGAATCCAGCAGAGTCTTGGCACGCTCCCAATCCTGCTCTTGACGGAAGGAAAGCCGCATGATGCCTGGGACATCCTCCCGGCTTTCAATGATTTGCATATTGCTCAGATTAATGCTGTGATTACCGAGTTCCATAGCAATTCGCCCGATAATCCCTGGGGTATCCGGTACATCAATATACAGATCGAACGTGGAGACGATGACTCCTTTGCGACGCTCTGGCAGTTCACTGCGGAAGTGCCCAGCTGTCAAAAACTCGTCAGCGATTCCCTCACCGTCTTGTATTCTCAGTAAATGGGTAAAACGCTCAATCTGTCCGTTCCATTCTTCCAACAGGCCTAGTAAAACTTCACGATTGCTCAGTAAGATGTCCCGCCACACAACCGGATCACTAGAGGCTATCCGTGTAATATCACGGAACCCGCCCGCAGCCAATGTACGGTACAACGGATTTTCATCATTGTGCTTTCGCACCTGATTCACCAGCGCCGCTGCAATAATGTGCGGAAGATGGCTAATCGCACCGACAATATCATCATGCATATCAGGTTGGACACGCACAACATGAGCACTAGTATATTTTAATAAACGTTCCAGTGAACTGTATGCTTCCTCAGGCACACCCTCTGCCGGGGAAAGCACATAATATGCGTTTTCAAATAACAATGCGGAAGCAGCCTTTACACCGGAACGCTCCGAACCGGCCATCGGATGACCACCGATAAAGTAAGCGTTGCGCAAAGAAATTTCTGATGCTTTTTTGGCAATTGCCGATTTCGTGCTGCCTACATCAGTAATAATACAACCCGCTTTAAGCGGTAGCTTGCTTAACAGTTCGAGATAATGCTCCAATAAGCCCACAGGTACGCATAAAAAAATAAAATCGGCATCCTCTGCCGCTTCTTCAACCGAAAGAGTTGCGGTGTCCACGACACCACGGCTTAACATCGGTTCCATCAGTTCAGGGAGATGGGCATGGCCGACAACAGTAATATCCGGCTTCCCTTTAAAACAAAGTGCGAGGGACCCACCAATCAGTCCCACGCCGAAAATGGCAATCTTCATCAATTATCAAATCCCATCTGCGGAAATTATAGGCGTACTTTCGCCGCTTCCGCCCCCAGGACCTGTTCCAGCACACGAATAAACAACTCATTTTGCGGCTGTGATCCAACCGACACCCTAATATATGTCGGATATTTATGATGACCTGCGCGAATAATCACACCTTTACGAAGCAACTCCTGGAATACCTCACCGGATGGACGACGTACATCCAGCATAATAAAATTACCATGTGCTGGGAAAGACTCCAGCCCCAGACGCTTGAGCTCATTTTGCAAATAAGCTCTGCCCTCTGCATTACGATCCCGGCATTCTTGAACAAATTCCTGATCTTCCAAGGCAGCAATGGCCGCAGCCTGCGCTACCCGTGATGTATTAAACGGTTCACGAACCTGATTTATCAAGCGAATGATTGACTCGGCTCCCAAACCATAACCAATGCGCAGCGAAGCAAGCCCATAGATTTTGGAGAAGGTGCGTAGTACAACCAGGTTTTCGTACGCTGGCAACAAACGAATGCCGTCGGGATACGAACGATCCGTCACAAACTCGGCGTAGGCTTCATCCAGAACAACCATGATGTGCTTTGGTACTTGGTCCAAAAACGCAATTAGCTCTGCTTCAGGTACAATCGTGCCCGTCGGGTTATTTGGATTACAGATCCAAATAATTTTTGTACGGTCATTGATGTGAGACAGCATAGCATCCAAATCATGTACACCGTCACGCAAAGGCACCTCAACTGCAACCGCTCCCTCAATTTCCACATTACTTTTGTATACGGAAAATGTCTGATCGGCCATAATGCTTTCTTCCCCGGGAAGGAGGAAAGCACGCGTAATCAACGCAATAATTTCGTCAGATCCGCAGCCATAGATAAACTGTTCCTCTTTTAAACCCGTCCGTTTAGCTAGTGCCTGTGTCAAAGCTACTGCACTTCCGTCAGGATATACACTAATGTTGGCAAACTCCTGCTGAATGGCCTGAAACACTTTGGGAGAGCTACCATACGGATTCTCGTTCGAGGCGAGCTTGATGACTTCATCGAGTCCCAGCTCACGTTTTACGTCTTCAATCGGTTTACCGGGCTGATATACTGGCAAATGTACAATATGCGGTTTAGGTTGCATGCCCCTACCTCCTCTATCCAATCAAAACATATTTATTACTTTCTATTTTGACAGTTACTGCTTTAATTGTGCCACAAAATTATGAATTTGCAAAAGACCTTCTTGCCTGCGCGCAGAATCATTCAGCAATGGAATGGCCTCCTCCACCTGACGTACAATTGCACTGCCGACCACAACTCCATCGCAAATGTTTGAAAACCGGGCTACCTGCTCTTGAGTAGAGATCCCAAAACCGACCGCTACCGGAATATCCGTATGCCGTTTGACCTGCGCGATAAAGCCCTCTATACCTTCAAAAAAGGAAGCTCTTTCCCCAGTTACACCCAGCGAAGATACACAGTATACAAATCCACGGGCCTGACGGACAATTCGTTCGATCCGCTGTTCAGAAGTTGGAGCCACCAGAGGAATCAGATGCACACCCACCTCTGCGGCCCGTCCTCCCAGCTCCTCCGCTTCCTCAAGCGGAAGGTCCGGAATAATCAGACCGCTGATACCGTGCTCCTGCAAGCCTGCAAAGAAAGCATCCATACCCATCTGTAATACAGGGTTATAATACGTGAACAGAATAAAAGGCAGACTTGAACCTGCCGCCCTGGCCAGAGAAGCTGTCTTCATGCACGTGCGAATGGAAATTTGCCGTTTCAGTGCACGCTCAGACGCGCGCTGAATTACAGGACCGTCAGCCAGCGGGTCGGAATAGGGTACACCCAGTTCCAATATGTCAGCTCCGGCCGACTCTAACTGCCGAATGATCTCTATTGTAGTATCCACATCCGGGTCGCCTACCGTCAGAAAAGGGATTAATGCCGTTTTGCCTTCATTTTTAAGGCGACCAAACGCCTGATCAATTAAATTCATGACGGTTTTCCTCCCAAATACTTGATAATGGAGTCCACATCTTTATCCCCGCGTCCAGACAAACAAATAACGATAATATCATCTGCCGTCAACGTAGGTGCCAGCTTGACGACCTGCGCAACAGCATGTGCCGACTCTAATGCAGGAAGTATTCCTTCGGTACGGCAGAGGAGCTGAAGCGCGTCCAGCGCTTCCTGATCCGTGATCGGAACATACTTGGCCCGCTCAATATCTTTCAGGTATGAATGCTCCGGTCCAACACCTGGATAATCTAATCCAGCCGAGATGGAATGCGCAGGTTGCACTTGTCCGTACTCATCCTGAAGCAGATAACTCATAGAGCCTTGGAAGACCCCTTGTGTTCCCTTGGTCATCGTAGCTGCATGGAATTCCGTTTCGACACCTTTTCCAGCGGCCTCCACGCCAATCAATGCGACACCCTGATCCTCAATAAAAGGATAAAACATGCCGATGGCATTGCTTCCGCCACCGATCGCTGCCACGATGACATCCGGAAGTCTGCCTTCCTTCTCTAGGATCTGGCGACGTGTTTCATCACCAATCACGCGTTGGAAGTCCCGCACCATCATCGGATACGGATGTGGGCCGACAGCTGAACCCAAAATATAGAACGTATCATGGACATGGCTGACCCAGTAACGCAAAGCTTCATTCCCTGCATCCTTAAGTGTACGTGTACCTGATGTCACCGGAATGACCTCTGCACCCAAAAGCTGCATCCGAAAGACGTTCAGCTGCTGGCGCACAGTATCCTCTTCGCCCATAAACACCTTGCATTCCAATCCGAGCAACGCAGCCACAGTCGCTGTCGCGACACCATGCTGTCCTGCGCCTGTTTCAGCAATGACCTTCTGTTTCCCCATACGCTTCGCCAGCAATCCCTGAGCTAATGCATTATTGATTTTGTGGGCACCGGTATGATTTAAATCTTCGCGCTTCAAGTAAATTTTAGCTCCGCCCAAATGCTGACTCAGACGCTCCGCATGATAAAGCGGCGTTTCCCGACCAGAATAGTCCTTAAGGAGCCCGTTCAACTCTGCTTTAAACTCGGGATCATCCGCGTACTTACGGTAGGATTCCTCCAATTCAATCAGTGCGTTCATCAACGTTTCCGGTACAAAACGTCCTCCAAATGTTCCAAAACGTCCGTTGTTATCAGGTAATTGTGTCATGCCTGCTTCACCCTTTCCACAAATGCTGTGATTTTTGCAATGTCCTTGACTCCGTTCGTCTCTACACCGCTGGATACATCCAGCCCATGGGGATGATACTCATGAACCAGCTTTTCCGCATTATCGGCAGTCAACCCGCCGGCTACAAACAAAGGAATTCCATATTGATGGGTCCAAGCCTGATAGGCAGGAATTCGATCCCACGCAAACGTTTTTCCGGAGCCGCCGCCATACAGGGGATCGTATGTATCCAGCAATAAAGCGTCAATTGTCCCGACATAGGCATCCAATTCGTCCGCCGAGCGTTCTGTTTGTCCTTGACTGTCCACAGACCATGCCTTGAATACCTGTATACCAAAATGCTCCCTAATCTCCCGACAGCGCTGCGGACTCTCCTGTCCATGCAGCTGTATGACATCCAAGGGTGCTTTCTCCATCACATCATTTAACAGTGCATCACCAGGGTTCACAAATACACCCACGCTGCGCGGTCTGCTGCCTGAGGTCCATTCATCTAATACGCGAAGCAGCTTTCCAGCCTGTACGCCGTCAATCCGGCGCTTACTGTCAGCAAACACAAAACCTATATAATCGACCGGTAAGTTTACCATAGATTTTAGCACTTCAACGCTTTGAAGTCCACAAATTTTTACGCCCGTTTTGTTCATGCTTTAACCCCGTCCATCAATTCGGCTACAGCCTTTCCTACATCTTCCTTGCGCATCAGATGCTCCCCCACCAAGATACCGTGTGCACCTACCGAATGCAGATAATTAACATCTTCCGGTCCCGCAATTCCGCTCTCACTGATGAACGTAACCCCTTTAGGAATTAGCGAGATCAGCTCCTCTGTCGTCTGGAGACGAGTCTCGAATGTCCGCAGATTTCGGTTATTTACACCAATCAAGGTTGCTGTCCCCAGCTCCAGCACCGCTTTAAGCTCCTCACTGTCATGCACCTCTACCAACGCGTCCAGCCCGAGGTCCTTGGCAATCTGTAAAAAAGACCCTAATACACGCGGTTCCAGGATAGCGGCAATCAATAGCACCGCATCCGCTCCCAGCAGACGAGCTTCATATATTTGCCGTTCATCAATGATAAAATCCTTTCGCAGCAGCGGAATCTTCACCTGATCGCGAATTTGCTGTAAATATTCAGGGCTCCCCTGAAAATATGTCACATCTGTCAGTACAGAAATGCAATCCGCTCCTGCTCCCTCATATGCACGTGCAATGTCCACCGGATGGAAATCCGGTCGAATCAGCCCTTTGGATGGGGAAGCCTTCTTCACCTCAGCAATCAGTCCGAGCGGACGATTGCGTTTGCTCGCGATCGCATTTTCGAATCCTCTCGTCGCAGGTAAATCAGCAATTAATCGTTCAGCTTTACTTATTTGAAAATGCTCCTTAAGCTGCTCCACTTCTTGTCGCTTCGTCACCACAATTTTGTCAAGATACATATTGATATTCCCCCGTTGCCTGTATTAATTGATCCAGCTTAGAAAGTGCCAGTCCCGAGTCAATGGCTTCTGCCGCTCGTGCTACTCCGGCCGTCAAGGTAGCCGTTGCACCTGATACATAAATGCACGCTCCTGCATTCGCTAACACAACATCCCGATAAGCTCCATGCTCTCCGTTTAAAATTCGTCGTATGATATCTGCGTTAACCTGTGCGTCGCCGCCCAGCACCTGATCAAGAGAATGCGTCTGCAAGCCCAGATCCGACGGATGAAGCTCGAACGTGTGAACCTTGCCGTCCTTCAGTTCGGATACTCGTGTCGCAGCTGAAATACTAATTTCATCCAGCCCATCCAGACTACTGACAACCATGGCCCGTTCGGAGCCGAGCTGGTTCAATACCTCGGCAATGACTTCCGTTTTGTTGGCGTCATAAATGCCCAACAGCTGCCGATCCGCACCAGCCGGATTCGTCAAAGGACCTAGCATATTGAATACCGTCCGCACACCCAGCTCGCGGCGCGGCGCGGCGGCATGCTTCATAGACGGATGATACAGCTGTGCGAATAAAAAGCAGATGCCGATTCGGTCCAGGCATGACCTAGCCTGATCACTCGTCAAATGAATGTTGACTCCCAATGCCTCCAGGACATCAGCACTCCCGGCACGGCCACTTGCAGAACGATTGCCATGCTTTGCTACCCGTACAGACACCGAAGCTGCGATGATCGCGGATATCGTGGAAATATTAAACTTGTGAATCCCTGAACCTCCGGTTCCACATGTGTCCAGCAGACGACCGCTGCCTTCTTCAGCTTGCACTGGACTAGCGTAGCTACGCATAGCCTCGGCAAAACCAGTGATTTCATCTACCGTTTCCCCTTTGAGGCGAAGAGCCGTCAGCAGCCCGCCAATTTGCGCCTGTGTAGCACTTCCACTCATAATCTGTTCCATTACGCTACGGGCCTCCGTACGCGAAAGGTGCTGTCCCTCAATGATCCGGCTTAACCCCACTTGCATCATGTCATGTCGTTCCATTGTCGTCTCCTCCTCAAAATCAGATTTTTGTGTGTTACGGAGTGTACAAATAATCCTGGTTGATGACGCTGTTATAGGGCTGTGTCGTTGCCGGGAACATCACTTCTGCCGTACGGATTGCCTTCAGCAATGCCTTCGCTTTGTTCACCGTCTCCTGATACTCGCTTTCCGGAACCGAGTCCCACACAATTCCAGCGCCTGCCTGGACATAGGCCCGGTTCTTTTTAAACACAATCGTGCGAATCGTAATGCAAGCGTCCATATTACCTGAGAAGCCTAAATATCCAATCGCCCCTGCATAGGGTCCGCGTGCTTCCCGCTCCAACTCAGCAATAATCTCCATGGCTCGTAGCTTCGGAGCCCCCGATACGGTGCCGGCTGGCAGACAAGACAGGAAAGCATCGAAGAAATCTTTGTCCTCCCGTAGCTCACCTGACACATTGGATACAATGTGCATGACATGGGAATAGCGTTCAATCTCCATGAACGTATCGCATTTGACTGTGCCAAACTGTGATACACGGCCCAAATCATTTCTTCCCAAATCAACCAGCATCAGATGTTCTGCACGTTCTTTTTCATCGTTTAACAGTTCTTCAGCAAGTGCCACATCTTCTGTCTCCGTTACCCCACGCGGTCTCGTTCCTGCAATAGGACGGGTTTCTACCCGGCCGTTTTCCACCTTGACGAGTGCCTCAGGCGAAGTGCCTACGATGATCTCGTCATCCATTTTCAAATAATACATATATGGCGACGGGTTCATCGTGCGCAGCACGCGGTATACCTGTAAAGGTGAGGCCTCTGTATCAATGTGAAAACGCTGGGATAGTACAACCTGAAAAATATCACCGGAGCGGATATACTCCTTCGCCTGCTCTACGTTTGATATAAACTGTTCCTTCGTCACATTGGATTGGATCTCACCCAGTTCCACATCATCAGGAATGGAGGCTGATCCTAATCGCTCCGGTGGGGCCTGCTTGCGCAAATACTGTGCCGTTTCCTCCAACTTGCGTTCCACGTCAGCATAAGCAGCACGAATGTCCTCCTCGCGGAACCCTTCGCCTACATGAACATTGCCGACCAGCAAAATTTGCTGCTTCACATGATCAAAAACAATGACTTGATCGCAGAACATAAAACGAATATCATCCATATTCAAATCATCTACCGAATGCTCTGGTAGCTTTTCATAATATTGAAGCAGGTCATATCCAAAAAATCCGATAGCCCCGCCTGTAAATGGAGGCATTTCTTTCAGTTTCGGACTACGGTATTTACGAAGCAATGCTTTGAGCGCTTCAATCGGCTTGTCGTTTAATATTTGCCGTTTACCGTGTTGTTCCAATATCAAACGTCCTTTTTTACCCGAGACCATTAGAAACGGATCTGTACCGATGAATGAATGTCGCGCCCACTGTTCGCCTCCCTCTACACTCTCTAGCAGAAAGGCACGGTCCCGCTCGGCATACCGACGGAAAATCCGAATCGGCGTCTCCATATCAGCCAGCACTTTTTTGTACACAGGAATCAGGTTAAATTCATTCGCCATCGTTATCACTTGCTCCACATGCGGCGTTAACATGAGATCACTTCCTTTCCAAATTGGCGCAGAACCATAGGAGAGAATATAAAAAAGCCTCTACCGGTAAGGTAGAGGCTGTCAGTTATTGAAATTATAAGAATGCTCCATATGTAAATGACTACAGCAAATAGATAAGTATACACTCATCCCTTTTGTATAACCACGCAGGTTGCTTCAAATAAGCTTCTCTGTAGAAGAATATCTCTTCATAGACAAAAGCTTACCTGCTACCGCCGGTCTCTGTAATCTCATATGGAATTGACTAAGGCTGCACTCTTCTCATCTCAACTCTGTCTCTGGCTAACTCTACTCTACTTAACTCTGCTACACACACTATATCTCATGGGATGTTACTTTGGCAACCATCAACTTTAAAAACGGGCACTTATTTCCCTTGGGAAGCCAGATCCGGTCTTAACGCCTGTGCTCCGTTCAAATATACATGTTTAATTTCCCGCTGGGATTTATCGGTGTTCACCTGTACCATCAGACGGATGCACTTGGGTAAACTGCCTGCCACAGGAATTTCTAATGCACACATGAGCGGAACCATATCCCAGCCATCAAGCTGACGAATGGCCTTGGCTGGAAAGGCAGTATCCAGGTCATGGGTCACCGTAATCCATACGTTACTAATATCCTCCGGCTGAATTTCATTGTAGGATACAATTTCCTCCAATAGTTGGCATGTTGCTTCCAAAATTTCGTTTTCTTCATTATTCACTACGGTCGTCGCGCCACGAATTCCCCGATTGTACATCGTTACGCCCCCTCTTTTAACTGTTCAATAACTTGTCGGATGTAAGAGACGGAAATATCCTTCACAACCTCCACGTGCCCGATGCTACGTGGGACGACAAAAGTAATGCTGCCTTCTTTGAACTTTTTGTCATGCATCATCGCGTCCAGCAGCCGATCTGTATCGAGATGTGACGGAAGGGAGGTCGGTAGCCGTAGCGAAAACAACATATCCTTCGTTTCATCTGCCAAAGAAGGATCTGCCCCCAGCTTCACGCCCAAAAGTGCGGAGCCGACCATACCAATAGAAATGGCTTCCCCGTGTAAAAACTCACCGTATCCCGCAATGGCTTCAATCGCATGACCAATCGTATGACCTAGGTTTAGAATAGCGCGCAAATCATTTTCTCGTTCATCGCGCGACACCACTTCGGCTTTTACGGAACATCCCTTTTCCAGACCGTACTCCAGAGCTGTCGCATCCAGCGCAAGTAAATCAGTCGCATGGTCACGGCACCACTGGGCGAAATCAGCATCCCAGATCAAGCCATGCTTGATCATTTCAGCAAGCCCCGCAGATACCTCACGAGGAGGTAATGTTGACAACGTATCTACGTCATACAACACAAGTTCCGGTTGATGGAAGGCTCCTATCATATTTTTCGCCAAAGGATGATTGATGCCAACCTTACCGCCCACGCTACTGTCATGGGCAAGGATCGTAGTGGGGATCTGTACAAACTTGACACCTCTCATATAAGAAGCCGCCACAAATCCAGCCAAATCGCCCACCACACCACCACCAAGTGCAATAACGGCTGAATTGCGATCCAAGCCGCCCTCAATGGCTGCTGTTATGACCTGCTCAAATACAGCAAGCGACTTGGAGGTTTCACCTGGCTTAACGACAAAGGACACTGTCTTGTAGCCAGATGCCTGAAGATTGCTCTCCAATGTGGCCAAGTAGAATCCTGCTACATTTTCGTCAGAAACAATCAACAACGGGCTTTTTTGCGCAATTCCTCGTTCCTTCAACAACTCTCCGGCTCGATGTAGCAGCCCTCGTCCGATATGAATAGGATAAGAACGTTCCCCAAGCTGTACCGTCAGCGTACTCATCTTAGTACCGCCCCAGTTGTTCTTCGTAGGATGCAATATTCGCACGAATCTCTTCAATCGAATCCCCGCCGAATTTTTCTAGCAAAGCTTTCGCAATCTCCCAAGCTACCACATGCTCCATAACTACGCTAGCCGCGGGTACTGCACATGCATCCGAACGCTCAACCTGTGCAGTGAACGCTTCCTTTGTATCAATGTCAACGCTTTGCAGAGGTTTGTAGAGTGTAGGGATCGGCTTCATTACGCCACGAACCACAACTGGCATTCCATTCGTCATGCCACCCTCAAAACCACCCAAACGATTGGTACGACGGTGATATCCACGTTCCTCATCATATAGGATCTCGTCATGCACCTGTGAACCGCGCAATTCTCCTGCTTCAAAGCCAATGCCGATTTCCACGCCTTTAAATGCATTAATCGACATGACGCCTTGTGCAATACGTGCATCCAGCTTCCGATCATACTGTACATGACTGCCCAGACCAATCGGAACACCTTCTACGATACATTCCACTACCCCACCGACTGAATCACCTTCTTGCTTGATCAGATCAATATATGCTTCCATTTTCTTTTCGGTTTCTGGATCGGTTACTCTCACCGAGGAGGCTTCTGTCACGGCAATCAGCTCATCAATCGGCAGATCACGGTAAGGAGCTTCGATTTCCCCAATGCGGATGACCTGACCTGCCACCTTGATTCCGAACTCAGCCAGCAATTGACGGGCCAAACCGCCGCATGCCACACGAATTGCTGTTTCGCGTGCACTGGAGCGCTCCAGCACGTTACGAAGATCCTTCAGGTTGTATTTCATTCCGCCATTCAAATCCGCATGACCCGGACGTGGTCGGTGAACCCGACGTTTTTCCTCATCACTGCCTTCAATAGGCTCAATATTCATAATGTTCTGCCAGTGCTTCCAATCGTTATTTTCCACAACCAGCGCAATCGGTGCACCCGTGGTGTAGCCGTGACGTACGCCTCCGGCAATTTTCGCCGTATCTTTTTCAATCTGCATACGCCGACCCCGTCCATATCCTTTCTGACGACGGTGCAGCTGAAAATTCAATTCCTCAAAATCCAATTTTAAATTGCTCGGCATACCCTCTACAATGGCAGTTAGCTGGGGACCATGCGTTTCCCCCGCGGTTAAATAACGTAAACTCATGACGCGTTCCCCCTTTAAACTGTTAAACTGTGCATCGCTAAAATCTTTAACTGTGCTTCATTATAGTATACGCACCTTTCTTTGACAAGAAAAGCCACGTGTATGCAGATAAACAAAAACACGCCTCTTAGCCAAAGGGGCTAAAGGACGTGCTTTGCTGATAAGCCAACCATCAATTACTCAAAGATATAAATAAGTTCCTACAAAACTTTGGATGATATACGCAGGCTTATGCTTTTTTTCGATAAAAAAAGGTTTCCGTCGATTCCAGACCATATTGGTTAGGAGAAAAGATTTGCTCTGTGCTACCGACAAATAACACACCGCCGGGACGAAGACTGGCTGCAAACTTTTGATACAACGTATGTTTGGCCTCTTCTGTAAAATAAATCATTACATTTCGACAGATAATGAGATCATAGCCATCCTCAAACCGATCCAGCAGCAAGTTTTGCTTTTGAAATTTCACGGCTTGTTTCAAACGGTCATCAATTCGATACATCGCACCATCCGGCTTGAAATATTTGCTAGCTACCTGCTCAGGTACATCCTTGAGCGAACGCTCCAAATATTTACCTTCCTTGGCTTTTGCCAATGCACCATCATCAATGTCGGAAGCTGTAATGGAGCAATTTCCTAAAATCCCTTTACCGTCGAGAACCATAGCCAGGCTATAAGGCTCTTCACCAGTCGAGCAGGCCGCACTCCACAGCTTAAGCTTCTGCTTTCCTACAAGCAGTTGTGGCAAGATTGTATCCCGCAGCACTTCCCACCGATTGGGATTTCGCCAAAATTCCGAAACATTGATCGTCATCCGATCCAGAAATTCATAGAATAGAGGTTTTTCCTTCATCATGGCATCATAAAAAGAAACAAAACTGGGAAACCCGTTTTTGTTGCGAAGCGTAGTTAACCGCCTTTTCATCTGTGCTTCTTTGTATTGTGCAAGATCAATACCTGTGCTGTCCTTGATTTTGCGGATAAACGCTGTGTAATCGGGGTCCGTCTGACCCAGTTCCATATCCGTCATGCTACCATCCTTCTTCATACGTAATTAAACTTATACCCAGGTCGCCACACTTTTTTCATACCGAACGGATTCTTCCGGCAGGAAAAAATTTGCAATCTCGCGCTCTGCGCTCTCCGGTGAATCTGAACCATGAATGAGGTTAAACGGTGTATGTGCTGCAAAGTCTCCACGAATTGTGCCCGGAAGAGCTTCGGTTACTTGTGTTTTACCAATCAACAAGCGGGAGAGCGTAACGATGTTATCCCCTTCCCATACCATAGCAAACACAGGGCCTGATGTGATAAAGCCTACAAGCTCTTCAAAAAAAGGCTTGCCCACATGCTCTGCATAATGCCGTTCTGCCTGTTCTCTTGATACTTGCACAAGCTTGCCAGCCGCCATTTTGAAGCCTTTGTCTTCCAGACGACTGATGATACGTCCAATCAGTCCACGTTGTACACCATCCGGTTTAACCATCAAAAAAGTACGATCCATCGGCTCACTCCCAATCCAATCTAATGTATTTATACAGTACTAAACTGTATTGTAACAGAAAGCTTGGAAACGGTTAAAGTATTTTGTCACAGCAAACCCAAAACACAACTTTAGTAGGAGCGGCGTGTTACAAAATGAGCAATATCGCGTAGCGTCTTTTTTGTTTTGACATCCGGTAGTAAGTCCAGCGCGTTTAGCGCTTTATTAATATATCGGTCGGCGAGAATTTCAGCTTTAGCGATTCCTTCACTTTTTTTGATCATATCCACCGCTTTGCGTGCATCTCCTTGTCCATCCCCATCCTGAATGCGGCGGATTTCAGCCAGTAGATCTGCACGCAGCTCAGGCTGTTCAAGCGCATAAATCACCGGAAGCGTAATATTCCCCTGTCTCATATCGCTGCCCGGCGGCTTGCCAATCTTTTTTTCCGTGCCACACAGATCGAGCAGATCATCCTGGATTTGAAAAGCCATACCTACGTTATAGCCATAGCTGTACAGCAGGGAATTGATACTTTCTCGCGCCCCTGCAGCCATAGCTCCCAACTGGCAGCTAACCGCAATCAACAATGCTGTTTTGCGCCGTATGCGAAGCAAATAATTACGCACACTCTGATCCACATTAAAAAAATCACGAATCTGTTCCATTTCACCAATGGACATCTGCACCAGCGCTTTAGACAGTACCCGGTGAATGTCGGGATTCGGCAGTCCAGCAGCAATAGACAGCGCACGTGCATATATGTAGTCTCCGGTGTACATAGCCACCCGATTGTCCCATTTGGACTTCACGGTGGGTTGACCGCGTCTCATTTCCGCATCGTCAATCACATCGTCGTGAACGAGAGAGGCAGAATGAATCAGTTCTAGAGGTACCGCTATACGCTTGAGCTTGTCCAGATCATATTCTCCAAACTTGCCTCCCAGCAATACAAATACGGGACGCAAACGCTTGCCCCCTGCTTTAAGCAAATGAAGCGACGTATCATTAATCAACGGCTCCGTACTGTCGATACTGCGGTACAACTCTTCTTCTATAAAGTTCATATCCTTCTTTAATAAACCAAACAAATCCAATCGTTTCATTCTTTCACCCGTGTCAGCGTATTGTCACTCCAGAGAAGCGGCTTCACTCGTCGGTCAAGCAGCCCCAGTTCATGCGCATACTGAAAATAAAGCTCTAAACCTTGTTGTTGCTTCTCTCCAAAATCATAACACAGATTAGTAAAGTAGCGCTCCCAATAATCTCGCAGACCTCCAATTTCCTCGCATGCTTCAGAAATAACAGGCGTCAGGTCCGACAGACTACGCTGCTTGCTTGCGCGGAACGCACTCGCAATTTCAGCCACCGCGGCAGGATTCTGAGCAGCAACAGCACGTCGTACTGCCCATACAGCAAAAGTCATACTGTAGCCCGTCCAGCGCTTCCACTCTTCTCCGAGGTCCGTAACATACAAATCTTCACTTCGCCAAGATGCCTTAATCGCGTGATCTCCAATCAATAGCCCTGCATCTGCCTGTTCCAGCATCAAGTCAAGATCCGGTTCACAGTCAAAATAGGAAGGTTGACCTTCCCATGCCTTTTGCATCAAAATTTTCAACAAATTCACGGATGTAGCAGACGTATTCGTAAGTGCAATGGTTCCGTTTTTGATTTCGTCCAGCGGCTTGCGTGAAAATAGTAAAATGGATTGCACAGGACCATCTGCACTGACGGATAAATCTGGCAACAATAGCATTTCCTCAGCACCCGATGCATACGCAAAGGAAGACATCGCACTAATATCCAAACTTCCAGTCAGCATACCTCGATTCAATTCAGCCGGAACTTTAGATACCATCTCCGCCGAATGGAGAAGCTTAGAAGGATTAAAAAAATGAAAAATAGGCCAAGCGTTTGTATATTTAATTTTTCCGATTGTGATTGTCTTGGTGTCCGGTGTCGGCATCGGAATCCCCCCATCTCGTAAACAATTGATGTTCTATACGCAAGCTGTCCAATACTTTGCCTACGAGGAACAGCACAATATCATCCAGCGTCTTGGGATGAAAGTAAAAAGCCGGCATAGCCGGAATCATTTTGACGCCGAGTCTCGCAAGCTTAAGCATGTTTTCCAAATGAATGGCATGTAGAGGCGTCTCACGAGGCACAAGGATCAGCGGACGACCTTCCTTCATCATCACGTCCGCTGCCCTCGCCATGAGATTATCGGACGAACCGTGTGCCACTGCTGACAACGTCCCCATCGAGCATGGCATGATAATCATCGCATCCACCAAATAAGAGCCGCTCGCAATCGAAGCTCCAATATCTGTGAACGGATGGTATACAAGAGAACCGGGACGGCCTCCGAATTGTTCATTCAAAGCCCCTTCCCGGTCAGTCACATTCCAGCCCAACTCCTCTTTCAACACCCGCCAGCCAGCATTGGAAACGATCAGGTGAACTGTGTATTGCAAGTCCAGCAGAGTCTCTACCAGTCGCACACCATAAATGCTTCCGCTCGCGCCTGTAATGCCAATAACGATTCGTTTGCCTTGATGTCCGCTCACCTGATTATTCATTAGTATTGACGCACCACCAAATCAATCAGTGTAAAGGCAAATACGACAGTGCTAAGTACACCGTTCATAGTAAAGAATGCCGTCTGCAATCGACTCAAATCTTTTGGAGATACGATATAGTGTTCATAAAATAAAATAATGTACGAAATAATCATGCCCGCCAGATACCACCAGCTTAAATCTGCAATAAAGAACAATACAATAAATCCGATCGCCGTAATGACGTGGAATGCCCGAGCGATGTTCAGCGCACCTGCTACACCAAAACGGGCAGGAATAGAATAAACTCCTTCGTTTTGGTCAAAATCTATATCCTGACAAGCATAAATTACATCAAATCCCGCCGTCCAAAATGCAATCGTGAGATATAGTACGATAGCGGTCAAATCTATTTGTCCCGTTACTGCAACCCACGCGCCTAGTGGCGCCAAACCAATAGTCAGACCAAGTACAATATGGCAAAGCCAAGTGAAACGCTTGGTGTAAGAATAAAAAACGAGCATAAAAAAGGCCAGCGGAAACAGCTTGAACGCCAGCGGACTTAACTTGAATGATGCCCAGAATAACAACACCAAACTGACGATAATAAAAATCACCACTTCGCTCGATTTGAGCAACCCCGCCGGGATAGCGCGTCCTGCTGTGCGCGGATTTTTCCCGTCAATCACCCGGTCAATCATACGATTGAAGCCAAAAGCCGCGCTACGCGCGCCAACCATAGCTAGCAGGATCCAGCCGATCTGCGGCCAGGAGGGAAGGTTGCCTGTCACGACAACAGACCCCAATACAGCCCCCATGAATGCAAATGGGAGCGCAAATAACGTATGTTCAATTTTAATCATTTCCAAAAAAATAGCAATTTTCTTAAACATGCTGACTCTCCTTGATTCCAATGTGCAATGCCGCAATGCCTCCGGTGAGAGAATGAGCCTGGACATCCTTCAATCCGACTTCACGGAAGATGCCAGCCAACTCATCCCTTCCTGGAAAAAGCGCCAACGAATCAGGGAGCCATTTATACTGCTCATAACGTTTGGCGAACAATTTGCCGAGCATGGGCAAGATGTGTTGAAAATATGTGTAGTAAATCCCCTTGAACGGCTGCCAAGTAGGTTTAGACAATTCCAGACATACGACCTGCCCGCCAGGTTTGACGACTCGTTGCATCTCCTGTAACACTTGGCGCAGGTCAGGCACGTTGCGCAGACCGAAACCAATCGTCGCATAATCAAATGAATTATCTTCAAAAGGTAGTTCCATCGCGTTGCCCTGAACAAGCTTAATTTGCTTTTCACGGGATTCTGATGTAATCTTACGCTCGCCAACATTGAGCATGTTCTGACTAAAATCCAGTCCTACGATGTGACCACTTTCACTTGCACGCGCCATCGCAAGCGTCCAGTCACATGTGCCACAGCAAAGATCGATTGCCGTATCGCCGCGATGCATGTTCATTTTTTTCATCGTAAATTTCCGCCAAGCCTTATGTCTGCGAAAGCTCAGTATATCGTTCATCAAATCGTATTTACCTGCTATACTTTCAAACACGCCATGAACGAATTGTTCTTTCGGCTTGGTGTCGCTTGATCCCATCACGTTCACCTAACCTTCCCTCACAACTGGGTGCGGACTATTTAGCAGCTTCAGGAAAGGCTCAAGCATGCGTTCAAATTCCTCGATCCCCGTATTTTGATCATCTGACAGGATCTGCCGGATGTGTGTAACAGCCGTGCGAAGCTTGTCCAGTATCGCATCCTCGGCTTTGTATTTCAGAACAAGCTTACGCCATGCTTCAGTGTCAGTACCACTATCTGAAAGCAATGCCTGCTCGTTCCGGTCCCCGTTACCATAAATATGCCAGAACATATATCCGAAACGGGACTTGTCCGGTTCTGTCCGCTTCCCCCATTCCTCCACCAAGGTATCACAGAGGGCAAATTTGTTGAGAAGCTGCTTCCAAATTTCCTGATCCTGTTCTGCTACAAGTGAAGTGAATGATAAAAAAAGCTCCTTTTTGAAACGAACCATCTGAGTTAAATACTGAGTTGCATCCAATCGGAATTGCTTCATTCCCCAGTACAGACTCATTTTCCCTGCGTTCACTTCACATACAGCATCACTCAGCTTCGAAATGGCCGTGATGCGGCCTGCCAGTGCAAGCAACTGATAAAAACGACTACTAAAATAGTCCCCTGCTAACACTTTCAGCTGCCTGGAACGCATCTCCTCCGGGCTCCGTATACCGGATAAAGTATCAATCATATCATGCGTATCCAGCCCCATCTGCACAAGTGAGGTTACCAATGCGTACAGTTCGTCCTCACTGGCATGCAGCTCCTGCGCATTCCGGTTCAAAAACACAAACATCAAACGGGTACGGCTGTCAGGAAAAGCCGGCATTTCCGTATGTTGTTGAATCATGTCGTATTCCACATATTTCCTTGCTAATTGGGGTACGCGATACGGTTTCATCCTAAGCCTCCGAGACATGACTTTCTGCTATACTCAAATAATTGCAATGCCTTATATTATATCACAATTTAAAATGATTCGCGACTAAAGTACTGTAGGTCCACCGGCAGAAATATCTAATCTGTATATACACCGTTAAACCTGTTTTGCCACATGGGCGTTACTGTAATGCGGAAACGGGATTTCAATTCCTCTGGCAATTCCGCGCCTTCCCGGCTTCTCAGCTGTTCCAATGCCTCGTTCGTCCACTCGTTCCGGCGTATATCTGATGCAAGCAGCAAATGCCGTTCTCCTGACCATTCGTCCTGCGTCACCACCCGAAGCAGCAATTGCCGTACATTCGTCGTTCCGTAAAAGCTAAAAGCGGCAAGCTCCGCCATGTTTTGATAAATCTCTAGTGGGGCAGTTTCTTCCTTGGACAGCTTGACATCCAGGGTCAGGACTGAATGTTCCCAGCTTGCGCTTGCAATCGGTGTGGTCAACGGCAGCTCGTTCAGCGTATCCACCAGATTGTCATCCGACAGCAGCACCCGTTGCTGAGGCGAAATCGTCGCCTGTGTCTCACGAACTGCTGCGGTTCCTGAGTCCAGCACCTGTAAGGACGGTAGCAACACAGCTGCTGCGATGGTTATGAGAATGGAGCCACCGAATACAATCCAAGGTTTCATCAGAGCCTCCCCTGACCTCTACTTCATAATGTGGGCTTGCTACAGTAAAGGTCCTCACTCTCATTCTACAACAAAAAAAAGCAGGCTATGCCTGCATTTTAATCCTCCGTATCTACTACCCCGTGCTTAGTCATCACAACGGCTTTGCCGCGAATTTTAATAGCAGAAGTATGATCCGTAAATTGGACGATCAGTACCTCGCCCTTGTCCAATTTTTCTGAATGATGCAAGCGTGTATCCTGACCTCTAGTCAGACCAAAAACCTGACATCCGTTGCTTTTCGCTTTAATTACGACGTACTCACTGCTACCCGTCACGTTATCTTCCATGTCCTTTTCCTCCCTGAGAGCCGAAGCTATACTTTTTATGATGGAGATTCAAGCTAGTTTTGTCAACTACATGCTTCCCGAGCTACCTGCAACAATTAGCGTGTCCCGAGCCATACTATCCGTGCAGTCCATCCATTAAAGAAAGGAACGGATCTGATGAAAAACTATCTTCCCGCCAATCTCAGCCCTGCCCAAATCGAACGGCTTCAACAGCTAGAGCATGAATTTGCTGAGCTAACGGGTGAACCCCTGGTGCTGATCGCTTATGCCTCGCGAAACGCCAGAACAGCTTCCTCTTCTTCAGACCATAGCACCTCTACCACGAAGTAAACAGGGCAAAAAGAAAAGGCCGTGAATCAAATTCACGGTCTTTTCAGCGCATTGGGAATATGTAAGAAATCTTATTTAATTCCGTCTTTGAGCGCTTTACCCGGTTTAAATGCCGGAATTTTGCTCGCAGGGATTTCGATTTCTTCTCCTGTTTGCGGGTTACGTCCTTTACGTGCGGAACGTTCACGAACCTCAAAGTTCCCAAAACCTACCAGTTGCACCTTATCTCCGCTTTGCAGCGCTCCAGAGATCGCCTCAAATACTGCATCGATTGCTTTGGTTACGTCCTTTTTGGACAATTCAGTGCTTTCAGAAACCTGATTGATCAAATCCGTTTTATTCATAATATTCACCTCCCAATTCAAGTGTAGTCCAGCATTAAGGTTATCGGTGTTAATGACCGATATGAGGTCGCCTGTATAAAATAACCCGGGCGGCGTACTGCCTTCCATAATGTTATCATCTGTTTCCGTTTCGTCGTTAAATATACATAGAATATACCTAACCTCCGCAATATAGGCCGAAACTGGCGTTTTATGGCACCCTTCTTGCGTGGAACAAGGTTTATAGTAATACAGTCCACAGACAATTTCAAGTACGACGACGGTTTAACACGTAAAAAGTAACCGCCAGCGCAAGTACCAGCACTACTCCTTTGACAATATCATGGGCAAAATATTGCACATTCATCATCGTTAGTCCATTAACCAACACACCGATCAATACCGCACCAATAAATGTACCAATAACATTGGGTTTACCAGCACCAAAGACCGAAAAACCGACGAATACTGCAGCTACCGCCTCCATGAGCAAAGGGGAACCCGCGTCAATTTGGCCTGAGCCTACTCGCGAAGCATACAAAATACCGGCAATCGCCGCAAATACGCCTGAAGCAACATAGGCCAGAGTACGGACTTTTTTTACCCGTATGCCCGACAGACGAGCAGCTTCCTCATTTCCACCCGTTACATACATTTGACGCCCATGCTTTGTATAGGTCAAGAAAACATGCACCGCCGCCACAGCCAGTAACAGTAAAATAACCGAAATCGGGATACCCAACCATTTACCTTGCCCCAGCAAAAGAAATGCAGGAGATATCTCCCCCGGCGCCTTGCTGCCATCGGGAAACTGCATATGATTGTATATGGTATAGCCCTGAGCGTACGTTTTGTGAATCCCGCTTACAATATACATGATTGCAAGGGTTGCGAGCAAATCAGGAATACGCAATTTAATGATCAATAATGAATTTAACAGTCCTACCAAAGCGCCGACAATCAGAGACACAATAATGACCACCGCAACAGGCTGCTCATACCAGACCATCAAAGAAGCTGAAACGACCGTTGTCAAAGATACTGTAGCTCCCACCGACAGGTCAAAACCGTCCACGATAAGTGACAACGTCACACCAATGGCAACGAAAGTAACAATGGCAATCGATCCTAGAATATCCATTAAATTATCATAAGTCCAGAAATAAGGTAATATAGATGAAAAAAACGCCAATACACCTATAATGACAACTACGGCACCGTAACGAAATGAGACGTTTAACCATTTTTCCTTCATGAATGCACCTCTTTACCGCCGCTGGCATACAACAGAAGCTGTTCCTGTTCCACTTCGCCCCGCGCAAATTCCTTTATAATTTTGCCATCATACATCACTGCAATCCGATCACCAATGCCAATCCCTTCAGCAAATTCACAGGTTAGATAGATGATTGCTTTTCCTTGCTCCGCCAACTGGCCAATGATACGGAAAATATCACTTTTTGCCCCTATATCCACACCCTTGGTTGGCTCGTCAAAAACAAATACATCCGCTCCGGAATGCAGCCATTTCCCAATCGCAACTTTTTGCTGATTCCCGCCACTCAAATATTTAACATTCTGGCGGAGTGAAGGCGTCTTAATACCGAGAGAGGCGACAATCCCATTGCCGTTATTTCGTTCTTTACGCCGACTGATGAAACCAAGGACACTCAGCTTGTCCAAAAGCGGAAGGCTGAGGTTTCTTTCCACACTCTCCTCAATCAACACCCCCTGCTTACGTCGCTCCTCGGGTATGGACACAATTCCTCGAGCTACCGCGTCCGCTGGCTCTCTCAATCGAATGGAGCGACCTTTAAAGGTCAGCTCTCCCTTATCCGGCTTGTCTGCTCCTGTAAGAAGTCGTGACAGCTCTGTCTTGCCTGCACCAACCAAACCCACAATAGAGAGAATTTCACCACGTCGGGCCTGTAAATCAACGCCGTGCACTCGTAATCCTTTGTGAAGCCCTTTTGCTTCCAATATCGTTTCACCAATCGGTACCTCTGTTTTTGGGAATTCCTCTTCAAATGTTTTGCCAAGCATATGCGTAACGATGTCGCCTACACTTAAATCAGAAGCAGGCCCCGTGAACACGCGCTCACCATCACGCATCACCGTAACACGGTCACTGTGTTCGATAACCTCCGGCAATCGGTGTGTGATGAGAATACATGCAACCCCCTCATCCTTGAGTGTATGGATTGTACGGAACAAACGTCGCGTTTCTTCCTCGCTGAGCGGCGCCGTAGGCTCATCAAAAATGATCGTATTTGCTTGCTGTGTCAGAATACGTGCGATAAGTACAAGTTGTTTTTCTGCCAACGTCAGTTCAGACACATATCGTCGTACGTCAATATCTACCTCTAGACGTGCTAATGCCTCACGCGCTCGTCTGCGCATAGCCCCCGGCGCAGCCCACCATCGACCATCAGGTGCAGACAAATCGTCCATTACAATGTTTTCAGCGACGGTTAACTGAGGCACAAGCGCTGAATCAACCTCCTGATACACACAGTGGATTCCCGCTCTTTTGGCCTCCCACGGTGAACTAATGTTTAGTTCCTTGCCACCAACTACGATAACTCCCTGATCGGAACGATACGCACCGGACAAAATCTTCATCAATGTGCTTTTCCCTGCCCCGTTGGCACCCAGCAGAGCGTGAATTTCGCCACCCTGCACCGTAAAATCCACGGCTTGCAGCGCATCTACACCAGCAAACTGTTTGCTGATTTTCTTCATCTCCAATGTATATACTTGTGAACTCATGGTGCCCCCTCACGCCTGCTTATGATAAAAGCGCGCCGAAGCGCGCCTTTTGCATGATGCAAACATTTTATTTGGACGTTTCATATTCCTTCATCCAATCCTTATAGCCCTGCTCACTTTGGCCCCATCCCTCCACATATTGGGACAGCTCGGATGTGGAAATTTGCTTATCTGGCAGCGCTTCGCGTTGCACATATACAGCCTTCAATACGACTTTCTCCTCCGGATTATCCCCATGCAGCTTCTGATATGCATAGCGCACTTGTACGCGCCCGATATCTGTTGGATCAACGGCTGCCGAGGCCACCCAAGGATTTTTCGGGTCCTGGATCATTTGCAAGTCCTCGTCGCTCATGTCAATGCCGTAGACCTTAATTTCCGTACGTCCCGCTTGTTGGATCGCACGGGCTGCGCCTTTGGCAAATTCATCCCAAGCCGCCCAGACGGCTGTAATTTCGCCCTTAGGATATTGCTTTAATACAGCTTCCATTTTGGCTTGCGTATCTAAAGCAGGATTCTGAGCCGAACCAAAAGTCGCGATTTCTTTAATATCCGGATTGGATTTCAAAAATGCATCATAAGCAACCTGACGACGTTCCATCGGTGCAAATCCGGCAACCCATACTTTCACAATGTTACCTTTGCCGCCGATATCCTTTTTCATTTGCTCCAGCGTCAACTCAGCCATGCTTTGGTCATCCTGTGAGAGCACTACCGCACCCGGAACATTGACGGCAGCATCGAACACGATAACCGGAATATTGCGGGAAATTGCTTTTTTCAGTCCTGTCTCCAGCAATGCATCACCGTGATCAGTCAAAATGACATCAAACTGCTGGTTAATCGCACTATCAAGCAGAGAAGCCATTTTAGCCTTATCGTTATCTGCCACAAACTTAGTCAGCGTACCGCCAAATTTCTTAACTTCCTCTTCCACACCTTGAACATACTGTTGCGAAAATGTGCCCGTGTTAAACTCCATGATCAACGCAACCCGTTTACCCTTTAGATTTAAATTGTCCGTTTTTCCGTTTGTTGTATTCGATCCCGCAGTGCTTGTCCCTTGAGTGCCGCTCTCTGTTTTCGGTACGCCGCATGCAGTGACCAGCAAAACCAGCACCAGTAGCATGATAGCCCCTAGCCCTAGCTTTTTGTTTCTTTGGAGCTCTTTTTGGATATTCATGATTTCATTTCCCCCTCGTTCAATCCACAAAATGATTCAAATTTGATACTTAATATATCGCTTTAAACCAAGTATGTAAATAGGTTTTATGAAATATAGAAAAATTTCCGGTTTTAAAGCCAAAACACAACAAACAACCGCCCCCCGATTGAATACCGGAAAACGGTTGCTGCTTAAATATGAAATCAGGACGGAGCCTAGTCCGAAGATACAATCCTGTTTTGTTATTTTAAATATGAGAAAGCTCACATCTAATTTATTTGGAGCACTGCTTTACCGGAGAACCTCCGATCTATCAGTTGTTGGGCAATAGTTCCAATTTCCTTCCAGGATGTCTCCACTTCGATCCTTGGTACTAACTGGCCTTTGGAAACAAATTCACCTAATAATTTCAGATCTTCCGCCGGCGAATAGCGATTTATCTCCTCTCCTAAAAAGAAGCTATACAAGGTTCTACCACCTAAGCCCCTGATTTTAATCGTTGCGTAAGGTGAGGATGAATGTCCCATGGATACACATATTCCGTCTGGCACAAGCTGAGGCAGTAAGGCAGCTAGCGTATCGCCACCTACTGAATCTATAATTAGATGATAAGGTCCAAATGCATCAACCGATGGAATCGCGGTATCTCCAACAATAACCTCATTAGCACCAGCCTCTTGAACAAGTAAGGCTTTTTCCGTTGTTCTGGCAACACCTACTGTAAAAGCTCCAGATTGCGCGGCTAGCTGATGTGCAAAAATTCCAACTCCGCCAGTCGAGCCAGTAATCAACATTCGCTTACCGAGCAGCATTCCTCCTTTTCTAAGCGTATAGAGCGCTGACAGACCAGCTACTGGTAAAGTAGCCGCCTGGGCAAAGGTAATATCATCGGGAAATTCAGCCAGTAATGAAGTAGGAGCAGCAACCTGTTCGGCCCATGCTCCCATCAAGAGAAGGCCTACGACACGGCTTCCCTGTTTCGGACCCGTGCCATCTTTAGCCTGCTCAACGACGATCCCAGAAAAATCCCAGCCTGGTCTGATCTGTCCTCCATTATTTCTTGCATCTACAACTTCACCCCGATTAAGAGAGAAGGCTTGTACTTGAACGATCGCTTCCCAAGGCTGGGCCTGTGGGGCGGCAACTTCCTTTATCGCAAAATATCCTGAAGCAAACGGATCTGTTACAATTGCACGAACCATATGATCTCCTCCATGTTTGTCATTGAGAACCCTTTGTAAATAGCTCCCCTTTTTCACAATGTAGTATACTGTAGGGAATCATGTGTACCAAGTGTAGAACTACACCTCATTATGAAAAGGATTGAAAAGAGATGACCATGCACAAGGATGAGGACTTCCAGCACAAAACATTAAAAATCGTATTGGGAGAGATTGAAGCTGTTCGTATGAAACGCCAGCGGGAATATACCGAGCAATCTCACCCGTTATTGAAACGATTTACTCAGCAGGAGCTTAATGATGAGGCCTGTCCTACATATAAAAATCTATTGGTTGGACGGTCTCGTCGAATACCGGATCGGCAAACGATGATCCATATTGCTGAGTATCTGGAGTGCACTTCAGATGAGCGCAACGATCTTCTCCTCGCCGCCGATTATCTTCCGATCCATTACGAATTGGAAGGACGGTCTCTGGAGCTGGCGCTGGAGCAAGCGCAGCAGATCATGAGTAATCTGCCTTTTCCGGCAATGATCGTCACTCATACCTTAGATATTAAGGGGTTAAATGAGCCGTTTCGCCAGTTATTTGATATCCCCTATGATTCTTTTATGAATGGCAAGCTGAATAAAGTTGATTTTCATTTTAACTCCGATTTTTCCATTCGGCCCCGTTCCACCTTCGATACTGAGTCGTTCGAACAATGGGAGTCTCATGCTATTTATGGGATACAAGCTTTTAGAAGGAATAACATGTTTTCCCGATACGACCATGGGTATAAAAAGTTAATTGACAGATTTCGAAAATACGACGACCTCAATAAATATTGGAATATGCAGCCAAAGGACTCAGCAAATGAAGTTGAGCAATCCAAAATCATTTTGGCCAGAATGGGAACCATGGCCGATTTTGTCCCTATTCGTTACAAGCAAATTCATCTTTCTGTAAGCAGCCACATGTATCCTGGAATTGAAGTGTACTTACCAATAGACGAACCTGCACGCAGAGTATTTGAATATTTGGGGTGTCCTGCAGAATGTCAGAACTTCGCGTTTAATGAATAGCCAGTCAATGAGAAACGAAAGCTCAATAAAAATAGAGGTAGTCTAGGACTTTATTTTCTCGTCCATAGCTACCCCTGTCTGGTTTTGGAGGTCAGTCTAATATTTTGTTTTCTGCGAACCGTAGAGAGCAAATTGCTCTCCACGGTATTTCCTTATGCATTTTGGGTCTGGCTTAGCCTTAAAGAATAATAGCAATGAGACCGCCTGAACCTTCATTAATGATACGACCCAGCGTTTCCTGCAGCTTATAGCGTGCATTGTCCGGCATCATGGCGATTTTACCCTGAATGCCTTCCCGTACAATAGAATGCAGCGAACGTCCGAAAATGTCTGACTCCCAAATTTTGATTGGGTCATTCTCAAAATCCTGCATCAGATAGCGCATAAGCTCCTCACTTTGCTTCTCTGTTCCGATAATCGGAGCAAATTCCGATTCCACATCGACACGAATCATGTGTATGGAAGGTGCTGTTGCCTTGAGCCGCACCCCAAACCTTGTACCCTGACGAATCAACTGCGGATCGTCTAGTGCCATCTCGGACAACGACGGCGCGGCAATGCCATATCCCGTTGTCTTGACCATTTCCAGCGCCTCAGCGAAGCGGTCGTACTCCCGTTTGGCATGGGCAAAATCCTGCATCATTTGTAGCAAATGATCCTTGCCGCGAATCTCTACCCCGACGACTTCGACCAAAATCTGGTCGTACAGCTCATCGGGAGCATACAGATCAATTTCAGCTACGCCCTGCCCCATATTCATCCCGCTCAACCCGGCCCTGTCGATGAATTCATATTCCATAAACTGGCCAACCACTCGATCTACATCACGCAGGCGTCGAATATCTTTAACCGTATCGCGAACGGAATTTTCATAATTGCTACGCAGCCAGTGTTCTTCGTTCAGTACCATGACCCAGCTCGGCAGGTTTACATTCACCTCATGCACCGGAAATTCATACAATACTTCACGAAGTACGCCTGTAACATCATCTTCCGTCATAGTCGCGGCGCTGAGTGTCATGACGGGTATATCGTACTTGGCAGCCAGCTCACTGCGAAGCTGGAGTGTTTCATCACTGCGCGGATGCGTGGAGTTGATAACCAAAACAAATGGTTTGCCAACTTCCTTCAACTCCTCAATGACGCGTTCCTCCGACTCTACATAAGAGCTGCGCGGGATTTCCGCAATCGTGCCGTCTGTAGTGACTACCACACCGAGCGTCGAATGCTCCTGAATAACCTTGCGTGTACCAATTTCTGCCGCTTCCTGAAAAGGAATAGGTTCTTCGAACCATGGTGTGGAGATCATCCTCGGACCATTTTCATCCTCGTAACCTTTTGCTCCTTCTACTGCATATCCTACACAGTCAACCAGACGTACATTCACATCCAGTCCTTCCGTTACTTTGATCTGGACGGCATTATTCGGTACGAATTTAGGCTCCGTCGTCATGATCGTCTTGCCTGCCGCACTTTGCGGCAACTCGTCTACGGCGCGGGCACGGTCCGCCTCACTTGTAATGTTTGGCAGAACAATCGTCTCCATAAACCGCTTGATAAACGTTGATTTTCCTGTTCGGACTGCGCCGACGACCCCAAGATAAATGTCTCCTCCGGTGCGTTCGGCAATGTCTTTAAAAATGTCCACTTTCTCCAATGAAATCCCCTCCTCAAAAGTCTCCGAAGGAAAAATGCTTAAAGAGCATCCGCTTCGTGTTCAACCAACTGCTTGATCCCAGATGCGGCAGAACAGCCTTTAAAATGCCCGGAAGTCGTCCGCCGCCGAGATTCAGGAGACTGATGGAATCGGCGAAACGGCGTAAACTCGTACATGCATTTGGACTGATACCATCATATGTATCCCCTCCGTAAAATATGTTTAGTTTTTTGAAAAATAGATTACGACAGAGCGATCATTGCAGAAACGATATTTTACGTTTGGGTCCACTCACCTAATATATGCGGGGCAAGGCTCTCCCATGACTTTGTCGCTAGACTAAATAAAAAAAGGATGTTTCTCCTGACTGTTTAGAGTCGTCGGAAACCATCCTTTTTTTATTCTCCTGATATAATCGGCATTACCACAGTTCATCATCCATCGCCTGACGCTCCAGTTGCCGCCTGATAGCCGCTTTGAGCTTATCCTCCGGTATGGTTACCTCCATATCGCCTTGGACACGGGCCTGGCAGGATAAGCGTATTCCTTCATCCAGTAAAGGTCCCAGCTTCCGCTGCTCTGCATCGCTGGGTTGACCTGCGAATTCAGCCCATTCTGGAGATATTTGTACCTTACACATCAGACAGGCTGCTTTTCCGTCACAACGAGTGGGAATATATACACCCGCTTTACGAGCAGCCTGAAGCAATGACGTACCCTGACCAACCTGTACGCGCCTGCCTGACGGCTTGAACGTAATCTGCACATTCATGAACGGTCCTCCAGTCGTCTTTCTCCTAATACACACAGCTTATACTTCATTGCCCATCTGGATTACAGAATGCAACTCTGGCCAAGGCAGAAGTTCTGCAAGCTTGTCCAATTGCTCCTCATTCCAAATATTACTGACTAGTAACTGCTTCAGTACAATTATATGACGTTGCGGATCGCGCTTCATGACATCTGCAATCGCTTTGTACCGGTCGGGTCGATTTCGCAATATATTGAATAAAAGTTCATGACTGAGCGGCATCAGACGCAGTGAAGCACTCCCCAGCTCAAGCTGAACACCAGTCGACCAAAGTAGTCGCTCGATCTCTAAGCGGTATAACGCTCCGTCACATAATACCTCAAATCCTCCCACCAACTCGACTGGAAATCCCTCCAGATCATAGTGGCTCAGCAATGAAACGTAAGAGCCGCTACGGTCGACCTGCTGTCGATCTATACTCATACCCAGGGGGTGCGAATGAAGCTGCTTTGCGGCATGAATATCCGCATAAATATCAATGTCCCGAGGCAGGCGATCCAGTTCAACTTCTTGCACAAGTAGTGAACAGCTCCCGCCCAGCATCCACGGAACCGACACTGTTGACCAGCTCTCTGCCAAGCTACTCAGCGCAACTGCCAGATTGTGAGGAAGCCTGTCTACTAACACTGATGATATTGCCTCCTTCAACATTATTGCCTCCTTTTCCGTCTTTCCTTCCGTTTCCTGATGGGCATCATTATAACATGTTCGACAGGGCAGTTCGATATTTTGTGTACTGAAAAAGAGGTTACCTACTCCAAAATACAAAAAAAACCGCGAACCTTCCCGGTTCACGGTGATTAATACTAACTGGCGTGCGGCCAGCGGTCTATTTTTTCATCATCATTTTCATCAACGCTTCCATATTGGAAGGATTCATTCCGCTCTTTTTGACAGCACCAACAATATCCCTTACTGTATCTTCCGACACCGGAATGTTCGCCATCGCAGACACCTGCTTGATAAGCTGACGCAGTTGCGCTTCGCTTTGAAGCGTGTCCGCCTTTACCGTGCCTGCCAGCTTTTTCACTGCATTTTCGGATATGTTTTTGCCGCCTTTTTTGTTAATGGCCTTCAATGCATCTTTCGGAAAGTTTTTATTCACAATCTCCCCTCCTCCGCCATTGCTCAACTCAGTCTATGAGTGGCGGAGACAAAAGGTGATTAAGCGTACATAAGACATGCCAAACGCCTAACTAAAAAAGGCTATCTCATTATAGAAAAAATCTACCATGAGACAGCCTTTATATTATTAAAGCTCATCCGAGCCCTTAAGAATGCCATTGCTCCCAAGTTTGAAGTGGCATGACTTCCATCTCGGTCTTAGGATCGCGACCCATCAGCGCCTCAACGGCCTTACGGACGTCACGTCCTTCAAACAGTACTCCATACAGCACCTCTGTAATAGGCATCTGAACACCTAATTTTTGAGAGATGGCGTATGCCGCTTTTGTCGTTCGAATACCTTCTACGACCATGCCCATAGATTCCAGCACAGCATCAAGCTGTTGGCCCTGTCCCAATAGTGACCCTGCACGCCAGTTGCGACTGTGACGACTCGTTGCAGTGACCACTAGATCGCCAATACCAGCCAGGCCGGCAAAGGTTAGTGGGTTAGCGCCCATCTCAACTCCGGCACGGGTAATTTCAGCCAATCCACGGGTCAATAAAGCCGCTTTGGCATTATCACCGAAACCAAGTCCATCTGACATTCCTGCACCCAATGCGATAATGTTTTTTAGCGCCCCGGAAAGTTCCACGCCGAGCAAATCACGGTTTGTATAGACGCGGAAATAGGAGTTCATGAACAGCCCCTGTGCGGCTTGTGCAGCCTTCTCATTGGAGGAAGCTACAACGACCGTTGTAGGACATTTCCTCACCACTTCTTCCGCATGACTCGGGCCAGACAGCACAGCAATATCACCCTCAGCGACTTCCAGTTCTTCCGAGATCACCGTGGACATACGTTTAAGCGTTTCAGTTTCAAAACCTTTAATGGCATGCACTACCAGCATATCCTTGCTAAAATGAGCTTTCAGACTACGTGCTACCTGACGAGCAGCAGCCGAAGGAGATACGATAATCACTGCTTTAGCACCAGATACCGCAGTCTGCATATCAGTTGTAGCTGAAATGCGGTCAGACAAAATGGAGCCTGGTAAATAATGCTCATTCGTATGCTTCTCATTGATTTCAGCTGCTTGCTGCTCGTTTCTCGTCCAGACAGAGACATCGTTGTTATTGGCCGCAAGAACGGAAGCCAGGGCTGTTCCCCAACTCCCAGCGACCAGCACAGCTATTTTCTCAGACAAGACGATCTCCTCCTTTGGAGCCAAGCTTGTTCTCATTCCCACGTACCAGCTTGACTATGTTGGTACGGTGTCTCCACACAGCGAACAGACAAATGATTAGAGCCGTCCAAAATAACGGCCATGCATAACCAAGCACGAGTAATATCCAGGGAGTCAAAATGACAAATATGAGCGATCCCAAGGATACGTAACGCGTCATTACGATTGCAAGTATCGCAATGATTCCGGCATATAGTGCGGGCAGTAAGGCAAGCGATGCCAATACACCAATAGCAGTCGCAATACCTTTTCCTCCACGGAAGTGAAAATATATCGGCCAGTTATGGCCCGCAATCGCTGCAATGCCGCACAAACCCGATACCCAGGATGATTCTCCACCTAACCAGTGCCCTATTAGCACTGCAATAACCCCTTTAAGTACGTCCAGCAGCAGTACCAGAATAGCTGGGCCTTTTCCAAGCACACGCAGCGTATTCGTCGCACCGGCATTGCCGCTTCCATGCTGGCGAATGTCGATTCCTTTTAATTTTCCATACAGCAAACTAAAGCTGACAGAGCCAAGCAAGTAACTGAGTACGATGGCAACGATTTGTAAAATCAACCTATTCGCTCCTAACTTTCGTCAGACTTGCGCCGTGTAAAGATACGAATTGGAGTTCCTTCAAAATTGAAGGCGGCGCGAATTTTGTTCTCCAGATAACGCTCATACGAGAAGTGCATTATTTCTGGATCGTTTACGAATACAACCATCGTAGGCGGCTTAACAGCAACCTGGGTCACATAGTTAATACGCAGACGACGTCCCTTGTCTGTTGGTGGAGGATTGATGGCAACCGCGTCGGAAATTACATCATTCAGCAAATGTGTCTGAATACGCAATACATGCTGCTGTGCCACATGCTGTACAACAGGAAGCAGCTTTTGCAGGCGTTGCTTCGTTTTTGCAGACAAGAACACAATCGGAGCATATGTCATAAACAGAAAGTGATCGCGAATTTTCGTTTCAAACTGGTGCATCGTTTTATCGTCCTTGTCCACGACATCCCATTTGTTAACGACAAACAGAGACGCTTTCCCCGCTTCATAAGCATAGCCAGCAATGTGCTTATCCTGCTCAATAATGCCTTCCTCGCCGTTAATAACGACCAGTACAACATCTGCACGCTCAATGGCACGCATGGCACGCATTACACTATATTTTTCAGTCGTTTCATATACTTTGCCACGTTTACGCATACCTGCCGTATCAATCAGCACATACTTTTGACCGTCTTTTTCAAAAGGTGTATCAATTGCATCACGCGTCGTGCCCGCAATGTCACTAACGATAACCCGTTCTTCTCCCAGAATGGCGTTAACCAGTGAAGATTTACCTACATTCGGGCGGCCGATCAAGGCAACACGAATAACGTCTTCATCATAGTGATCTTCTTCCAGCTCAGGCAAATTGGACGTAATTGCATCTAGCAGGTCGCCTATCCCTGTGCCATGACTACCAGAAACAGCAATTGGATCACCAAATCCATAAGAATAAAACTCATAAATCAGATCGGCGCGACTGAGGTTGTCCACCTTGTTGACAGCTACGATGATCGGTTTACCCGAACGATATAACATTTGAGCTACCTCTTCATCTGACTGTGTAATTCCTGCTTTCGCATCACTCATGAATACAATTACATCTGCTTCTTCTATTGCAAGTTCGGCCTGCATACGGATGGATTTTAAAATGACATCCTCACCATCAATCTCAATGCCGCCGGTGTCAATAATACTGAAGGATTTACCATTCCACTCCGATATACCGTATATACGGTCACGAGTGATTCCGGGTTTATCTTCCACGATGGACAAACGATCCCCGATAATCCGATTAAAAATAGTGGACTTACCCACATTCGGACGACCAACGATAGCCACAACGGGTCTTGCCATAAATTCACTCCTCCTGTCAATTCTTCCGCTATCATCATAGCAAAAAACATACCTATTAGCGATATGGTCACGTAACAACAATCGGCGAACCCTCTGGGTCCGCCGATGGTGTACGTTATGCTTATTATAAAATGTATTGATTTAAACTCATTTAAATTTGTTCAGCTTATCGCCAAAACGCTCGCCGAGCGTAATGCTCAGACCGGAATTATTGAGGGAAACGTTAGGATTATTCAGTTCCTCACGAGGTGCACGAGATGCACGTGGTGCTCTTTCTGCTTTAGGAGCAGCTTCAGGAGCTTCCTCAGTTTCTTTAATGCTCAGGCTAACACGTTTTTCGGAAGGATTCATTTCAAGAATTTTAACTTTCACTTCTTGTCCTTCTTCCAGAACTTCTTGTGGAGTTCCAATGTGTTTGTGGGAAATTTGGGAAATATGAACCAAACCTTCCACGCCAGGAGCGATTTCAACGAATGCACCGAAGTTAACCAGACGTTTTACAACACCTGTTACGATGTCATTGTTGTTGAATTGTCCAGCAGCCGATTCCCAAGGACCAGGCTGTGCAGCTTTCATGCTCAGGCTGATTTTTCCTTTTTCAGGATCTACTTTCAACACTTTCACTTTCACTTGATCTCCTTCAGAAACTGCATCAGAAGGCTTATCGACATGAGTCCAAGCAATTTCAGATACGTGAACCAGACCGTCCACGCCGCCAACATCTACGAAAGCACCGAACTGAGTAAGACGTTGAACCGTACCTACGATTTCTTGGCCTTCTTTCAGCTCAGCCATTACTTTAAGCTTGTTGGCTTCGAATTCTGCTTCCAGAACATCTTTTTGAGAAAGGATCACTTTGTTATTTTCACGATCCAGTTCTTTTACAACAACACGCAATGTGCGGCCTTTGTAATCACTGAAATCTTCAACGAAGTGGCGTTCTACCATGGATGCAGGGATGAATCCGCGCAGACCCACGTCTACCACGATGCCGCCTTTAACGACATCATTCACAACAACTTCAAATACTTCTTTGCTTTCGAACAGTTGCTCCAACTTTTCCCAAGCATTTTCACTGTCGATTGCACGTTTGGACAGAACAAGTTTTTCCTTGCCATCGTCAATGCTGATAATTCTAGCTTCAACCTCTTGGCCTACTTGTACTGCTTCTTCTGCGTTATCCAAACCAGAAGACAACTCGCGAATTGGAATAACTCCATCGTATTTATATCCAATGCTTACTACCGCTTGGTTATCTTCCAATTTCACGATTGTACCCTTAACGGTGTCACCTTTTTTCAGGGAGACGATTTGATCGAGCTCGTCTTGATTTGCCGCTTCAGCAGCTTCTTGATTTTTAATTTCTTCCGACATGTCAATACCCTCCTCAATTCAAAAAAAACCATTTATTTAAACCTGCGCATGGCAGAGTTCAAAACATAAATAAACTTTTGTTCTAGTTTTCCGAGCTTAGACACAATTCATGCAAGCCTTTCAGTTATTCGTAGGCTTACCCGTTTCCTTCATCGTGCGAATACGAGACATAATTGCTTCTGTTGCAAGTTCAAGCGGATCTCCTTCGATATCGGCACCCTTTTGGTAAGCGTCCAAATTGACAGGTTTACCGTATAACACTTTCGTTTTACGGAAAAGCTTGTAATCACCAATAATGGCGACCGGAACGGCAGCCGCTCCACTGCGTAGCGCAAAGCTTGCAGCACCTTTTTTACCGATTCCCCCAGCTCCTCTGGAGCCTTCGGGAAAGATCCCCATAACCTTACCATCACGCAAAATGTTCAATGCCAGCTTAATGGATTCCTTACTTACACCACCGCGTTTGACTGGAAAAGCTCCCAGTTTCCCAATTAGTGGACCCAGTACAGGAACATTAAACAGCTCGGCTTTTGCCATAAAGTGAACCTTTCGCTTCAGCAAAATACCGACTGTAGGAGGGTCAAGATTACTAATATGATTAGAACACAACAGCACTCCACCCTCAGCAGGAACATTTTCCCTGCCTACCGCCTCAAGTCTAAACAGAACGCGGTAAATGAGACGCAAAATACTGGCGCATACAGTATATATCATTGGCTGATCTCTCCATCCTTCTCCGTTAAGCAATAAGATACGATCGTATCAACGACATCCTGAATGCCCATTTGAGTCGTATCGAGCACGATGGCGTCCTCACTGCAACGAAGCGGGGATACCTCCCTCTCCTCGTCAAGCTTGTCACGTGCCGCAATGTCACGTTCTAGCTGCTCCAGAGTGATATCATCAGTTTCGCTCAGTTCTTTAAAACGGCGAGAGGCACGTTCCTGAACACTTGCGGTCATGAACACCTTGACTTCCGCATCGGGAAGTACAGTTGTTCCAATATCGCGACCATCCATAACGACACCCTTGCGTGCAGCCATCTCACGCTGGTTTTCAGTCAAACGTGTACGTAAACCAGCAATACTTGAATACTGTGACACGTTGCTAGTCACTTCCATCGAACGGATCACAGTGGTTACATCTTCCCCGTTACAATAAACCTTTTGGCCTGTGGGGTCCGGTACTAATTCAATCACCAGCTCAGGTACATGTTGAAGCACTTTTTGTACATTTTCTGCAGGAATTTCCTTACGCATCATGTACCACGTTGCTGCTCGGTACATGGCTCCGGTATCTACATATACATAAGAAAGTGCTTTCGCCACCAGGCGGGCCACTGTACTTTTCCCTGCACCAGCAGGTCCATCAATGGCTACATTTATTTTGTTACTTGAAGATACATGTTGCCTTGCCAACAGGGAATTCCTCCTAACCTAACCTCAAGAAAAAAGCAGGCATTGCCTGCGACGTGAAAATTATACCACACATTTATAGGCGATGCAAAATAAGCGACAGGTTTACTAAAAAAGAAAAATTTCGGATGATTAAGATTTCCCCCGGAATTCCAGCTGTCTTTCAAAGCAATATTTAATCAGTTTTTGGCGCTCCTGATCAGCGATTTCCTCATATTTCAGCATAATGAGTTTGCGACCGTTTTCCATCTGCTGAATGCGCACAATTTCAGATTGGAACGGAACATGCTCCTGAGTACCGTTTTTATATGGAACTAAAATCCAGCAAGACAATGATTCTCCTTCTTCAAGATGATGAGTTCCCTGGGTGTGAAAAGAAACACCCCCGCCTCCTACATCATGTGTCTCTGCTACAAATCTGGACTCGTTCGCACCATGCTTTACTGCAATTTCCAAGTTGGCCTTAACCCGAAGAAAGTTGCGGCGCTGAATTTTGCTGATGCTGTCTGGAGCAGGTTTGTGGATACGAACCATCCGGAGGATATCCTCTTTAAAACCCGTAACGTGGGTATTAAAATAATTTTTAATCCCACCCTCGCTCATAAAAAATATAGACAGTTCTTCCCCTAGAAACAATTTTTTCAAATGCCCACTTGTTTGTGACATAGGAATTTCAATTAAAAAGTTCTGTGACTCCTCTTCCGCAATACGAGACTTAAATTCAAAAATCTCGTCCTTATGGTCAGTACCAGCCACTTGTATGTATAACACATCATTAATTTTGGGAAACAAATGATCCACCATCCTTGTCCATTAAAAGCTCTAATTAAGGTATATAATACCACGACTTTATGCCTATATTAAGCATTTTATTTGTTCGATCTATGACTAAAGCACAAAAAACCTCCTTCATGAAGGAGGTTTAGAGTGACTATTGATTCATTTTCATGTAATCAACTACGCATTACTTGCAGTAACCTGAGGTTCATCTGAATCTTTAACCTCTTCAATCGTTTCTTCCATCCCCGTATTGGCGTTAATGTATATCCGGTAGACGGAACCATTGATTTTACCACCAAATTCATAACATAGAACTTCATTTGAAAGTTCATTTTCAATTAAAGCTTTACGGTGGTAAGTTTCACGAAACTCAGGATTCAATTTTGCTCGTGCTGCATTCAAATTCAATTTCGCTTGCGGAATGCGGCGGAGATGACTATGCTCATACACATAATCACTGGATTGAAAACCGATCACTTGTCCGTTATCAAGGCCTGATCTGACTGTGATTTTTTCTGGATAGATAATCACGTCCCCTTGTTGGCTCGCAAATGTAATATTAGCTAAATTCCCGCTCTCATCATACGCAACTGGCTTCATTCCTTTGTAACCTTTTTGTTCAAGGTATTCACTAGCATAGCGAATCGCTTCATTACGTGTTGCTTTTTTAGGACCTACAGCTCTCATGTCATGATAAGAAATAAGCTTGCCGCCTTTTTTCGTAAAATCCATACTGGCCACGGGTTGCTTCTTATTTAGCAGGGTAGCTGTATAAGATGCCCATTCCGTTCCTTTACCGTTTTCGTTCACACGGATCTGACTTTCCGGTTTTCCTGTAAATTCAGCGGCATTTCGTTTAATTTGTTCTGCATTCACTGCCGGGAGACTCAATTTTTTCACAGAGCGTTTATCATAGATGCTGGCTACAGACGGTCCCCAATCCAGCTCCTTGTAGTTTTCCACCTTTTTGTCCACGGTTTTAAAGCCATCAATAATGGTGTTGTCCTTCGGACCAGTTTGCGAACCTGCCGCCATATCTACATCCATCCATCGCAAATTTTTGCTAAGGACCTTTTGCTGCACTTCCTGCATGTTTTTCGAAATTTCTTTGGAATTGTTATATAACGTTTTCAGGTTCGAAATTTCTTTCTCGTTTAAAGGCTCGTGATCCAGATCACGGACAGCGGTCTGATACGAAAACGCGGATAGATGTGACAGTAAATCCTTGGCATGATTAAAAGGCATTACATTCAGAGGCAACTGATTAACCTCATTTTGGGCCTCACTTGCAATCCTCCACACGTTCATCAAACATTTGCGGTGCATCGCGTGTGAAGTATTATGGACAGCAACCGCGTTCCCGAGTTGAGAATGCAGCTGATCCATATGAAACGACAAATCGTGAAACGCACGCTGGTATTGATTTTCCGCTTTTATCGACATGCTATTTGCCTGAAGAGACACCTCTTTTCTCATCTGGCTTTGCTGATAACCCCACACAAATGCTCCTATCATCATCAGGGTAACCACCGGGAACAATACGGCACTAAGTCGCTTATACATATTGGGAGTCTCCTTTCTTCAAGTACACTACCGATAGTGTGACAAGAAGAATGCTCTCTTATGCATGGTTTTCCATGACTTCAACAATAAACTCACAATTATCGCAAATGCAGCGTTTAAAGCCGGTCTGAATCTGTCCTTGCTCTATACGTCCTCTCAGCACAAAACGTTCCCCACATCTTTTACAATGAATTCTTACTTTTATACGCAAAAAAAAGACACCTCTTTCTCTAACAGGTTTGTCAGATCAGTGTGCCCCATTTTGTTACATGTTAACCTTTTCTTCCCGTTTTAACAAACGAAAAGGAGAACGGTTATTAGCTCGACTGATCTTCGCCATTCCTCCATACCATAGAAATGCCATAAGTGGAATGATAAACCAGATCCAGTCATGCGAAAATTTCGTTAAAATCAAATCGTATACTCCGTGCCAGAACCATGGAAGCACCAATGACAGCAGCAACATGTATTTGCTCCTCAAGCCCTCTGAAAACTTGGCCTTCCCCATGTAGTAGCCCATCATTACACCAAACATCGCATGACCAGATACCGGTAGCAATGATCTCATCAGCATCATGCTAATCGAAGCATGGCCCGCCCAGGCATATAACAGATTTTCAACTGTTGCAAATCCGAGTGAGACTGCGGCCGCATACAAAATACCGTCATAAGGCTCGTCGAACTCGGTATGATTATAGATGATGTGATACAACAGAAACCATTTAAAAAACTCTTCCACTCCCGCTGAAATGCCGAACACCTGGATTAACGTGTGATCCCCTAGCCAAAGCAGCAGCCCGCGTTGAAAAATCATGACAGGAAGAACCACCAAAAAGCCGAGCAAAAACACTTTAATAACCATGTGCAGTGGCTCCGAATCATACCTGTCCTTCAAGTAAAAATACATCAATAAGGCGAGACCCGGCGCTGTGGCTGCCGCTAAAACCGAAAACAGAAGCACCGATCATCCCTCCATAAAAATGAGTCGGCCCTGCTTTTAGCGCAGAGCCGACAAATTCACTTCGATATCACTTTCGATAAAACGAATCAAGAACGGCTGTCAAAATGAGTGCAGATGACAGCAACTGCCTGCTCAGGAATGACCAGCTTGCCGTACTCTTCCAACATAGCTGGTGTAACGGATGAGCCTTCTCCAAATTCAGCAAGAACCGCAATTAAAGCCGCAAGCTTGGACTCCTCTACTTCTTCTGGTTCCAAGTGCAGAATCCATTTTCCTCTATAATGATACAGCTTACCTGCTTCCGTAGTGTTACTACGAAGCATATGAGCCGCTTCTATGAGTACTTCGAAATCGCTAAACGCGTAAACGATGGAATCGCTATGCTCCAGCGTGACTTCCATTTCGTAGACTTCCTCTGGAAGCTCCTCATCGGGACCCGAACCATACTGTTGATGGTCGTATTTTCCCCGGGTGACGATAACAACCATTCCTTGAGCAGGAAGCGCAAAGACTTCGACAGCTAACGGTCCCGTGGCGTCGAAGCCCAGTTCGCTGTATGCCTGATCCATCATTTCGGTAAACAGCTCATGAACTCTTGGAATTTCTTGCCACATATCGTCTTTTTGAATACCGCGTTCGCTCAAATCGTCAAAGGTAAGGAAAATCCGTATCTTGTCCTGACTTAATCTTTCTATTTTCATACTGGACCCTCCTCCTGGCAGCCGAGTGTTATTAACAGATTATGATGCAATTATGATGCCTGTGATGAAAATGGTTCTATGTAATCATGTTATCATTTTATAATCGTAAATGCACGCAATAAAAAGATAAAAAAAAAGAATCATTTGAACGGCTTTTACAAAAAAGCCGCAAAATGATTCGGAATAAAGGTTTCTGGGTTACAATCCCGGTACGGCTGTATGAGTTTCTTTCAAAATTTGCTCGACCTCACGCTTAACATCGGGACTTGTTCTGATGAAGTCTTTAATCAACTTCATATTCTCTTCTTTGTTCTTGGCAGTATGGGCGTTATGAGCGGTTTTATCTGTTGGTGAATGGTGGTCTTGATCCTTATGGGTGTCTTCTTTATTTAGCGTTATCTCGCCCATTCCGGGGAATGCCGCGTCCATCATTTTAGTACGGGCTTTCTGCACTAAATTGCCGCTTTTTTTTCCACCCATGTCCATGGATAAGCCCAACATGTCGCGGTTGCGGGAGATCAAAGAGCTTGCTACAGCGCCCAAGACGATTCCCAGGAAAAATGAAGATGTTTTCACAATTAGAACCTCCCTTTGTGGTAGAATCAAGCATAGTGTTCGTCAGTAGTGACAAACTCATACGGTATAAAATACAGGAAGGTGAGATGAAATAATGGGTACAAAAACAGCAGCCATTTTGTTCACCGCATGTCTGCTGCTTAGTGCTTGCACTGCAACCAAGCCGGAATCTGCGGCAACAAGCAAACAGCAGGATTCGGTAGCGTCTGACTCAAGTAACAGCGCCAAAGATCAGAGCAGCGTCTCTTCCCCAAAAAGCAGCAGTAAGCAAGCAGGCAGTGATGATCATAACTCAGCGGGTAAAACCAATGCACAAAATGATAAAACCAGCGAAAGCAACGAAACAGGAGCTGCGACATCTGCAACTACCAATAACAAAATGTATCACTTGAACAAAGCCTACAATTTAATTCCTAACCAACAAGGCACCGAAAAAAAAGTCGTGTTACTGACCTTTGATGATGGTCCTAAGGAAGCAGCCATGATTAACAAAATCATAGATGTACTCGATAAACACAAAGCGAAAGCGATTTTCTTCGTAAACGGTTACCGTGTAAAAGAGCATCCTGAGTTGCTTAAGCTTATCCATGACCGTGGACAGCCCATCGGCAACCATAGCTGGGATCACATCGTGCTGAAGAATAAATCTGAGCCTGAGGTCAAAAAACAGATTGAATCGGTACAAAAAGTTGTTAAGGACATTACAGGACAAGCCCCCGTATTCTTCCGTCCCCCTCATGGTGCCGGCGGAGACGTAGGTCGCATGGTCGCTAAGGAAAACGGTCTCCTATACATGACATGGTCCGTCGGTTCTCTGGACTGGACAATGAAAAAGAATCAGCCTAATAAAACGGAGGCACTTCTCAAAAACGTAACGGAACAACTTCATCCAGGCAGCAATATTTTGATGCATGAACTGCCATGGACAGCTGAGGCTCTGGACAGTCTATTGACACGCCTTGAGCAAAAGGGGTACCAATTTGTTGATCCTCAAAGTATTGAAGTTCCTGCCAGCAAATAGAGACTTGCGTATACTCAGTCTTAACTGTAGATGATGCAATAAAGGCCTCCACTCTCCGCTATTCATGCGGAGACGGAGGCCTTTTTACCGTATCATTTTGCGCCTTTACCAAAGCATTTCACTGATGGGTGGTGCACCCTTGATGCCCCACCACAGTAACGCTGCAGTAATCAGCACAAAAAGAGTACTCAAAAAATTTAAAAACCACTTGCTTACCCGAATACGGCGGGACGGAAACATTTCTGCCCGCGTTCGGTACTCACTGGCAGGAGTATCATCCTCCATCGTCACAGCAACTTCTGGTACAGCAGCAACGTGAGCCAATTCTTGCACGGGCCGTGAAGCACGGGAGCGAACTGGTTTAGATTTTGACCTGTCCTCCTCCTTGCCTTTGCGACCATTTCGACGGCTACCATAGGTCTGCACTCTGCTAAGTTCCTGATTCATTCTTCATACCTCCGAAAACGTAACGCTAAGCCAGATATAAGGTCAATCACAAAATGACAAATGATCGGTGCCCACAGACTACCGGTCTGCACATATATGTAGCCCAATCCATAACTGCTAAGAAAAACCCAGCCAGTGGGAATCCAATGCCGTAAATACCGGATATGAATCACCGCAAACAAAATGCTTGTCCAATAAGGACCAAAGCTGTACTGAATTGCACCTCTGAACAAGAGTTCCTCACAGATAGAGACGATAGCTGCTATACAAATAATATGCCACACCGGACGATTTTGAAACAGCATTTGGTTAATACCACCGTCATCCATAGCATCCTCAGGCATAATCCGGGACAGCAACAGATCCACAAGTAACATAGCGGCGGCCAATCCCAATCCCCACCATAAGACGTGCAGAGTGTTCGGCAATGCAAATAGTTCTAACACATTTCTTTTCTGGAAAAATATCCATATTGCGCCAATCAGCAGGGTCAGCCCCTGAGTTAGATACAAATTGTAAAGCAGCAAGCGGTCGTTCAATTCATGAATTTGCGCTCTTTTCCATTTCACTTTAAGCTTTTTCATAGTTAGTTAGTCCTCTGCATAGTCTTCTTTAGCATCATAGCCAAAAAGTCGGGCGGATTCAAGAAGACTTAAATCTTAATTTTCCGCATTCTGTAGCTATATATCTAGCCGGCTATCCACACATGTCGCATGTCCTATTGACATGCCCATGTAAGCCATGATACATTATGAAAAAATTATTAGCGACAACAACAATGATGGAGAAAAGGTATTGATTTCGTCCTCAGAGAACCGGTGCTTGGGTGGAAGCCGGTGACGAAGTAACTACTTTCAGCGCTCCTGAGTTATTGCACCGAGGTCTGTGGAATACTTCCCGGCATTAGATGCAATCGGCAGAAAACCGTTATCCTTTCGGTCATTTTATGACCGCTGAAGGCAGTCCATTGCGAAATGGCTGCGAATTAGGGTGGTACCACGATAACTCTCGTCCCTTACTATGGAGATAGTATGTGATTCGGGGGTTTTTTTGATGCCCGAAAACCGCAAAGCGCCTCCGCGTAAGACTTTTGATCGTCAGTTTGGTGCATAATACTATTTTATCCCTTTTCTGCGTCAATGCGTTATCACACTAGTATTTCACACCGCTCTCCTGTACTTTTAGAAGCATTTCAAGTTTTTTCATGTTCTTTATGGAATGTATTTCAGTTTGAAGTACATCCTGTCCATAAAAGAAGTTAACTTTGAGGAGGAAACCAAATGTTTAAAGTGTTAGTATCCGATCCGATCAGTGACCTGGGCATCCAGCAGCTGATGGATGCAGACGATGTCACGGTGGACAAGAACACAGGTCTCAGCGAGGATGAATTGGTTCAAATTATTGGTGACTATGACGCATTACTCGTTCGAAGCCAAACTCGGGTAACCGAACGCATCATGACGGCAGGTAAGAACCTCAAGGTTGTAGGGCGAGCTGGGGTCGGAGTGGACAACATCGACCTCGAAGCAGCAACACAACGCGGGATTATCGTTATTAACGCTCCTGACGGCAACACGATTACGACTTGTGAGCACACTTTTGCGATGATGATGGCTCTAGCACGTCATATTCCACAGGCATATGCCAAAACCATTGGCGGTACATGGGATCGTAAAACATTCCTCGGTGTCGAACTGCGTAACAAAACACTTGGAGTCCTCGGCATGGGACGTATCGGCAGTGAGGTGGCTAAACGTGCTAAAGCATTTGGCATGAGCATCCTCGGCTATGATCCATTTCTAACGGAAGAACGCGCTGAGAAGCTGGGCATTAAGCTGGCGAGCGTGGACGAAATTATCCGCAACGCAGATTTTATGACCGTACACACACCATTAACACCGGAAACGAAACATATGATTGCTCGTCCACAGTTTGAAGTGATGAAAAAAGGAATGCGCATCATCAACTGTGCCCGGGGTGGAGTTATCGATGAAATGGCTCTTGTTGAAGCCATTGATGAAGGTATCGTTGCCGGTGCAGCCTTTGACGTATTCGAGTCAGAGCCGCCAGCACAGGATCACCCATTCCTGAGTCATCCGAAAATTATCGTCACACCACATCTGGGTGCCTCGACTGTCGAAGCTCAGGAAAATGTAGCTATCGATGTGTCCGAGCAAGTGCTGCATATTTTGCGTGATGAGCCTTTTAAAAATGCGGTCAACATGCCTCCAGTACCATCCAACGTCATGACGCAATTGCAGCCATATTTCTCGCTTGGAGAAAAGCTGGGCAGCTTTGCCGCTCAGATCACGAATCAGGCTGTACGTGAAATTCAGGTAGATTACGCTGGCGATTTGTCCTCTGTGGATACACAGCCGCTGACACGGTATATTTTGAAAGGTGTTCTTAGCCGTCATCTGGGCAGCGATGTGAACATTGTAAACTCTGTACATCTGGCCAAAACACGTGACATCCATCTTGTCGTATCTCAGGCGCCCGCCACCAAGGGTTTTACCAACCTGATTACCGTTACACTCAAGACGCAGAGCGGCGAAGAGCAACGTGTATCTGGCACCCTGCTGGCAGGCTATGGCGAACGTATTGTTCGGTTGAACCAGTTCCCGGTAGATGTGGCACCGGAAGCTCATTTCCTGCTCATCTCCCACAATGATAAACCAGGCATTATCGGTCGTGTCGGCACCTTGCTTGGCGAGAACGGCGTCAATATCGCTTCCATGCAAGTAGGGCGTAAAATTGTCGGCGGTGAAGCCATCATGATCCTGACCGTTGATAAAGCTGTACCAAAAGACGTGCTGATTCAACTCGTTGGTTTGCCAGAACTAAATACTGCCCAAGAAGTAGTGTTAAATTAGTTCCAAACAATATTGAGAAGTCCATGGTTTTATAATAAAGAGAGGCGCCTGGCTACCCAGGCGTCTTTTTCTCTTATACCGTTATCTGTCATGAGAGCAATCATCATGCATGAAACAGGATGTTCCACGTTGAACAAGATAAATGTTGATTTTTCAACAAAAAGCACCCTCTTCCGAGGATGCCTGCAAACCGGGGTATATCAGCTGGGGCTTATAATTCTGTTACAGACCCAGCTTTGTTTTGTTGGAGATCGGCAGCAAAATAGTAAATTCCGTCCCTTCCCCCAATACGCTTGTAGCAGAGACAGAGCCTCCGTGAGCCTCTACAATGTTCTTGACAATAGCAAGCCCCAAACCAGTCCCTTTATCCTCACCACGTACTCTGGCCTTATCTGCCTTGTAGAAGCGGTCGAAAATATAAGGTAGATCCTCGCTGGCAATGCCTACACCTTCATCCTTAATCCGAATACGGATTAACTCATGCCGTTCTCCCAAAATTCGATCCGCCGCAATAGTAACCTTTTTCCCGCCGGGTGTATGTCTGAATGCATTATCCAGCAAGTTGGTCAATACCTGCTCCAGTCGGTCTTCATCTGCCTCAGGCAGCAGTAAACGTTGGCCTTGCTCATGGTAATCGAGTGTCAGTCCCTGTTCCTTTGAACGTACCGTAAATTTACGGTGAACACGCTCGATCAGCTCATTCACATCCACTTCCTGTCGGTGCATGTCTGTATGACCAGCCTCCATTCGGGCCAGATCAAGCAGATCCTTGACTAACCTTCCCATGCGTAATGATTCATCATGGATGACCTGTACCAGCTCCTCGGATTCTTCAGGGGAACCCGCCATGCCATCCAGCAACGCCTCACTGTAGCCCTGCATCATAGATAAAGGTGTACGGATTTCATGAGATACGTTGGCCACAAAATCGCTCCGCATCTTCTCCAGCTTCACTTCTTCCGTAATATCTCTAAGCACAGCTACTGCACCGCGGATTGCATTATCCGTATACAGAGGAGCCATCTGCACCGACCAGGAGCCCTTCTTGACATGGATATAGTCTCCGACATCCTCTCCCCTGTCCATAACAGTATGGAACAGAGACTGCAAAGGCTCAGGTACAGAAGCTCCAAACTCCTCCAGATCACGCTCCTGCCACTCCAGCTTTTTCCAGATATCCAACAGACTTTGTGCCGGCGGATTCGTCAAGATGATTTGTCCGCTTCTGTCGAAGGTGATTACGGCATCAGACATGCTTCGCAGTACGCTGGATAAATGGTTTTTTTCCTCATTCAGACTGCGGATCGTTGCTTCCAGTTCCGTAGACATATGATTAAAAGTTTTCGCCAGTTCTCCAATTTCGTCACTGGTCACCAGCGAAAGCCGAGTATCATACCTTCCCTCACGAATCGCATTCGCCGCCTGAATCAACAGCTGCATAGGCTGTGTGATTTTAGTAAAAAGGAATAAGGCAAAAAAGGTCGTCAATAAAAATCCGACAATGCATGTATAGGTGAACAAATGCTTGATTTCCGTCGATTCATACGCCGCAAAATTTCTGTTGATGTACGGCAATAAAAAAAGCCCTAGAAAAATAAGCACAGAGCCTACAAGACAAATGATGGTGATCCACAGCTTGCCTACCAGCGATCTCCAGAAGTTCACGTTATTTTGGAACCTCCAGCTTATAACCTACGCCCCACACGGTCGTAATCATAGCCGCTGCCTCTGGCGATACCTTATTCAGCTTTTCACGAAGCCGTTTCACATGCGTATCCACAGTGCGCAGATCACCAAAAAATTCGTAATTCCAAACGTCTTTCAGCAGTTCCTCACGCGAGAAGACTTTATCTGGCGACACCGCCAAATAGTGCAACAGCTCGTACTCTTTAGGCGTGAGACTGATTTCAATCCCGCCCGCAGTTACCCGGTGCGCATCATGCTCAATGATAAGATTCGGAAAAACAATACTATTGCTTGGTACCGCCTCTTTCGTTAAAAAGGCAGTTTCCGACGAACGGCGTAAAATCGCCTTCACCCGGTAAATGACTTCTCGCGGGCTAAAGGGCTTAACCACATAATCATCGGCTCCGACTTCAAAGCCTTGTACACGGTTCACTTCCTCACCTTTGGCAGTGAGCATAATTACAGGTGTAGACTTAGTCTGACGCAGCCGTGTACACACCTCAATCCCATCCATCCCCGGAAGCATTACATCCAGTAAAATAATGCTGTAATCGCTTGCAGTCGCTTTTTGGAGGGCAATCTCACCATCCTCAGCTTCGTCAATTGCATATCCTTCTTTTTCCAGATACATCCGCAGAAGGCGGCGAATGCGTTCTTCATCATCTACAATTAATATGCGGTTGCTTTGTTCTGACATATTCCCAGCCCCTTCGCTAAAAAAACCATTCTCTCTATTTTACTATTTTCCCGTGCTTGGTCAAACTTTACTCTCATCCAATAGTCTCTTTACACCAAAAAGGCCGGGGTTATGACCCCCGTCCTGTCCGTTTCTTTTTCGTGTTGTCTGATTTGGCAAGTTGAATGAGACGGTTGATTTCGTCCTTGGTTAAGGGTCTGGTCAGACCGCGCTTCAAGTTTTGTAGCAAAAGATCACCGAAGGCAATCCGCTTGAGTCTGATGACCGGGTGTGAAATGGCCTCAAACATCCGTCTTACCTGGCGATTTCTACCTTCATAAATGGTAATCTGGATCACAGACTCCTTACCATTCGGATCTACATCTTTATATTCTACCTCGGCTGGTGCAGTAATGCCATCTTCCAGCACGATTCCTTTTTTCAGCTTGTCCAGCTCAGTACCATGCGGAACGCCTTTGACTGTTGCCACATATGTCTTGGGCACATGATGCTTGGGATGGGTGAGCAGATTGGCGAACTCGCCATCATTGGTAAGCAACAGCAGTCCTTCGGTGTCGTAATCGAGACGTCCTACCGGATATACGCGTTCCTTAACGCCTTTCAGATAGTCTGACACGATTTTACGGCCTTCCGGATCGGAAGCACTCGTAATGACTCCTTTAGGTTTGTTCATCATCAGATAGATTTTTTTCTCGGTTTTGATCGGGCGTCCCTTTACCGTAATCATATCTTGATCAGGGTCTGCCTTCGTTCCCAGTTCAGTTACGACAACCCCGTTCACTTCCACGCTGCCCGCCTGAATAAGCTCCTCACATTTACGTCTGGAAGCTACACCAGCTTGGGCCAATATTTTCTGCAATCTTTCCATGTTCGCTAATTCACCTCATGCTAATGATACCCATCCATGAGCAAAATCACAACCCCCGTTCAAAAAACGATGCAGAAATTAAAATACAAGCAGGCAAATGGCAATGGCTGCCACAAAACCAACCACATCTGAAAATAGTCCTACCTTCAAAGCATACCGTCCATTGCGGATACCTACCGCACCAAAATATACAGTTAGCACATATAGCGTCGTGTCTGTGCTGCCCTGAATCGTTGAGGCGATCCGACCGATCATGGAATCCGGGCCATAAGTGCGAATTAGATCCGTCGTGAACGCAAGTGAACCGGTGCCCGTCAATGGACGAAGCAAGCCTAAAGGCAGTACCTCACCGGGTACACCCCAGTGTTTAATCCATGGGGTAACCCAGGAGATCAAATAGTCTAAAGCGCCGGATGCTCGAAAAATGCTAATCGCCACCATCATGCCTACGAGATGAGGAATAATGCTGATGGCGGTAGAAAAGCCGTCTTTGGCTCCATCCACAAAAGAATCGTAGACAGGTACCTTTTTAGCATATGCATATAAAGGAATAAAAGCGAGAATAACCGGAATGGCCCAAGTCGATACGAGGTTTATAAAATTAAGCATGCCTCCCTCATCCTTTCCAAGTGGTGTCCCTGCCCTTGGCAGCCGTGATTCCCGTTCGCGGAACGGCAGGTGAAGATACGGGCAGCGTCGTTGAAGAGGCAGCAGATGTTGGTGCTGATGAGGTGAGTGGTGCCAAGGATGTCTGGGACGGCGGAATCGCTGGAGGACGGCGGCGCAATTCTCGACTACGGTACCAACGGTCCGCCGCAATTGCGGCAAAGGTGGCTATTGCGGTCGCTACCAGTGTCGTACCGACGATTTCTGCCGGATGTGCGGAATGAAAATTAAGCCGTATCGCGATCAACGTCGTAGGAATAAGCGTAATACTGGCCGTATTCAGGGCGAGCAGCGTACACATGGCTGGTGTGGCGGTTTGCTTATCTGGATTGAGCGTCTGCAACTCTTGCATAGCCTTGATTCCCATCGGTGTGGCTGCATTCCCCAGACCCAGCAAATTGGCGCTCATATTGGACAAAATGTAACCCATAGCGGGATGATTACGCGGAACATCAGGGAAGAGAAAGGCAACCAAAGGAGAAAGCAGCTTGGATATTTTCTGTAAGAGCCCACCATCTTCAGCCAGCCTCATCATGCCCATCCAAAACACCAGCACACTTATCAGTCCAAAGCACACTGTAACCCCCGTAGTTGCCCCGTCAAAAGCTGCTTTCGTCACCACCTCAATATTTCCCTGCGCGGCGGCAAATACAAATCCAATACAAATCAAAGCCACCCATATGAGATGAATCATGGCTGATTCCTCCTTTTCCCAATGATGTGACACGTCCCAGCTCTAATTTCCTGCTTGCCCTAGGCTCCAAACAAATTTTTTAGGATTTCGTTCCATCTGCTCGTCCAACCTTGTTGCTGAGTATTGTTCGCAGGATCTTGTGCAGTTGGAGCCTCTTGCTGTGGATGTACGGTACTTTGAGCAGGCAGCTTACTACCTTTTTCATACACAGGAACAGAACCGATAAGTTTACCTTCCAATAGGAATTCGACCCGCCCTCGTAAGCCAAAAGATACGTCCGCTCTGTCTGCAGAAGCAGAATTTTTATACAACACCAGTCTTTTGTGCAACTGGGTCTTCTCACCATCATGTAAAGGATAGGCAAAGCTTGTACCTGTTAATAGTGGGTAACCATCGATAGGTTGCTGCTTGTCCGTAATCGGGATGAGCGGATAATATCGGAATCCGTAATCAAGCATACGTGCATGATCGTTCCAATCGTCCCCGTCATTCAAGGTAACGGCAGCGAGCTGGCGACCGTTCCGTGTGGCAGAGCTGACCAGACAGCGAAACGCTTTTTTGGTAAAGCCTGTTTTCACACCGTCAGCTCCCTCATACAGCCGCAGCATTTTGTTTTTGTTGTGCCATGAGTAGTCCCAAGAATCGTTGGGATTCGGTGCTTTTTTCAGTTCTGTTTTTACGATACGGGCAAAAGTTGGATTATGCAGCGCATAAGCAGTTAGCCGGGCCATATCATTGGCTGAGGAATAATGTCCCTCGGCATCCAGCCCGTGAGGATTAGCAAAATGTGTATGGCTTAGCCCAAGCTGAACCGCCTTGTCATTCATCAAATGGACAAATCCCTCTTCTGTCCCCCCCACATGCTCAGCAATGGCAGAGGCTGCATCATTACCAGAACGGAGCATTAAGCCGTACAGCATATTTTCCAGCGACATTTGTTCACCCATTTGCAGAAAAAGCGAGGAACCTTCTTTGGCATACGCGGTAGGACTCACCTTTACCCGGTCCTGCAAGCGTCCATGTTCAATGGCCACAATTGCAGTCATAATTTTGGTCAGGCTGGCAATACGTAGCTCCCGGTCACCCTCGGTAGAATATATGATTCTTCCTGATGTGACATCAATTAAAGAAGCAGCCTGTGCATGGGTTCCTAATACAGGCGGCGCTGCTTCTGTTGTTATCGCTCCCCGAACGGGCTGTGGACTCAGCAACGTAAGCGGCAATGACAAAATAAGCAGAAGCACCAGCGGCAAAACAAATGCGCGTGCCTTATTCAAGAAATGGCTGTGGTCCGCGTGAATGTGTTGCTTTTTTTTAAACATTTGGATTCCTCCGGTTTTGAGCAAGTCTTGTACCATTCTATGTCCAAGCTGTTCAAAGTATGTCCACCTTTATAACAGAAAATTCCTTTACGGGACAGCCATTAGCCGCTCTCTTTTTGCTCTCTTTTTGCTTTCTTTCTGCATAAACCAAGCAACTTGCCCTCCCGAGTACATATATATTAGTTACCAAAGTTAAATATGGATCGGGGGTTACATCATGCTGCGTCTCCAGTTTGAAATGATTTTAAGATCGCGGATTGTAGAGTCCGCAGAAGCATTGCATCGAAGCGGTGTATCCTTTGCCACTTTTGCTACAGCACGTTGCAACCAGCAATTTTGGGATTTAACGGAAAAGGGTGGTTTTCAGATTAAAGCAGGTGTCACTCCGGCACAGGGGATCAGAGACATTTTTTCAAACGGTCATCAATACGCTTTTGAATGTGCAACAGCTATGGTTATTGTGCTGTACAAAGGAGTGCTGGATTCCATTCTGGAAAGTGAGTTTAATCGGATTTTTGCAGGTATGCTGCTGTATGACTGGCATTATGACAGTGACCTCAGGCTCATACAGCAGCAAGGGAGTCATAAAGCAGCTCCTGGCGATATTCTGTATTTCAACAATCCAGATGTGTCATCTGAAACATTGGAATGGAAAGGAGAAAATGTCGTTAAGCTGAAGGAAGACTTGTTTTATGGACATGGGATTGGCATCTTGCCGGCGAAGGGTATTATCGATTCCCTGAATCAACATCGTCGGCCGGAAGCCACGGTATCTGCTTATTTGACGAATGAAGTGGTCTATCCGGACTTCATCTACTTATCGCAGTTCGCTACCGAAGGAAATCGAAAAAATGAATTGTCACTGCATACTTTGTATCACCAGGAATACAGTCACCGTATACATGCTGTCATTGGGGGAAGGCAGTATATTCTGTGATAGGGCCAAGTGTAAGCAGAAAAGAAGGTATTCCTTAGCCTATACTCGGCTTTGGGATACCTTCCGGAGAGAACGCTTTTCATTTCCAATGACTTTTACAAGTAAGCCGGTCCAGAATTACTTTGATCAATATTAATATCTACAGGTACCTGTGGGGGTGGAGTCTGCACGTTGTCGCCTGCATTCCGGAAGATAGACTGAACCTTATCAATCAGGTATGGGGTGGAGTCAATGAGTTTCTCAATCAGATGCGTTTGGTTGTCCAATGGAACGATTTGTGCCCCCTGTTTGCCAACAACCAGAAAAGCAATGGGATGAATAGATACACCACCACCGCTACCGCCACCAAAAGGATGAACTTCCTTCCCGCTATGATTACCGGAAGCCGAGGAAGTATGAAGTGCCTCTTCGTCTACGTTAAAATCACTTCCCCCGGCAGCGAAACCAAATCCTACCTTACTGATTGGCAAAATAACGGAACCATCGGGTGTTTCCACCGCGTCTCCCACAATCGTATTCACGTCTACCATGGCTTTGATGTTTTCCATTGCGGTTTGCATGAGCCCTTGAATCGGGTGATCTGACATGATTAATTCCTCCTCTGCTTATCTCAAGCGTAGATTGCCTTTTCTTTCGCTATTGTGCGCAGGAGTTCAAGGAAATATGTATGTCATCCGATTCGGTTATGCCTTAATCTGGAGGACACTGAAATCCCAAAGTTCAGAAAGATTAAGTTTCACCACATTTCAAAGTTTATCTTTCATTGTTAGCTTGAAGATCTTCATTTTTTTTGAAAAAAACCCGCTTCCATGCCTCGGGTCCACCCGGAACGCGCCATATGCGGTAAGATAAGATGAGCATGGAGAAAATTAAATAGCCGAGCGATACGTTTGCTTCACAGTTCAAAGTGGTGGTAAAACGCAAGCGATCCACCCAATACGGCACAACATACAGCTTAGGGGTACAATCCATGCGCACAAAGCTGGAAGCAAAACCGATCAAGGTCGTTTTTAATCCCCACAAAATACCGGTTGAGGTAGCTGTATAAGCCGCGTCAGCAAGACTAATGTTGGTGGACCACTCCATTTTGGACATCGTCACATGTGCCAATGTATGTCGCAACCATCGATTGAAGGATTTCGTTCCCTTGAGCAAAACCCGTATATCATATATAAATTGCTTGATTTTTTCTGTATCAATATTACCGCTATCCACGGAAGCATCCGTTTTATGTATGTTTTTGTTGCGATCAAGCCGATAGAGAAGCCCTTTTTTCAAACCTGTTATGAGAATGGCCGGAACATCGTAATTTATTTTAATCATCCCGTATAGAAATCTGATCTCTAGATGCGCCCGATCATCATTGTCATGTTTGGCAATATCCAGCTTCAATCGAATACGAGAGAGCAGAATAGCCAGCACAAGTAATATAACGACGATGATGGCGATACTGATCCATTTCCACACTGGCGAGTCCTCCCTACCTTTTTGCTATAAATATCATGGCAAAAATAGTATGACCGTTCGCCGGAAAATCATGCATCTTAAAATACCAACAGCCAGCCCCTAAATACTTGAGGACTGGCTGTCTATTTGAAATTTTACATAAGTGAGCCGCAAGATCCGGATGAACTTTATTGGGATTCAAGATCCAGATCGTTGGCTGCAGGCTGGCTGCTCTCCAGACGCTCGAACAATAATTGAGTCTCTTCCTCCAAATTGTCCGAATCTTCGAACAACTCCGGTTGTGGTAGATCTGCCAAAGAGCCCAGACCGAAATAATCCAAAAATGATTTCGTCGTTCCGTACAATATTGGCCGTCCGATGGCTTCAGCTCGACCTTTCTCTTCAATGAGCTCCTTGTTGACCAGTGTATGTATGGCCCGCTCGGATTTGACACCCCGAATCTCTTCGATTTCAACTCTTGTAATGGGCTGGCGGTAGGCCACAATGGCCAGCGTCTCCAAAGCAGCTTGAGACAGTGAGGCACGTGCCGGAGAGTATGCGAGCTTTTCAAAGTAAGGTGCATGTTCGGATAAAGTTGCAAGCTGATAATGACCGGCAATACGGACAAGTTGCAGACCTCTTCCCCCCTGCTCCATGTCCTGCTTCATATCTTCCAGGCACTGTTCAACCAGCTCTTGCTGCTGCTCTACAATGTCGGCGATCTGCTTGGTGGACAACCCTTCCTCTCCTGCGAGAAACAGCAGTCCCTCAATAATTGATTTCAGCTTCAGATAATCCATTAACCCGTAAATCCCCTCTCCACTCCATTACAATATCATCGAAAAGCTTCTCCTGATAACAGAAAATTTGCTTCATTTTCATCAGTTCAAGGATAGCCAAAAAGGTCACAACCACTTCATGCCGATACATATCCTCATGCATCAGCTTGGAGAACAGCAGCCGTCCTCCATTCCCCACCATCTCTAAAGCTCCAATAACTTGCCGGATACGGTCCTTGACTGATATTTCATCCCGATGAACACGGGTTACCGTCGTACGTCGTTCTGCTTTGCGCAAAGCACGCTGAAAGGCCGCAACCAAATCGCTTGCATGCAGCCCATGCACCGGATTTGCGGGTTCAGTGGGCAGGAATGCACTTAGATCTTCTGGCTCCTTGCCATAAATTAGACTCCGCTCCCACTCACGTTCACTTAGATGGCGAGCAATCCCTTTATATTTACGATACTCCACCAGCTTGCGGACCAGTTCCTCACGTGGATCATAATCCTCTTCCTCATAAAAATCTAAATCGTCATATTCCATCACAGGTGGCTTGGGAAGCAACAATTTACTCTTAATGGATAAGAGCGTCGCCGCCATCACCAGAAACTCGCTCGTAATGTCCAGTTCCAGCTCCTGCATACTGTGCAAAAAAGCCATATACTGATCAGTAATATCGCTAATCGGGATATCCTGAATGTCGATCTCGGCTTTATCAATCAGATGCAACAGTAGATCCAGCGGACCCTCGAATGTTTCCAGCTTGTAATTTACGACTGTCAATGTGCTTCCCCCTGCCTTACTCCAATCATCATTCAACAATACCTTTCCCTATAGCACTTATGCTCTACGTTATCAATCCCTCTTTCTGTAGTATATACGTCATCGCCTTGCTTAACAATCCAATCCCTTTTTCACCTTGCAGTTTATACCGTTCTATTCAGCTATTCCTATCATTAAAATTGCTTGCCGAGATTGGCCATTTCAATCGCAGCCAGTGCAGAATCCCAACCTTTATTACCAGCCTTTGTACCTGCTCGTTCAATAGCCTGTTCAATGTTTTCTGTAGTCACTACACCAAAAATAACGGGCACTCCCGTTTTCAGGCTGCTCGCTGCCACACCCTTGGCCACTTCATTGCAGACGATATCATAATGTGAAGTAGAACCACGGATGACCGTACCCAGCGTAATTACGGCATCATATTTGCCGCTTGCAGCCATTTTTTGTGCAATCAGTGAAATTTCAAATGCACCCGGTACCCAGGCTACATCAATTTCATCTTCCTGTGCACCATGTCGTTGAAGTGCGTCAATTGCGCCGCTTAACAGCTTGGTCGTAATAAACTCATTAAATCTGCCTACCACAATACCATATTTTAAACCGTTCGATATGAGATTACCTTCTAGAAAACGTGCCATGTTTAATCAACCTCTCTTAGTTTAATTATTTAGGGACTTCGGACAATACTTCAGATTTACTTGGAACCAAGATGTATTTTTACAATGACAAACGACGACGGTAGTCCACCAAATGCTGAATACTGATCAGCTTCAATTGATGTCGCTTGGCGACCACTGCCAGATCAGGCAGGCGGGCCATTGAGCCATCTTCCTTTATAATTTCGCAAATGACCCCAGCAGGCTTGAAGCCACTGAGTCGGGCCAGATCAACAGCCGCTTCAGTGTGACCAGCACGCTGCAAGACACCACCATCGCGAGCAATCAGCGGAAACATGTGACCAGGCTTGCGGAAATCACTGCCTGTGACTGCTTCGTCTGCCAAGGCGCGTACAGTCAAGGAGCGCTCGGCCGCTGAAATACCCGTTGTTGTCTTCATATGATCTACCGATACCGTAAAGGCAGTACCGTGGAAATCTGTATTTTGCTCTACCATAGGATGCAATTCCAAGGCCTCGGCTCTTTGTCGTGTGATTGGCACACAGACCAACCCGCGACCCTCTGTAATCATGAAATTAATGACCTCAGGCGACGCTTTTTCAGCCAAAGCGATAAAATCGCCTTCATTTTCGCGCTGTTCATCATCCACTACAATAACGACTTTACCGTTTTTTAAGTCCTCCAACGCTGCTTCGATGGAATCCAAACGAATCTCTTCGTCATGTTCCAACTCGCCATGCTCTATGACGTTTGCCATTGCACTTGTTTGGCTACCTCTATCCATAACACTTTCCTCCTTATGTCTTGTGCCACGAATGCTTCTAAACAGGCTTACCCTTCAATATCAGGCAAAGCCGTGTTTCGCCAAATAGTCCAAACTGAGAGGAGCTTCTTCTACTATCTCCGCCTCCGCTGCACCTCTGTAATTTAAAAGCTGTTCTACATATTTGCCCAAAATATCGCATTCGATATTGACGGTATCTCCCTCACGTTTGGCTTGTAAGGCCGTTTCGGATAAGGTGTGGGGAATAATGGATACGGCAAAGGTATCTCCCGTACGCTGTGCGACTGTGAGGCTGATACCATCAATTGTGATTGACCCTTTGAGAAGAATATATTTAAATAATGTTTGATTTTTAGGCTCAATTTCGAACACAACTGCATTCTGATCTGATGTTACCCCGCGAATCGTTCCCGTCCCGTCCACATGTCCTTGCACGATATGTCCTCCGAACCTTCCGCTCGCCGCCATCGCTCGCTCCAGGTTGACTCGGCTGCCTGATCTCAACTCTTTCAGATTACTGCTGCGAAAGGTTTCCGGCATCACATCAACCTTAAAGTCTTTCGTACCGATCTGTATCGCCGTCAGGCAAACGCCATTCACTGAGACACTGTCTCCTATTTTCAAATCGCCCAACACCACGGAACCCGAAATCCCCAGCACCATCGCTTCACCGCTTTTGGAAATAGTTTGAATGCGACCCACTTCCTCGACCAATCCGGTAAACATGCCTTCACTCCTTTCCACTACATTTCAGTTTATCCCTAATTCATCAGCTATAAGCGCAAAAAACCCCCAGTTCGGATTCAATCCGTCATGGGGGTGATGAGAGTCACATTTGTAGTATACAAGCGCAGTTCATATGCATCTTAAGACGACATGAAATCATAGGTTTGCCAATAGAAAGCATGACTGAGGATACAACCAAATACGCTCTGAACACCATCAAAAAGAAAGCTTAAGCAAGCTATCGCCCGATGCTGTCCTACAACGAAATAAGCTGTACGCACAATTGGGTATGCTAAAAATCGGCACATGTCACGTCATGCACATGCGCTTCGTATCCTTCTCCCATCCAGACTATACTGTCGGTCCCGGATTTGCACCAGGTCCACCTTCTGCCGATCATTCAGCATCCGGGTCACGGACTAAGCCATGCTGTTTCTCACAAAAACGATCCACAAACATGTCATCACCGCCGGTGGGGAATTTCGCCCCGCCCCGAAGGATCTTGCTCTTATTTAATTAAATTAACTTTAAACTTGTTACGTATATTAGCACCGACTTCTAAAAAAAGCAAGTTATCTAATAGAAGCTCCTGCTTTGGTTTTGACATATTGGCTGGAGAGTTCTTCAAACCAGGTTTTATCATTCATATGAAGCGCCAAGTCAATCAGATCGGCCAGTTCCTCGACTCCCAACTCTGTTGCATGATCAAAGGTAATTACGGCTGAAGCAACCGGTCCCCGTCCTTCCTCAGAACTTGCTTCATAATCCAGTCGCACATCAACATGTCCGTCAATAAACTCGCATTTCAGAAAATAAATAATTTCGCACATTAAAATGGGGCGTACCTGTGTTTCTAACACGCAATCCATCACCTTGGCAGAATAATGCTGGTTCGTCAGCGTGAATTTGTGTTCTGTCGCTGCCAACGATGCCCGTCCAAAATCATCCGTAAACTTTAGCTCCACTGGCTGGATGTTCATAACCTTAGGGATCTGCTTCTTTATAATTTCGATTATTTCAACTGTATTCAGCTTAATCATTACCTGCACCTCATTGCATCTTAAAATTCAGAAGAAAACTTTTTAACGTGCCTCTTATAGGCCTCCACTCCTATATCGGAAATCATTACCTGTTTTTTTATGCTTCAACCCATAAACGACAAAAAAGATTCTTTGCGCAATAAACGCAAAGAATCTTGATTGAACCACTACAGTAACAGCGGCTAACAATGTTAATCGATGATTATGCAAAAAACGTAATTATAGCTCTGAAATTTCATGTTTCTTTTTCAGGATAGTCCAGCGACGCTCAATCTCCTGCTCAAAGGTAGCCAGCGTAGCCTCCTCCTTGAGAAGATGCTTCGTTTTACCCATTAATTTCAACCATTCAGCAGCTGGAATCCGTTTTCCCTTGTCTTCCGGATTGTACGTAATTGTCGTACTGCCTTGCTCTATTTCGTACAAAGGAAAGAAACAAGACTCGACTGCAGCGCCCACAATGCTGGTGCCCAGTCTGTCATCAGATTTCCAATTCAGCGGGCAGGCGCACAGGATCTTACCATAGGCCGTACCCACGTTGTTCGCATACCATTGAGCCTTGGCTGCTTTGCGCAGCATATCCTGCGGATGACTTTCAGCTGCTGTAAAAGCATACGGAATGTTACAAGCAGCCATGATTTGTACGGTATCCTTGTGATGTCCTTGCTTTCCTTTTTGCATTTTCCCTACACCCGACGTACTGGTCATGTGACCAACCGGAGTGGAGTATGATTGCTGTGAACCTGTATTCATGTACCCTTCGTTATCATATTCCAGCATGATCAGCTTATGATTACGCAGAGCCGCACCAATCGCAGAACCCATACCTATATCCATCCCACCGTCACCACTGATCATGATAAAGGTCGGATCGTCCGACATTTCAATTTCATTACGGCGCTTCATTTCCATATAAGCTTCCAGCGCTCCTGAAAGTGTAGCGGCCCCGTTTTGAAAAAGATTGTGGATCATCGGTTGTTTGTGTGATGTATATGGATACCCTGTCGTCGTCACATAAACGCAGCCTGTCTGGAACAACACGACAATATCCCCTTCAATACCTTTGAAAAACAGTTCCAGCGCAGACAATGCCCCACATCCTGGGCAAGCCCCGTGACCTGGTGTAAGACGGCGTGGTTTGGTTGTCAACGACCGCAGGGGTGGCACCTTGACTTTGAGCTTCCCGGTCGCCTCGTCCGGCGTAACCTGAATCAGGCCCGTACGGTATGCATTGCCACGTGGCGGCTGCATAACTTGCGGCATCACCTTGTCCGGTGAACCCGGATTAATACCGTAATAATCAAAGGGCTTCTCCGCTCGTCCGGCCTCTGCCGCCTCAATCGCAAGCTGGAAGAACGCCTCTGCATCTTCCGCATAAAAATCCTTGCCGCCCAAGCCAAAAATACGGCTCAACACGAGTGTCCGATTCAGTGGGTCCTCCTGCAAGGCCGCCTTAATTTCATGCGTTAAATTCCCGCCGTCTGCCCCATACGAGTCTGCACGTTCACCTACCAGCAGCGCCTTGACATCACGTAAGGCTTCCCGCAGTTGTGCGGCTGGGAACGGTCGGATGATATTCGGACGTATCACACCAGCTTTAATCCCGCGCGCACGGAGTTGATCCGCCACATCCTTAGCCGATTCAGCCGCCGAATTCAACAGGAATACCGCGACCTCAGCATCCTCCATTTGATACAGATCTAAAATCGGGTATTCCCGACCGGATAAAGCGGCATATTCTGCTGCTACCTGCTCATATACTCCTTCGGACAGCTTCAGTGCTTCGGACAGCTGAACATGATTATTCGTCAGGTCATCACCGTTCATATGCGCACCTACGGTAACAGGATGATCAAAATCAGTAATATTCGGATAATTTAAGTTCGGGTTAGGACCTACAAAACCGCGCACGGTCTCAGCATCTGCAAAATATTGCACTTTACGTTTTTGATGGGACGTATAAAAACCGTCATATGCAACCATTACAGGTAGCCGAACATCGCTATGCTCTGCGATTTTTAGTGCCATGATGTTCATATCATACACAGCCTGTGGTGTACTTGCCGTCAAAATGACCCAGCCTGTATTCAAACCATAGTACAGATCCGAATGATCCCCGCGAATATCCAGGGGACCACTGACAGCTCGTGTCACCAGATTCATAACCATTGGAAAACGGGTACCTGACTGAACAGGTAACTGCTCCAGCATGTACAGGAAACCTTGCGAACTAGTGGCGTTCACAACCCTCGCTCCCGCTGCGGCAGCTCCATAACAAATCCCTGCCGATCCGTGTTCTCCGTCTGCTGCAACCAGCTTAATATTATGCTGACCTCTCGTTCTCATCTGATCCAAATACTGCGCTACCTCAGTAGATGGAGTAATCGGGAAATATCCCATCATATGATAATTAATCTGCGCAGCCGCCGTAGCTGCCATTTCATTACCGGATTCGAACGTTGTCACTTGCGCGGCGCCTGTCTGTTTGAGTTCTTCCTCCAGTTTTGCCATTACGCACGCCCTCCTTCATATACCGGAAATTGGTGGGCAACTCGATTCTGTTCCGCCCATCCCCATTGCTCACGACGCGAGCTTAATGCCCCCGATGGGCAAATATCTACACATTTCAGACATCCTTTGCAATACTGGTAATCAATCCCTTGCAAAAATGGCATCATTCTTCCGCGTTTGTCAGCTTGCTCTTCCCATACAAAACAGTAATCCGGGCAAATCGAATCACACTTGGCACAATGGGTACATTTATCAGCTTCATATTCAGGCACATACCCCTGACGTGAACCACTAACATCTCTTGTCATGCTGTTTCCCTGAGTTGCAATAACGCCCCCCAGTAGTTGCGTTTCGTATCCCAGCAGTGGCTGCGGACGTTCAAAGACCCGATCCTCTGCGTCATCAGTAACTGGATATACGTGCAGTTCCATTTCCTCATACCCCCGGTTAAACGTACGGAGATTAGGTTCCACTAACAGTGGATTTTTCTTTTCAAAGGTACTGCGTATAACCGATCTCATCGCTTCCGGGTCCAGGAAATCACAGACACGGAACAAGGCACCGAGCATGGACGTATTTAGTTTGGTCCGCTCTTCCAGTGCGATGCCCATCGCATCCACCACCGCTAGTGTACCGGATACCAGTCCCAAATCAGCCCGTATTTCTTCTGCTGGACGCGTGGAATTAACCACTACAATCCCATCCGCTGGCAGTCCGCTGATTACATTTACCGTTTTGTATAACGTTTCATGGAAAATGCCTACCACATGCGGTTGCTCAATCGGACTGTGATCCCGAATATCGACCTCCGGCTCACAGAAGCGGACGAAGCTTTTAACCGGAGTTCCCTTTTTTTCCGAACCGTAGGACGAAAAATTTGAAGCATTCAGCCCCAGACCAAGCACCCCGGTTTCGGCCAACATTTTGCCAGCCAGATTAGCGCCGAGTCCACCAATGGATTCCAGCCGGATTTCAAAAAATCCGAGTCGATTTGTGCGCGTTAAAATAGACAATGTGATAAGCCCCCTTCTTTTCCAATCCTTACTGAGTTTGAATACTCATATAAAATAAATGGAAAATGCATTCTTATCGAAAGGCTATCACAACACTTACTTTTCGAATGTGATCTAACGCACTGTAATGCCTACGTGATTGCGAAAATCAATAAACCGTCAAACAAAAGACAACAAAAGCCGCCCTGTCCAAAGACAGAACGGCTTAGGTGCAACGCTATTTGAAAAAGATCATGTAATTAACGGTAAAATTACACGTCAAATACTTTAACCTCTTTCATTTTGTCGCCTTGTTTTACAGCATCAATGAATTCCATACCTTTGGTTACTTTACCAAATACAGTATGTACTCCATCTAAATGTGGTTGTGGAGCGTAGCAGATAAAGAATTGGCTGCCACCTGTGTTGCGACCTGCATGAGCCATGGACAGAACGCCTTTGGCATGCTTTGTTGTATTCGTAGCTGTTTCACAGTCAATCGTGTAACCAGGACCGCCTGTACCGTTACCGATTGGACAACCACCTTGAGCAACAAAGCCCGGAATGACACGGTGGAAGCTCAAACCGTTGTAGTAACCGCTGTTTGCCAGCTTTTCAAAGTTAGCAACGGTGTTTGGAGCTTCTTCTGGGAAAAAGTCAATTTCAACGATACCGCCGTTTTCAAGATCTATTCTACCTTTTTTCATTGTTTGTATCTCCTTTTCAACCTGTTTTGAGAACTAAATAACATCAAGTTCCAGTTTACTATGAATTGCCGCGCTTAGCAAAGTCTTGTCCAAAAAAAAGAGCCATTGTCCCCGGTGTATTATTACCGACTCAATGGCCTGCATGATCTTACAATTCTAAAATCAGGACGAAACGGTAATCTTGGCGTTGGGCTGAACCACTGGACTAGCTTGATCACGAATCAAGCGCTGTGGCACAACATCGTTGCGTACGATATCTTCGTAGGTTTCCCGACGCACTACCAACTCGGCCTCACCGTTGTTGACAAATACAACTGCTGGTCGACGTATTCGGTTATAATTACTCGCCATGGAGTAATTGTAGGCTCCGGTTGAGGCAACAGCGAGCAAATCGCCGCTATTTATACGAGGCAGCTCTACATCCCAAATCAGCATATCGCCGCTTTCACAGCATTTGCCCGCAATGGACACCGTCTCTTCGTTCGTATCCTGCGCTCGGTTAGCCAGCATCGCTTCATACTTGGCCTGATACAGTGCAGGGCGTGGATTATCTGTCATCCCGCCATCTACCGAGATATATTTACGTACCTGCGGAATATCCTTGATGCTTCCTACCGTATATAAGGTCGTACCTGAATCGCCTACAATACTGCGTCCCGGCTCAATCCAAATTTCTGGAAGTTCATCGTAAAGTCCTGAAAAATAAGTTTTCACCGCTTCGCCGATAGCCTGTACATAGGTTGATACTTTCAGTGGTGTGTCCTCTTCTGTGTAGCGAATGCCAAATCCCCCACCCAGATTAATCACTTTGAAAGAAAACTGAAGCTGTTCCTTAATTTCTCTGGAAAAAGCTGCAACCCGTTCAGCAGCCATTTGGAAGCCATTCACTTCGAATATTTGCGAACCGATATGAGAATGTACCCCCAGCAGGTTAAGATGGTCTAGCTTGATAGCCTGTTCCACTGCTTGGCGTGCTGTACCGTTTCCAATGTCAAAGCCAAATTTCGAATCTTCTTGACCTGTGGCCATATATTCATGCGTATGCGCCTCAACCCCTGGTGTAACCCGCAGTAAGATATTCACCTGCTGTTCTTTCTCGGAGGCAAGGGCCTGCAACAAATGCAACTCCATTTCGCTATCGACGACGAAGCAGCCAATTTGCGCATCTAACGCCATTTCAATTTCTTCCGGTGTTTTGTTATTGCCGTGGAAATGGATTCGCTCTGCCGGGAACCCTGCTTGTAGCGCAGTAAACAATTCTCCACTGGAAACTACGTCAAGTGACATCCCTTCTTCAGCAGCTAAAGCGCACATCGCCATAACACAAAACGCTTTGCTTGCATAAGCGACTTGAAACTTCAATCCGGTTTCACGAAAAGCTTCTATATACTCCCGGCAGCGCCGGCGGACTAACTGTTCGTCAACAATATATAGCGGTGTGCCAAAACGCTCTTTCAAAAGTGTTGTATCACAACCGCCGATTTCCAAATGTCCATTGCTGTTAATTTTACTGCTTCCATGCAAATACATGTTCTGGCGCCTCTCTTTCTGGAACAAGCTAGTCATATTCCATCGAATGTTTACACCAGTATAGCAAAAAAAACATCAAGAACAATGGATTTTTATGCAGATCATTTATATTAATGCTCTTGTCCATTGCCTGAGTTCGAATCTGTGTCGGCATCCGTATGGGGCATACGCGTATTGTCCCTCGTTTTGTTAGATGACGGGCGGTTAGGTGCATCTAGTACAGGCATGCGGAACAAGATGGAAGCTAACGCTTTGGCATTAAAAGGAATGAACGGCCACAAATACGAAGAATTATATGACCGATGCAGCGTCAGCATCAAAATGATCAGTGTCGTACCCACGACAAAGCCCGGTACGTGAAAAATTGCAACAGCAACCAGCAGGAATAGTCGAATCAGTCTATTCGCCAGCCCTAGCTCGTAGCTCGGTGTTGCGAACATTCCTATGGCAGCGACAGCCATATACAGCACGACCTCATTCACGAAAAGTCCCGTCTGAACCGCTATGTCACCGACTAGAATGGCTGCGATCAAGCCCATAGCGGAAGCCAGTGGTGTCGGAGTATGCACAGCCGCCATTCGCATAAGATCGACCCCTAGTTCCACGATGATAAACTGTGCAATCAGCGGAAGATGTGCTTCCTTTTGAGGACCGATAAAATCGAGAAACGCCGGTTTTAATTCGGGATTGATAACCATTAGCAGCCACATGGGAAGCAGAAACATCGAGGCAAATATGCCTAAAAAACGTACCCAGCGCAAATAACTTCCCATAAAAGCAGTTTGCCGATTCTCTTCTGCATGCTGACACAAGTCAAAAAAAGTGGTAGGCAAGATCATCACGCTGGGTGAGGTATCGACGAAAATAACGAGCCTTCCTTCCATAATATGCGAAGCCACGACATCTGGTCGCTCCGAATATCGTACTAATGGATATGGATTCCAACCTTTATTGATAATCGTCTCCTCTAATTGCTTATCGGCCAGAGGAATACCATCCAAATTAACATTTTTAATTTTGTCTCGTACAGTATCCACCATCACCTTATCCACAATATCGTCAATGTAGCCCAAACATACGTCTGTTCGGGTTCGACGTCCGACCTGCATTGCCTCAAATTTAAGTCCTGGATCCCGCAAACGTCGGCGCACCAAACCTACATTTGTAAGCATTGTTTCAGTAAACCCGTCGCGGGCACCGCGCACAACCCGCTCCAAAGAAGGTTCCTCCGGACTACGCACCGGATAATTACGAGTATCCAGAATAAGGGAAAATCGTTCGCCTTCCATGAAAAAGGCACTCATCCCTGTCAGCACCTTGTTAATGACGACAGACATCTTATCTGTCTTCTCCACCTGAATATGTGGAATAAAATTTTCGAAATACGCTTGTAGTCCATCCGAAGAGAGATTATCCGGCGTCAGATAGGTGAGACGCTTTAGCACTTCAAGCATGATCTGATCTTTCGCAAAGGTATTTAGGAACAGATATCCGGTATGACGCCCACCCAGTGTCATTTCCCTGAATACCACATCAAAGGTCTCCCCCAAACCTAATACTGTTTCAAGTGTATTCTTATTATCCTTCATCCTCGGCGATATATCATCTTCGTTCTGCCAGTAGCGAACGGACTCCTCTACGTTATCAGACCGCTCACTCTCTTTTTTGTGTTTAAAACGTGCGGATTCCTGCGCCTGCTTTTCCTTCCATGGACTCAACTCTTCTCCGTCAGTATGATATTCCTTTCCGATTCCCCCGTCTTCTTGATGTTGCTCTTGATCCGCTCTGTGATCCATATTCCTTGCCCCCTCGCTTTCGTTGTTAACGGTTGTATACAAACCAGTCAAATAAGGAACCCGTCACCTTGCCAAGCACCATTGCCATTAATAGGCCAAACATATACACGGTCATGTGGAGTCGCTTGGCGAGTATAGGCAGGAGATTCAACACCTCCGTTAAAGCCGCGGCGAGCAAACCAATAAACACTCCGCAAAACAACCCAGGTATCCATGTAAATATGCCCGGTAGTGGCAAGCAAATGTTCCAAAAATCGACCACAGTCCCCAGCACTGAACCTATAATCATTGCCTTTTCGTATGCACGTGATTTTTTATACGTACGGGTGAGTTGTGCTAATCGCGGCATGATATCCAGCACAATAAAAAAAGCAATTACACCGCTACCCACCGCAAGGCCCCCAGCAATACCTAAAATAATCTGAAGTGCAGCCTGTACAAATATCATGGTTTCTTATCCTTTGTGTGCAAACGGGCCATCTTTTCATACTCCTCTGCCACAACATACTGATCCACATTTTCCTGGTACAGATACATTTCCACCTCCAGCGGCGTCGGCTCCTCGTTCCAATTTTTCTTGAACAAGTGATTAAAAAAAACGATCATGCCAAAGCCGATGCCGATCGAGTAAGCAATTTGAAACAGGTACGGATGTTCATCTTTATGTCCCGTAATCATCTCCACAATCCGAACCTGTACCTCCATCATGCTAACGTCGGCATGAAAATTCATAATTGTCAGCGCAGAACCAAAAAACAGAAGCACCCATACCAAAACAAACAGTATTTTGGACGGCTTACGGGGTTTCTCCACGAGTTCCACAAGTACATGTGGCTTCCCGAGAGATTCAACTACGACCCCCGGAATATGATCTCTAATTTTTGCTATGATCTGCAGCATGTCTATCAGTATCAGATTACCGTCCTGGTGCTGCGGCCGCTTGAGAACAAGCTCAAGCAGATCCTTTTCCCATTCAGGATTAGTCAGCAGATGGGCTACATCACCCAAATGTAAATCCTGCCCTTGTATCATGCGAACACGGCTGCGGAGCCGCAAGTAGACAATAGGAGCTACTGTAGGAGCCGGACTATGAGTCATCCGATCCCCTCCTTATCCTCGTAATTATCGATTAGTATGGAACGAAGCGAGGAAACCTATTCTGTGTATTGTCTTTTATCCCACGCAAAAAAGAGTACCCCTGGCCATTAAAATGGCTTTGGAATACCCTTTTTAAATACGTAAGCATAAAGATTTCACTAAGATCCTGACTGTTATTATTGGGCAATCTGATCGCGGATCAGTTGTAAAATCTTTTTTTCCAGCCGTGATACCTGTACCTGAGAAATACCAAGCCGACTTGCAACCTCTGATTGAGTCTGATCCCGGTAATAGCGCAGGTACACAATCAACCGCTCCCGCTCAGATAGTCCGCCAATGGCTTCATTGAGTGCCAGCTTGTCGAACCACCTTTCCTGTGATTCGTCAGCAATCTGATCCATAAGTGTAATTGGATCACCGTCATTTTCGAACACCGTTTCGTGAATGGAGGTAGGCGGCTTATTGGCCTCCTGCGCAAAAACAACATCCTCCGGTGTCACTCCCAGCTCATCAGCAACTTCCTTGACTGTAGGCAGACGGTTGAGCCGTTTGGATAGCTCGTCTTTCATTTTGCGGACCTTATTGGCCGTTTCCTTCAAGGAACGGCTAACTTTGAGTGTACCGTCATCACGCAGGAACCGTTGAATCTCACCGATAATCATCGGTACTGCATATGTTGAAAATTTGACTTCGTAGCTGAGATCGAATTTATCCACCGATTTTAACAAGCCGATGCAACCAATTTGAAAAAGATCGTCAGGTTCATACCCCCGGTTCATAAAGCGCTGCACGACAGACCAGACGAGCCGGATATTACTATTGACCAGTGTCTCACGAGCCTCATTATCACCGGATTGACTCAGTGCAATAAGCCGCTTGACTTCCGCATCCTCCAAATAGCTGTGCGAAGTTTTTTTTCCTCCTGCTTCCATAGGATCAACTCCTAATTATATAAAGCTTTCTTGGATTCAATCCTTTTCTTCATCCGGACCGACGTGCCTCCGCCCGGCTCACTGACTGCTTCAAACTCATCCATGAAATTTTCCATAATCGTAAAGCCCATGCCGGAGCGTTCCAATTCAGGTTTGGACGTATATAGAGGTTGCTTGGCAAGTTCCAGATCTTCAATTCCTCGGCCTGCGTCCTCAACAACCAACGTAATCACGTCCGCTTCAATCCTGACTTTGATCGTTACGACACCTGACGGGTCGCTGTCATAACCGTGAATAATGCTGTTTGTCACCGCTTCAGACACCACGGTTTTCAAATCACTTAGCTCATCCATTGTGGGATCAAGCCTAGAAATAAATGCCGCGACAGCCACACGAGCAAATGCTTCATTCTCCGATTTGGCAGCAAACTGCAAGCTCATGAAATTGTTACCCGTGCCTTCTCTCATGACACTACCTCCAGTTCCGTGAGCGCATTTCCCTCGTTGTCATATATGGGCATGATTTTGAACAGCCCGGACATATCCAGCAGTCGGTGTACTGGCGGATTGACATCACAGACTGCCATTTTCCCGCCCTTTTGCTTGATCAATTTGTACCGTCCCAAGATAACGCCAAGGCCGGAGCTATCCATAAACTGAAGATTCTTCAGGCTGAGCACAATATGCTCGCATTGCCGACGCTGAATCGCCTCATCCATTTGCATACGGACCATGTCCGACGTATGGTGATCAAGCTCACCAGACAGCCTTACAATCAGTACCCCCCGGTGATGCTCCATTTCAATTTGCAGGTTCATGCTTACTCACTCTCCTCCCGGTCTTGGACAAGGATTTCTACGTAGCCGCAGACGATTCCTGCCCTCCGACAAAACTAGAAGAAAACCCCGTAAAATCTACAAAGAAAATAGGTTCGACATGGTACGTTTAAACAATTTCCACCATCCGGCCTTTTCGATAGCCACAGGCGAAATGATATTAAACTCCTTAAGACGTTGTCCATCCTGATAGACGACCAGCTTACCGATTGGGTCACCAGCCCGGACAGGAGCTTTGAGGCTTGGGGCCAGTTGTAATTCATGACGCAACGTTTGTTTGTTGCCACCTTTTTTCACCAGCACGCTGTAGGAACGATCAGCCTGAATTTTCAGCTCTGGCAATACGCCTTTTTCAACTTTTACGCTGCCCAGCAATTCACCCGGCTTGTATATGGATTTCATTGTATATTGAGAAAACGCATAGTCGAACATGGAAGATACTTCATTGTTGCGTATCTTCGTATTCGGCTCCCCAAGCACGACAGCTACGACGCGCAAGCCATCACGCTTCGCAGTAGCGGAAAGACAGAACTTTGCTTCTCCCGTATAGCCTGTTTTCAGCCCGTCTGCTCCAGTATAGAAACGGACAAGTTTATTCGTATTCACCAGCCAAAAGGGTTTGACTGAGGATTTGCGCAAATAGTCCTGATAGGCTCCCGTATATTTCGTAATTTGCGGGTATTTCAACAACTCCCGGCTCATAACCGCAATATCATGCGCAGAAGAATAGTGATTTTCTACGGGTAAACCGTTGCAATTGGCAAAATGCGTATCCTTGAGCCCGAGCTGCTGCACCTTGGCGTTCATCATGTCGACAAAAACCTGCTCAGACCCTGCAATTTTCTCAGCCATCGCCACAGAAGCGTCGTTGCCGGAAGCCATCGCGATTCCCTTCAGCATCTCATCGACCGTCATTTCTTCTCCCGGCTCCAAGAAAATTTGCGAGCCCCCCATTGAAGATGCATATTCGCTGGCACGAACTTTATCGGTCAGCTTAAGCTTGCCATCCTGAATGGCCTCCATGGTCAGCAACATCGTCATAATCTTGGTGATGCTCGCTGGAGGAAGCTTTTCACGACTGTTTTTTTCATAGATGACTGTGCCCGTATCTGCATCCATCAGGATCGCCGAGAGAGCCTGGGGAGCTAGCTCAGCCGCTGATCCCTCTTTGGTTTTGCTTTCAGGTATGCTTTCTTCGGCCCAACCGCCGACAGGGACGGCAGTCAAGGCTATAAGGCAAGCCAGGATGAACGCCACCACTTTTTTCTTCACAATCGGTTCCCTCCTCAACATATTGGCGTAAAGCACCGGAGCCCATTTACTGATCTCTCCGGTCTATTCGCGTGCTGCTAACCATTGTCGTCAGAATGAAAGAAAAATATTCCATATGGATAAAAACATCAAATAGCACCAAGCTGAGTCAGCATGGTGCGCTTTTTCCAATATATAAAACGACAGAACATCTATCGTCTGTGAAATAATGGTTTAAATTCGGCTTACGGTGAGATATGTGATACCGCCACCCGGTAAAATATCCATTGTATTTTGACTAAACACCCGTATATCAATAAAAGAATTCGCTTCCAGTCTAAGTTCCATTGCTCCACTCAATGCACTATAGTTCAGTCCGCCGATAACCCTATCATCGAGATAGGCATAGGCGGAGCTCCCGGCAAGCTGCTCATCATTCAGGTGAAGTGCCAGCCGTGTGCGATTCCCATCCACTTGAGGATCGGTCGAAATGTAAACTTGTATTCTGTATTTCCCAGCTCGCTTGGCTCGCCATCGGCTATTCGCCGCGTCGAATTCAATCAGCTCATCATGGTTGATTTGATTGAACTTTACCTTCTGCCAGCTACCTGCGGGGAGATTTTGCCTTGCTCCCAGGTAGGCTTTAACAAAGGTTTCGTCCAAATGCTCAATTCCGTTGTTCGAGTATTTCTCGACCAGCAGCAAAGCCTGCCCTGTCCCATTGTTCTCGTCATAACGATTATTGCTATAGCTAAAATCCAAATGTGAGCGAAGTGTCACCTGCTGTGTGGAAGAGCTACCAGAGAAAGAAATAAGCTGCTTTAGATTACGGGGATACCCTCCCACCTCGTCCACCAAAATTTTTTTGCCAATGACCACATCCACAAAATAGTTACATACGGATTGGGTGTCATCGAATTTGTCCGCTATCGCTAAAATGGAGTCACGCAAGGCCACATTTTTCGTTTCTTTGGTAGCACCAATTTGAATAAAAGAAGGCACTGTCATCTTATGCTCTCTGCTTAGTCCCTCAAACCAGCAACCTATAAATTCAGCGTTCATAAAATCATTAATTAGAATGGGAATATCATTGGAACTTCCATCCTTAATGTGCTGGCTAGCCAAAAATCTGGCTCCGTTGGAGCTGTTCAGATCCAATGCCGTATCGTTCCCCAATGTAAAAAGCGCTATGCTAGTAAACTGTGAACTTCTATTCTGCAAGTGAATCCCTGTTTTATTGTAATTAATCTCCGTGCATTTAAATAAATTCACATCACTTTCGTAGCCCCAAAAAGCCGTTTCAAAATGCTCAATTAGGACGTTATCTAGGGTAACTCCGCCGCCCTTCCAATCCTGAATACCTAAAGTACCTTTGCCATAATATCCACGCTTCACTGACTGCGAAAACGGATTATTTAATGTGGATCTGTCAGCCCCCTCGTACCGGATCGATAAGTCATGAAACTGCACATTTTGAAATCCGCTAAACGAGGGTAGACTTTCATCTCCAATTTGAAAACAAGGACCCGTACCATAATATTCAATCGACGTAACACCTTTGCCTTGTCGGTATCTGCCCTTATGAATGCCAAAAATGCGTACACCCTGCTTGCGAATCTGTAGGGTAGAGGTTATTTTGTATCGTCCACTGGGGATGTGAAGAATGGAATAATCGGGGGTCTTATTAATCAACTCCTGCAAAGCTGCCGTGTCATCCTGAATACCATCACCAGCAGCTCCAAACCAACTTACGTTTACACTGCGTTCAATGAATTCTTTTTCAATGGTTTTAAAATTTTCATTTAATTGCTGCGGCGTTAAGTCTTTGCCTGTACCACTCAAATTCAACTTCAAACGGTCTGTAAAATGATCCGCCACCCGAACACCCCCAGGTTTAAAAACATAAAAAGTTCCTTTTTAACCAAGCCGAAGAATTCTTCATTTTCTTAGCATGGACTGAGTATATGCACAATAGGGCTTGCTCTAGGCTTGAGAAAAATGAAAATAAATATTTTATTATTATTGTACAAGAAGATACGTTTTGTATAATATAGATACATAATGTATCTAGGTGGTGAAATCGTGAAACATGTACTTACCGTAGCTGGTTTACTGGCTTTTTCGATTCCTTATGCTTGTCAGGGTTTGTCCCCCAGAGTTATCACGATTTCCCTGCTTATTCTGTTGTTCAGCTATACCATGCTACTACCTTCACTCAAGTCATTGATCGCAACCTTAGTCGACAATCCGTTGCTGACTTTACTCATGCTGTACATCGCTGCCTCCTGTTTATGGGCTGAACAAGAGCAGACCTCTTCCTTGCTGATGGTTCTCAAATTTCTTGCCTTCTCTACCTTTGGACTCTATTTGGTCACTCATTATACAACACAGGGCTGCATTCGCCTCTTAGTCGTTACGTTAAGTATTTTGAGCATCCTCAATCTACTCGCCGTTTTGCTCGTTCCCTCCTTTGCTATTCATGGTGGCGTAGAACATACTGGGCTATGGAAGGGCATCTCTGGTCATAAAAATACACTTGGAACTCTCTCTCTGTTAAGTTTTGTTTCACATGTTATTTACTTTTTCAGGGGTAAACATAAAGTTTTGCATATTGGCTTCATCTTACTCAATGCCTTATTGCTCATCGAGTGCCAATCTACCACCTCTTTGGTGCTGACATCTTCGCTCTTCGTATTTATATTGTTTATATTGCTATTCAAGAGAATCCGAAGCATTGCATTACGCGGTTTCTTCATTAGCTGTTCCTGCTTGTTCGTTCTTTTGGGTTTGGTATTCATCTTTACTTATGGAGATGCGATTGCGTCGGAATTTGGAAAAACAACGACCTTAACTGGAAGAACGGAAATCTGGCAGGGGATTGGTGGTGCTATTCAGAGCCATTACTGGTTCGGACATGGTTACGGCTCCTACTGGGCAGCCCGGCCCAGTATCTATGCGAATGGAATTCGATTTGATCTGACAAGCAGCCATAGCGGTTTCCGAGATCTGTGGATCGATGTGGGCCTTACAGGACTACTGGCAACCATTACACTCGCCATAACCACTTTATTTAAATTCAGAATTGGTAAAGCAGATATGTATACATGGCTAACGGCAGCGGTTTTTTTCCTTTTTATCGTATTGAATAATATAACGGACAGCCGTTTCCTGAACTCGCTATCTATTTACTGGATTATTTTTATGGTTATTGTGATCAAGGTGCAAGAACGACATAAACTGGCTGTAGCAGAAAAAGCGAATTCAACTGCATTGAGCACACAGCCTCTTCATTAGGAGATCATACTCAGCTCAACCGCTGTATGTGAAAAAGAACCCCGTACCCACGCCAACAAAAGGCGTTCGGATACGGGGTTCTTGGGATATATGTCCACCGCTTCGGTTGAACATGATCCCCAATCTACATTTGTGGAATAATCGCTAGCACAAGTTTTAAAAATTGCTCACGTACCTTCTCTGCCGTCTCCATCACTTCACCATGGGACAAAGGTTGATCCAGAATGCCTGCGGCCATATTCGTGATACAGGAGAAGCCCAGTACCTCAATACCTGCATGACGGGCTACAATAACCTCAGATACGGTCGACATACCCACCGCATCTGCGCCCAGTGTACGCAGCATGACGATTTCAGCAGGCGTTTCATAGTTAGGTCCCAGCAATCCAGCATATACACCTTCTTGCAGGCTGAAGCCCTGTTGGTTAGCCGTTTGCTTAGCAATTTCACGCAAGCGGCGGCTGTACGCCTCCGACATGTCTGGAAAACGAACGCCCAGACCGGCATCGTTCGGTCCGATCAGCGGATTTTGTCCTGTCAGATTAAGATGATCCGAGATGACCATCAGATCGCCTGCTTCGTAGGAAGTATTTACACCACCTGCTGCATTCGTCACCAGCAGACTTTGAATCCCCAATTGCTTCATCACCCGAACTGGGAAAGCCGTCAGTTGCGGGCCATAGCCCTCATACATATGGAAGCGTCCTTTCATCATGACGACAGCGCGACCTTCAATCGTGCCTAACAGTAATTCTCCCTCATGACCTTCTACCGTCGATACAGGAAAATGGGGAATATCCTGATAAGGAATACTAATTCCATCCTGAATTAAATCGGCCAGAATACCGAGACCCGATCCCAGAATAAGACCAATCTCTGGACGTATTCCGCTTTTGGCACGGATATATTCTGCTGCTTCCTGAATTGTAGCTTGGTTGGCTGTTGACATTAGTATCTCTCCTGACTTGTACAATCGTAAAGTTATAGTCATTATCACATTTTCTATGAAAGTAAAGTATCGTTACGTTCGATCTTTGCTTTCATGAGAAGTGCGGTTGCCGCCGTGCGGGTGATGCTTTTCATATACTTCCTTCATATTCCGTCTTGCCGTCTGCGCATATACCTGCGTCGTTGACAGATCAGCATGACCCAGCATTTCCTGTACAGAGCGTAAGTCCGCTCCGCCCTCCAGCATATGTACCGCAAAGGAATGCCGCAGCGTGTGGGGCGTGATATCCTCGCTTATGCCTGCTTCCTGGCCGTACTTCTTAATCATTTTCCAGAAGCCCTGTCTACTGAGACGCTGTCCAGATACGTTCAGGAACATGGCTTCCTGCTCTACCTGAGCTTCTTCACCCTGCCCGGATCTCAGCAATAATAGACGCTGCTCATCCATGTAGGCTTGTGCCCACTGTGATGCCTCACGGCTGATCGGTACAACACGCTCCTTGCCTGCCTCGCCGCCACAGTGCACAAAGCGCAGATCGGTGCGCACATCACGCACGTTAAGGGCAATCAGCTCCGATACGCGAATGCCCGTCGCATATAACAACTCCAGCATCGCCTTGTCTCGCACCCCTTGCGGGGCAGTCACATCTGGCGCGGCCAGCAAACGCTCTACCTCATCCTGCGTTAGCACCGAGGGCTTCTTTTTAGTCGCTTTAGGCAGCTCCAGCAGAACGGACGGATCATGGATCGTAATTCCCTCCCGAATAAGAAAATGAAAAAAGGAGCGAATGGAGGCGACACTACGTGATATCGTCGCCGCAGCTTTTCCCTGTTCCTTCAAACGGCCCAAATACAGTACCAGATGTGACCGTTGGACGTTATCCGGCTGCTCAATTCCACAGCTTTCTGCGAACTCGACAAACTGCTGTACGTCTCGTTGATACGCTTCCAAAGTGCTGCGCGACAAACCCTTTTCCTCTTCCATATATTGAGCGAAAGGTTGAATGTACATTTTCATGAGTTCCAAAAGTCTCCTTGTTCTACATACAGCGGTTCAGTCTCAGCGTCTGCTTCTTCGTGTGCTGCCTTCATTTCATAAGCTCATCAAGACCGATTACTTAGACTATTCACCATACCAGTAAAAGAAACGTAAACGTTCCAACACTGCTATTCGATGCTCGGACCCTTCATTTACTTTTTGTCCGCCAAATACCTTAACTGCATGTCCTTCCGGTATTCGGTAATGATCTACAGGTGTTATCCAATCTGTAAAGAGCCTGAGGCTAAAAAAGAGCATACATGCCAGCACCCCGAACAAGATTACCAAACGCAGCCATTTTAGTCCTCTCCGCAACGATAGTACCATGTGAATCAGCCGCCTTTTCCCCAGAATATGGCCCTAATTAGGACTCTCTATGGAAGGGTATGACAAGCTATTCCTTTTTATACCGCTTAATCCCGAACAACAGATCCCGAACCAAAAAAGCTCTCCCGAACGCATCTTCGTCGGTGAGAGCTTGGGTAGTCAGCTTTTAGTCCTGAGATTTGTTTTTTTTGGATTTGCCCAAAGATTTCTGAGCGGTCGTATCGTTCTTCGCCTTACAACGATAACAAATACCGTGGAAGTCCAAACGATGATCCACTACGGTAAAATTATATTCCCGTTCCAGGCGCTCCTCCAATGGTCCAAGCCAATCTTCCAGTATTTCATCTACACTGCCACACTGCACACATATCAAATGGTGATGGTGATGTTTGGTTGTATCGCCGCGCAAATCATAACGCGCAACGCCATCACCAAAATTAATTTTCTCCACGACATGCAGTTCACTTAGCAGTTCTAGGGTACGGTATACGGTTGCCAGACCGATTTCGGGAGCTTTCTCTTTGACGAGCATAAATACATCTTCCGCACTCAGATGATCATCTTCGTTCTCAAGTAAAACTCTGACGGTGGCTTCCCGCTGAGGCGTTAGTTTGTAGCCCTGGGATTGTAGTTGCTGCTTAATTTTTTCGATCCGTGCTTCCATGTGTCTCCCTCCCCCTGCAAAGCTACTGCCTACTGCACTTTTTTCACTCCTATTATTATAGGGGGTCTATACAAATAAAGTCAAACATTTTGAAACGGATTAAGATGACACGGAAGCTGTCAGCATAGGAGTGACCCATTGCATCATAACCGGGGTGATCCAAGTTTCAAAGGACGCGCTACCAATAAGAAGCACCATCATCACAGCAGTCAATCCTGCGTAAGACAGCAACGGACGCAGCATTCCGTCTGACGGCCGGGTAGCGAGTATTTTGGTTTTGATCATATGGATGGAAAAAGTCATCGCAGCCACGCTGCAGACGAGCAGTACCGGAATCACGAGCAGGTTATGGGGAGCAACTGAAACCAAAGAAAATAGCAGTCCTTTCCACGAATATTGCCCCACCATATAACCTACTGAAAATCCGATTAGCACACCCTTGAGGAAATTCAATACAAGAATGCCCGGTAGACCAATAACCGAAAGGCCACACACCCAAATTAGGCCGACCCATTTCAGATGTAAAGATACGCTATCCCAAAAGGTCGAGGCCGCCTGTGAATCAGCGAAGCCCTGTTCGTTTTGATTGACCGTTACAAAAAAATCCTTCAGGTAACGGGACAAATCCTGTAACTGCTCCAGCGAGAGCGCGTTTACCATAAGTGCACCAAAGACGACTCCCACCAGAAACAGCACAGCCAAGAAAACATAATACGGCGTCTGATCCTTTAACGTATGACGAAACCATTGCATCGGCGTCCTGCCCCTTTCATCTGCTTGTTTGTCCAAAAAACAACCGTAATCCGACGGCTGATGGCTAGAAGTGGGGCAGCTTTCGCTGCAGATCAAACATCACGAATGATGTGCCAAGCCAGCGGCATAGATAATTTATGGTTATGAACAAGCAGACGCTGATATGCCTTTAGAGGGACAAGACTTTACTAGGACTTAGCTATTTTGCCGTATGTTCCACCACCACCGGATACAAGCGACAGTCGCCCCTCGCGTGAAAGCACAATTTGCTCTGCCAGCACTTTTCCGACGACTGCTACTAACTCCTCCTGTGTAACCTCATGTAAAATATTCATTTCTGTTCCAAATGCAGCCAGTAGCTGGTTCAGCTTGGCTTTGCCCAGACCTGGAATAAACTCCAGTGGAATCTGGTAAATGTACGGCGGACGATGGGACGGAATCATGGGTTGCTCACGGTCGGCAATGCTCCATATTCGATCCAACACACCTCGCACAAGCTTGGTATGACCACAGTCAGGACAACGTTCATCCGCCATCTGTTGCTCGTCAATAATCGTACCGCAGCTTTGACAGTATGAACGATGGTATTTGCCCAGTTTCGGATTTAATCCGTAATTGGCACGCACCCCTCGTCCTTCACGACGCTCTAAAGCCATTCTGAATTCATCAAAACACGGCTTTGCCAGTGATAATTTATTGTATTCTCGTCCGATTTTCCCAAGTGAATGGGCATCTGAATTCGTGAGAAAGCTGAAGCGATCCAGTTCCGAAATCAAACCGGCCATAGATGAATCTGCGCTCAGCCCCAGCTCCACCCCACTAATGAGCTCCATATCCAGCAGTTCCTCCATACGAGCCGCTGAACTGCCGTATATGCCCTTATGAGGAGTAAAGACGTGCGCAGGCACCATAATGCCTCCACGTCCGTAAATTTGCTGCTGCAACTCACGTGGCGGTGCATAGATTCGTTGTGAGCTGAGATTAACATTTTTCATATGCCGGGCCAGCCATTGGGTAAAATCCTCCATCGCCGCCAGATCTGGAAAATAGGCCAGTACGTGCGCCTCAGGACGACCTTCAGCACGTATTTCCAGCTCCGTGCCAAGGAGAATGACCGTATCCCGGTATGCGATACCCCCGCCGCTGATTTCCTTCATTTCACCCGTATGTAAATAGGTACGAATATCCTCCTGTACATTAGGTGCATGGCAGTCAATGATACCGATCAGCCCAATTCCTTTGCGACCGGAGGCTTCCTTAGCTATGTTGGCAAAGGTCAGATCGCGGCTGCCACTAATTTTGACCGGATTTCCCTTCTCTGTCCTGCCAATATGAATATGCAAGTCTGCAAAGTAGTCGTTAAGTTCTACTATATTTTCATCCATACGCTTAGAAGCTCCCTGTAAGTTGGCGGAGTTGCCATGCATAGACGGCCAGAATCGTTTTAGCATCACTTATCCGTCCTTCACGAATGAGCGTCTGTGCTTCTTCCAGCGTCACCTCAAACAGCTCCAGAAATTCATCCTCATCCGGTTCCATCTCACCTAACTCCAGTTCTTCGGCCACATACAGATGAATGATTTCATCCGCAAAGCCAGGAGAGGTATAAAAGGAGTGCAGCAGCTTCAACGACTTGGCAGTAAAACCTGTCTCTTCTCTCAGCTCCCGCCCCGCTGCTTCCATCGGGTCTTCACCCCGCTCTAGCTTACCTGCAGGAATTTCTACCTCACAGCGCCCCATCGCCTGTCTGTACTGGTCCACGACCAGCATTTTCCCTTCATGTAGAGCCAAAACAGCCACCGCACCTGGATGCTTTACGATCTCACGCTTGCCAGTGGAGCCGTCGGGAAGCTCTACCGTGTCTACCTGTAATGTAATGACCTTTCCCTCAAAGATAGGCTGTGTGGACACGGTCTTTTCCTCCAGCGCAGGATTGGAATAAGGCTTGCGATGTGCATCGTTTGTTGGATTGTTCAATTGTCCGTTCGTTTGCTCGTTCATCGGTAAGTTTCCTCCTTCATATCTATCTTTCTTTATTAATTATCACCAAAGTTAGTCTAACTTGTCCACTTTGTACATATGCTGGTGGTAGAATAACAAACTTCCTGTCCTGAGGAGATGCAGAAATGAAAAGCTACCGTACTGAAAGCACCCTCCATATCGTTGGTAAAGCCTGGCAGATTCAAGCACTCTTGCGTCAATGGCAAAAGGAACATGGCCCTACAGCCACCATCGCTTCGCTAGCTGTTCCAAAAAAGGTTCAGGTCTAAAGACGAAGGAACACTGTTCCTGTCTTTAACCTGAACCTTTTTTCAGTATGTTGCAAGTGTATAATACAAATTTATTTTGTGGTTTCTTGAATCAGAGCTACGACAACTTCAGCAACCTTCACCAGGTCATCGGCCTTAATCTTTTCCTCTGTTGTATGGATGTTCTGGTAGCCCACAGCCAAATTCACCGTTGGAATTCCAAGCCCGTTGAATACATTAGCATCTGAGCCACCACCGGAATGGAAAGTTGGCGTTGCCAGTCCCAGTCTTTGAATCGCACGCTGAGCAACCTGTACAACTTCATCATGCTCCGTAAAGCTGAATGCCGGATAGATGACTTCACTGCGGAACTCTCCCTGTGCACCAAATTCACGTGTGGTGGTTTCCAGTGCTTCACGCATATGCTGGATTTGATGATTAACCTTTTCTTGCACAATACTACGAGCCTCTGCACGGATCAATACAAAATCGCATACCACATTTGTCGCGCCGCCGCCCTCGAAACTGCCGATGTTAGCGGTCGTTTCCTTATCAATCCGTCCTAGTTTCATTTTAGAAATTGCTTTAGAAGCGACCTGAATGGCACTAATGCCATCTTCGGGATTTACCCCCGCATGAGCGGACTTCCCAGTTATCTTCATTTCAATACGTGCCTGCGTTGGGGCAGCTATACAAATAGAGCCGACCTCACCATTTGAATCCAAAGCATATCCGAAATCAGAATCTAGCACTTCCGGCTTCATCGCCCGTGCACCCATCAATCCAGATTCCTCGCCAGCCGTAATCACGAACTGGATTTGACCATGGGGAATATTCTGCTCGCGCACGACACGAATCGCCTCGAACAAAGCAGCAATTCCCGCCTTGTCGTCAGACCCCAGAATCGTTGAACCGTCACTACGAATCCAGCCATCCTCACCCAACTGTGGCTTAATGCCTTTACCCGGAGTAACGGTATCCATGTGGCAGGTAAAAAACAATTTGGTTGCTTGCTCCACACCTTCCGCTTTCCAGGTGACGATCAGATTGCCTGAACCATGTCCGGTTCTTTCACGAGAATCGTCTTCCATTACTTCCAGCCCGAGTGCATTAAACTTTTCTTTTAGAACACGTGATATTTCCTGCTCATTTTTCGTTTCGCTATCCACCTGTACGAGTTCCATAAATTCCTGTACGATTCGGTCTTTTACTACTTTTACTGTCATTAAACTTTCCTCTCTTTCCCGATTACGCTACAATACGGATAGATGTTCTTATCTATGACTTAAACCTATCCTAAAGGAGTTACACATGTCGAACAAAAAATGGGTTCGTTTTTTCATCTACATTATGCTCGCAGCTATGATTGGTTCTACGCTGTTCATGGTAATTGAGCCGTTTATTATGCCACTATAATAAATTACCGTTCAAGGTATCCGGCTGCTCTAAGGCACTATTGAGGCCTCGAGTGGACGAGCTGTTACGCAAAGCAAACAGGCGGGCTTCCGTGTAGATACACAATAGCCCGCCTTACTTTATTGGAAAGAATGCGTTTGCCATTGCGCAACAAATGAAAATTGCTGTTCAAAGTACGGTACAATTTCCTTCGCAATCTGCTCCACCGATATAGGCTTCTGTATGCAGTCCTCCAATGATGTCACACCGTATTCCTGAATTCCGCACGGGACAATGCCCTCAAAGCCCTCGTGCTGTATCCCTGATTTGATGTTAAAGGCAAAGCCATGGCTGGTTACGAAGCCCCGACGGTGCTTACACTTGTTGAATTTGACGCCAATGGCCGCAATTTTAAGATTCCCGATCCATACCCCCGTATATTCAGGCTTACGGCTTCCTTCAACTCCATAAGATGCCAACAACCGGATGATCACTTCTTCCAGACTTCGAAGGTATCCGTGCAGATTCAGCGCCTCCCGGTTGCCGAGCATAAGTAGAGGATATCCGACAAGCTGCCCCGGCCCATGATATGTAATGTCTCCCCCCCGGTCAATCTGAAAGACGCTGATTCCCTGCTCCTTCAGTTGCTCTGGTGTGAGGAGCAGATGTTCAGGATGCCGCTGAGAACCAATCGTATAGGTCGGCGGATGCTGGAGAAGCATAAGCGTTTCTCTTGCCTCTCCTGCATCCAGCTTTCCCACGATCTCCTTCTGGACATCCCATGCATGGGCATATTCCATCCTATTCGTATAGGTTACATCAAGCGGTCGTCTGTTCACGGCCTGTCACTTCCTCTCCGTACATTTCCCCCACTGTTCGGATGATTAGTACAGCTTCGTATCTAAAGTGTAGCCTTCTAGATTTTCTTTAACCCGTTGCAAGAATCGTCCGCAAATCACTCCGTCCAAAATGCGATGATCCAGCGACAAGCACAAATTAGCCATCGAGCGGACCGCAATCATATCATCAATAACCACGGGTCTTTTGACAATGGATTCAAAGGTAAGAATTGCAGCCTGCGGATAATTAATCACCGGATAAGATAAAATTGAACCAAAGGAGCCTGTGTTGTTTACAGTGAACGTTCCGCCTTGCATGTCGTCCAGTTTGAGCGTGCCTTCCCGGGTTTTACGTGCCAAATCGTCAATTTCACGAGCTAATCCAGCAATATTTTTCTGATCCGCTTTTTTAATAACAGGGGTAAGAACGGAGTCCTCCGTACCTACGGCTAGCGAAATATTGATGTCTCTTTTGACGATAATTTTGTCCACTGCCCAGACCGAATTCATAATCGGATATTCCTTGATTGCATTCACGACTGCTTTCATGAGGAAAGCCAGATACGTAATGTTAATGCCTTCTTTTTGCTTAAATTCGTTTTTGATCTTGTTGCGGAGCATCACCAGGTTGGTCACATCCACCTCAATCGTCGTCCAAGCATGTGGAATTTCGGAAACGCTTTGTCGCATATTGCGAGCAATTGCACTGCGAATGGGTGTAACATCAATAAAATACTCGGATCTGTTATTGTTGCCACCCTCAACTTCGATCACAGGAGCTTTTGGAGCCTCCGTCAAATGAATCCCACTGTTACGAACCGGAATAGCAGGGTCCATATTTTGAATCGGTGTACCGTGCTGAGTGGCAGACTGCTGTCTTCCTGCAAAAGGAGAGCCTTGTCCTGATGTCGTCGCAGTCGGCTGTCCAGATACTCCAGTGGGAGCAGAACCGCCCTGCTGCACATAATTCAGCACGTCTTTGCGGGTAATTCTTCCCCCCATACCCGTGCCTGGTACTTGGCTTAAGTCCACATTATGCTCAGCAGCCAGGGTTTGCACCGCTGGGGAAAAACGTCCTCTCATGGACTGATCCGATCCAGCACCCTGCTGAGATTGTGTTTGTACGGTACTTTGAGATGCTGGTACAACAGGTGTCGCCCCTGATGCCGCCGCAGGTGCAGCCGACTTCGTCTGGATACGGCATATCAACTCTCCTACCGCTACTGTCTGACCTTCCTCTGCCAACAGATCACCCATAATGCCGTCCAACGTGGATGGGATTTCTGCATTCACTTTATCTGTAATAACCTCGCAAATCGGCTCGAATTGCTCTACCGTTTCACCAGGTTGTTTGAGCCATTTGGCAATTGTCGCCGATACGAGCGATTCTGCCAATTGTGGCATGGTCACGTCGTTCCATTGTGTTTGGTCTGACATTTTTTCAACTCCTTAACATCATAGGAGGGCGCGTTTTACCGCTACCCCCGCTATACTTTTCGAATGCTTTCGTCCAATCTGCCCTATATTAATACATTGCAAGACGGCGCATGGCTTCCTTAACTTTATCCTTGTTTAACATATAAAACTTCTCCATCGGTGGACTGATCGGCATGGCTGGTACATCAGGAGCACATAGACGCTCAATCGGCGCATCCAGCTCGAACAGACACTCCTCATTAATAATAGCCGATACCTCGGCACCGATGCCGCCCGTTTTGTTGTCCTCATGCACGATTAATACCTTACCTGTATGTCGTGCAGCCTCAACAATGGCTTCGCGGTCCAACGGTTGGAGTGTACGCAAATCCACAACATGTGCGGTAATGCCCTCTTCCTTCTCCAATTCCTCAGCAGCCTGCATGACAAAATGCAAAGGCTGGCTATAACCGATGACCGTAATATCGTCACCCTCACGTAATAGATTAGCCTTGCCAATCGGAACGATATAATCATCCTCAGGCACTTCACCCTTGATCAGCTTGTAGGATTTTTTATTTTCAAAAAACAACACCGGATCAGGGTCACGAATGGCTGCTTTCAGCAATCCTTTTGCGTCATAAGGGGTAAAGGGAGCAACAATTTTCAAACCCGGCGTACCAAAAAAGATCGATTCTGGACACTGAGAGTGATACAAACCGCCAAAGATCCCACCACCGATTGGCGCGCGGATTACCACAGGACAGTTCCAATCGTTGTTAGAGCGGTAGCGGATTTTAGCTGCTTCACTAATAATCTGATTGGTCGCCGGAAGCATGAAGTCCGAATATTGCATTTCGGCAATCGGCTTCATTCCGTACATGGCCGCACCAATCGCAACCCCGGCAATAGCCGACTCAGCCAATGGCGTATCCATGACACGTTGCTCACCGAATTGGTCCATAAGCCCCTTTGTCGTTGTAAAGACACCGCCCTTCACCCCGACATCCTCACCTAATACAAAAACCGTTTCATCCTGCTCCATCTCTTCTTTCATGGCAAGACGAATCGCATCAATATATTCCATAATCGCCATCGTTACCGGCCCTCCCCATCGCTATCTGCATACACATGCAGCAGCGTATCTTCGGGCTTTGGAAAAGGCGCTTTATCTGCATATTCAATCGCTTCCTTGACTTCGAGCAGCAGCTCAGCCGACAGATCCGCATCCTTGGCCTCATCCCAAATGCCGCATTCGATCAAGTAGCTTTTCATACGGGCTACGCCATCCTTGGCCCAGTTCTCTTCCACTTCCTCCTTGGTCCGGTAAGCCAGATCATTATCCGAGGTGGAGTGAGGAGACAGTCGGTACATCATGGCTTCGATCAGCGTAGGACCTTCACCGCGGACAGCACGTTCGCGTGCTTCCTTCACCGCCGCATATACCGCCAATGCATCATTACCATCGACTCGAATCCCTGGAAATCCATATCCCAAAGCACGGTCGCTTACCTTGCCTGCCAACTGTTTATGAATCGGAACCGATATCGCATATTGATTGTTCTCGCACATAATGATGACTGGCAGCTTCTGTACACCAGCAAAGTTACAGCCTTCGTGAAAATCTCCCTGATTGCTGGAGCCTTCTCCAAACGTAACAAACGATACAAAATCCTTTTTCTGCATTTTGGCAGCCAAAGCTACACCTACTGCATGCGGAACCTGTGTCGTTACTGGGCTGGAGCCTGTCACAATACGCAGCCGTTTACTACCAAAATGACCTGGCATCTGGCGACCACCGCTATTGGGATCATCTGCTTTAGCAAATGCCGACAGCATCAGTTCACGCGGCGTCATTCCTACCGCAAGCACGAATCCATAATCCCGATAATAGGGAAGAAAATAGTCCTTTTCCCGATCAAGGCCGAAAGCTGCACCTACTTGTGCCGCCTCCTGTCCAATGCCGGAAACGTGGAAATTAATTTTCCCTGCCCGTTGCAGGAGCATGTTGCGCTCGTCAAATCTTCTTGCGAGCAACATATATCTGTACATATCAATAACTTGTCCGTGAGTAAGTCCCAGCTGTTCATGTCTGAAGCCAGCGTCTACAGCGCCTTTAGAACTCATTGAGGCACCTCCTTAAGTGTCAAACATTCTACTTCCATTACCTAGTACCATCTTGTCTTAAAACCTGGTACTAAACTCTGACTAACCCCATTATAATCCTTTTCTCCCCAAAAAGAAAAGCACCGATTTATTTGAAACGTTTATATGCCAATCGCCTGTCCATCAACGGCCAGCATCGCTTCTCCCAAAATCTCCGACAATGTCGGATGCGGATGAATAAGCTGTCCGACTTCCCACGGCGTAGCATCCAGCAGTTGCGCAAGAGCCGCCTCGCTGATCAGGTCCGTCACATGCGTACCGATCATATGTACACCGAGAATATCATTGGTCTTGTCGTCGGCCACTACTTTGACGAAGCCGTCCCGACTGCCGTATACTAGCGATTTTCCGATAGCTTGAAAAGGGAACTTCCCTGTCTTCACCTGATGTCCACGCTCGCGGGCTTCTTGCTCCGTTAAGCCGACGCTTGCGGCTTCAGGACGTGTATAAATACACCGCGGAATCAGATGGTTAGGTACACTGTGAAAATCTTCGCCCGCCAGATGATGAACCGCCTGCAAGCCTTCATGGCTCGCTGCATGCGCCAGTTGTAAGCCGCCGATGCAATCCCCAATGGCGTAAATATGTGGTTCATTCGTCTGCAAATGTTCATTAACTGAGATAAAGCCACGCTCTACGCGGATATCCGTATTTTCCAGCCCGATATTTTCCACATTTGCCTGACGCCCTACAGAAATGAGCAGTTTGGAAGCGCTGAGGGTTTCGGTTTCTTCCCCTTTTTGCACGTCAATCTGCACACCTTCCTCATCTTTGCCGTATGTTTTAGCCAGCACTTGTGAACCCGTCAGCACCTTGACACCACGCTTGGTTAACAAGCGCTGCATTTCACGCGAAACGTCTTCGTCTTCCGTGGGAATAAGTCGATTCGCAGCTTCAACCACCGTAACCTCCACGCCAAAATCATTTAGCATGGAAGCCCACTCCACGCCAATAACACCACCGCCCACGATAATCAGGGATGCTGGCAGCTCCTCCATCGTTAACGCTTCGTCACTGCTCAGAATAAATTCGCCATCTGGCTCTAGTCCGGACAGCACACGCGGGCGTGATCCTGTTGCAATAATGAGATGTGCAGGAACAATCGTTTCCATCTCACCGTCTTCTAGTTCCACGGCAACTGCTCCGCTTTTTGGAGAAAATATAGACGGACCAATCACGCGTCCCTTACCGCTCAGTACCGTAATTTTATTTTTACGCATCAAAAATTGAACGCCCTGATGCAGCTGTTCCACAACGGCTTCCTTACGTTCCTGAACCTTGGGAAATACAAGCTGTGCTCCCGATGTCTCGATACCGTATTGTGCACTTTCTTTAATCGTGGCATATACTTCCGCACTGCGTAGCAAGGCCTTACTCGGAATGCAACCACGGTGCAGACAGGTTCCGCCAAGCTTGTCCTTTTCGATGATAACCACTTCTTTGCCTAGCTGCGCGGCACGAATGGCTGCTACATACCCCCCGGTTCCTCCACCCAAAATAGCGACATCACAATGTATAGTCATGTTTCTCCTCCATTAACAATTGATTATATATAGCTTATTGTACTCTCTTTAATTCACTGTACAAAATATAGCGTTTAGGCATAGGCTACAAAAAAGCTAACCCTTTAATCCAGATATCTTTCCATATCATTCATACAGCGCATCTCGTAACTTAGTAGACATCCTTGAACTTTGTGCTGATTTGGCACGCAGCGCCTTGCGAAATGATTCATTTTGCTTGCGCAGAAAGTTCAGCTCTGTCTCCAGCTCAGTGATGAGTTCTAGAGCTTGCGGGCTGATCAGCCCTTGCTCCAGTAATGCTCCTTTTTTGGCACTATAATCCGTATTTTTTTCGTCCATGCCTTTCACTCTTCCCTTCATTCCACTACGCTTCACCATATCATGCCCGCGGCGGCAGAGCAATGACGACCACATTTACGTTTTAGAAATGGACATACAAAAACATGTCGAAAATCAATATATTTTCTCTAGTCTGTATACGGCTGGTTATGGTAATCTATAATGGCGTTTTCTTTCGGAGAAGAAGATTTACAGTGTTATGTACATGTTACAGAGAGGGGAATTCGCTTTGCCTACAGGACGAATTACGATTATTACAGGCCCCATGTTCAGTGAAAAATCCGGCGAATTGATTCGCCGCTGTCAAAAACTAATCCAATACGGGCATCGTAAAGTGGTAGCTTACAAACCCGCTGAAGATAACCGCTATGCCGAGGACGAAATAGTAAGCCGGATCGGATATCGGCTGCCCGCTATCTCTATCCCAAGAAAACTTACAGATGAGCTCGTTCAGCGTATTTTGCAAGAAACAAAAGATGCCGACGTGGTTGCCTTTGACGAAGTCCAGTTTTTCAGTCGTCATATTATGTCGCTTGTACAAGAGCTAGCTTATTGCGGCAAGCATGTAATTGCCGATGGGCTGAATCTGGATTATCGAGGCAAAGAGTTCGGCTATGTCGGTGGTCTGCTCGCCATGGCGGATGACATCGAGAAGCTGACTTCCTTTTGCGCTGTCTGCGGTAGCTCGGAAGCAGTATTTACGCAACGTATGGTAAATGGTAAACCTTCCACTGTGGGACCTATTGTGATGATCGGCGACTCTGAGGCTTATGAGCCTCGTTGTCGAAATTGCTTTATACCTCCTCATAAAGTGAACTGCGATTAGTGGACAGATAGATCGACAAGCTGCAATATGCCTACGTGAGTACCAGTAACTTTTTTCTTGCATTTTTTTGGAACGAATCGAACCATTGCCCCGTATATCCGGTTAAGCTGTACAAGTTTTTAGTTTTCGTTTGTATATCATGACCATGAGATTATCTGGGGGGACGGAATAATGAGTTTTTTTAACAAAATCTTAGCAAGCGCAGGAATCGGTTCAGCTAAAGTCGATACGTTGGTGGATCAAGCTGTATATGTGCCTGGGGAAGAACTTAGTGGCATCATGCGCATCAAAGGCGGCAAAATTGATCAGGAAATCGGCAAAATTGACATCGAGCTCAAGACAGAATATATCGTGGAGCACGATGATAAAAAAACTATCAGCACCTGCTGCATTGCACGGATTAAGGTATCTGACGGCTTTCATCTAGAGCAAGGACAGGAGCTTGAAATTCCTTTTTCCTTCAGATTGCCGTTGGAAACTCCTGTTACTCACGCCAAACAGCCCGTCTGGCTGGAAACAGCATTAGATATTGGCATGGCTTTGGACCCGACCGATCGTGATTCACTCAAAATCGAGCCACATCCCTATATGAATACAGTGTTTGAGGCGGTTCACCTGTTGGGCTTCCGATTCCGCTCCTCCACCTGCGAACGTCATCCTAAGCTGGGACGCGGCGTTCCGTACGTACAGGAATTTGAATTTACGCCCGGATCAGAATATGCACGTGATATCGAGGAGCTAGAGCTGATTATGCAGTTAGAACCCGAGGGTGTGCATGTGCTTGTAGAAGTAGACCGCAGGGGCAGAGGGTTATCTGGTTGGCTTGAGACTGCATTTGATATGGATGAGCGTCATGCCTGGTTGAGTTTAAGCCGGGAAGAGCTCTCCTATGGACCCGATCACATAGCGGATGCACTCGAGGAACTAATTGACAGGCAAATTAGATAACAATGTAAAATACAAACAAAAAACTCCTAACCAATTTACTATATCGGTTGGGAGTTTTTATTAATTAAAAGAATTCTTTAATGATGGTCCTCAATCGTCTTATAGACTAAAGTGGCAACATATCCTGTCTTTCCGCCTTATGCTTACACTCTTTGCATACCCCATACAGCGATCCATTGTCATCCGCATAGAAGGTTAATTTGTCTTCTTTTTTACAAAAGGAGCATTTTTGCTTGCCTGTGCCCTGGATAGAGTCAGACAGTCCAAACCCAGTCTGGGCCTGAATACCTGCTGCTTTTGCATTCGTGCGTGGACCGGAAGACACTTTTGACTTAGATTCATTACGGGTGCGGGATTGTCGAGCGGACTTACGAGGACGAAATTCAACGACATTACTGTCCCGCTGTTCATTCACTTGTTTGTTGCTGCTGCGACTACGCCTTACTTTAACAATCCAACCCAACGCCACCAACAACACGCCCAAGAACACCCAAGTCAGACTATACCACATGCTCTCATCCCCGCCTTTGCTTTAGAATCAATTGGGTTAATACCACTAGCCCGTTCAATGCGATGACTTAGCCTATAGCTTTATTCATTGAAATATACCCGTGTATACAGCCTCTGTGCTGTTCATCCGATTGTCTCCATATAAAAATCGTACCCTCCCGTGCAACATCCGACTCGCCTCTAACTGAGCATATTAGGTAAATCATCTTTTCCTGAGGAGTACATTGACCCGTTTTACAAATTGTACATCATCCTTTTGAAAAACGATAATATCCCCTCTATGAAGATCGTTCTCCTTATCATAGCCCAATGGTGAGAATAAAAATGGCCCAGATGGCTACATTACTCCCCTTGATAATAAAAATCAATGAATCTTTTCGTCAACGGATTAAACTTATCAAAGCGTTTGCGATGCGGTAAAAAGCCTGACTTATGTACTTGTTCTGCTAGTGTTTCTACATGTTCGAATCGCTTGAAAAAGGGCAACGCAAAAGCGTAGATATCTTCAACGATCTCTTGGATCACTCGTTCTCTTTCTGCTTCTGTGGACACAAGGTAATCCCTGTTTTCCGTATATTTCTTGGTCAGAGCAATCAATTCACTGTGAAAACAAGCCCCAGTACTATACTTCTTTTTTATTTTTTTGGATTCTACGACAATATAAACTTTTAATGCACCATATTTAGTCGCACCAAAACTAATTTCAAATATAAATTCCTTGGTTTCTTTTTTCAAAACTTTTCTGATTTTCAGATATTTAAAATCACTCAAAAATGGTGTAGCTATAATTTTGTCTATCGCTAACTGACGTAGTTCACTTGCTTTAAGTTCAGTCTTATTATCCATCATGTCACTCCAACCCAAAGAATTTCACACCATTATATCATATCGTTCCAATTACAGGCTCCTCATATCTCCACCCTTTAATCACAATATATTAATAAAAAAACAGAAAAAAGCCGCTCACAATAGAGCAGCTAGTTCCTCTTAAACATAAAAAGCAGTATACGAATTATACTTTGAATTTACCAATTTGCCCTTGCAGGTCTTCCGCCATTTGGGACAGATTTCTTGCAGAAGAAGCAATTTCCTCCATAGATGCCAGCTGTTCCTGAGTTGCGGCAGATACGTGTTGTGTCCCTGCTGCGGCTTCTTCAGCAATCGCTGAAATTTGTCTGACAAAACCAACAATCTCATCAGTACTTGCAGACATTTGTTCTGATCCGGCAGAAACCTCTTCAATTTCACTGGCCACTTTATTTACGGTTTCCTGAATGAGTTCAAAGGATGTGCCTGCATTTTGTACAACTTCACGACCTGTCATGACATCCTTCCCGTTGGACGCTACCGCCTCAATAGCATGGGTAGTATCCTTTTGAATCAATCCCACAAGCTCCGTAATTTGTTGAGCAGAATGAGCCGATTGTTCGGCCAACTTGCGAACTTCGCCTGCAACTACAGCAAATCCGCGACCATGTTCCCCTGCGCGGGCCGCTTCAATCGCAGCGTTCAAGGCAAGAAGGTTGGTCTGACTAGAAATATTGGTGATAACATCAATGATCTTGCCAATTTCGTCTGAGCGCTCTCCCAATCCAGCCATGAGATCTGCCAATCCATTCATCGAATCATTCACGGCATTCATCTGCGTAACTGCCTGTTGAATCATCTGGTTACCTTCAGCCGATTTATGGGCCGCATCTTGCGCAGATGCGAATACATTTTGCGCGCGGATGGCGATTTGCTCAACACCGATAGACATTTCCTCAATAGCTTGGGACGATTTCGTCACCATATCTACCTGGTCTCCTGTTCCAGTAGCTACTTCTTGCACCGTTTCGGTTATTTGTGCAGAAGCTTGGCTATTTTGCTCTGCGCTGGCCGTCAATTCTTCTGAGGAAGTGGTTACCAGCTCAGTCGTCTTACTCACAGATTGAATCAGTTCACGAAGGTTCTCAACCATGACATTAAAGGAATGTGCCAACGTACTGATCTCATCCTTGCCCTTCACAATGATAGCTTCACTTGTAAGATCACCCGATGCGATACTTTCAGCAGCACGACTGATTCGCAAGATAGGTTTAGATATAATTTGGGCTATGATGATTGCCATGATCAATGCTAATATAACGGCTGCTATACTCAAAACGATGACCAGTTGTCTACCTGAAATAAAGTTGTCAACAGCTTCTTTCGTAGTCTGTTTAGATCCATCTGCATTCAATTTAATGAGCTGACTGATCATATCGTTTGAACTATACCATAACTTATAGGACTCTTGATGAAGGATGCTTGATTGAGTGTAATCATTAGCTTTCCCCGCTTCAATCATTTCTGGCAACTTAGCCAAATACTCCGTATAATTTTTGGAGAATTCTTCATACATTTCACGTTCTTTAGGGGTAGCAATTAATTTTTCGTATATTTTTCGATCGTCCTCAACCTTTTTTAAAACCTTATCATATTCGGCCTGAACCTTCTCCATTTCTTCTGGGTCACGTTCTACAATAATGTTTAATGAGATCCGCTCTACATCAGATATATCACCATTTAGTGTTCCCAGGATAGTCACACTTGGCATCCAATGGCTATCTATTTCCATCGAAGTGTCGCCTAAATTTTTCATTTTTGAGATAGATGTTGTACTAATGACAATCAATAATATTATTACTGCAAGAAAACCCAATATCAATTTTGTTCGAATGTTAAATTTCATATATTCGCTCCTCAGTTCTCTTTATATTAGATACTATATCGACAACAAACGACACATTGTTTATATCAAATTTAAAGAGAATTTCAGAACTGTTTACAAAAGGGAAATTTTTCTTCGTGATGGTTGGTGCAACTGATCCAGGTTTATTTTATAACCTCGTGGAGAGCATTATGTTTTATAATCCCCAACAATTGTACCGTCATATAGGGAGGGAGATGCTGAAAATCTTTATTCACTTATTCCATCAAACTTAAAAAAAGGATACCCAAAAACGGGTATCCCCAGGCTGTCGAGAAACCCCCTGTTTTTTTGCAGGGGGTTTAAAACTGTCTTAGTGGTCTAAAAACTAGGGTCCTCAGATCGTTTTAAATCGATTTTTGTTTTAAAAGATGCGTCTCCCCATATAAAAATAGAAGTGTCGAAAAGTCCTCTGGACTTTCTCGACACTCTGAGGATACCCAAAAACGGGTATCCCTTTATGTTTTACTTCCTAGCATTCACCATAAATCGTTCTGAATTTGTCCTTATTCCTAATTCGGTTTGATTGTCCAAAATAAATTGTTGGAGTATTTGAAAATCAATTTCTTCTTCTCCGAAGTTGGGAATAATTGGTGTGTGTTTCAAGAGAAATATTAAGTCTGCAGGAGTCTGATAATATTCGGTTGCATTGAATTCAAATGACTGTATGTCCTTAAAGCCCGCGTCACTTAATTCGGTAATATATTGAGCTTTTAACGAGTCTTTCTTAGCACCCCATGCCTGTCCTCTTCCAAACGCTTCTTTAATATTTAATTTGTCGTTTTCGCTTACTTGCTGTGTCAGGAACATACCATCCTTTACTAACACCTTTGCTATTTCTTTTGCATAAAAACATGAATGTCGAGAAGAGATTACATTAAAGAAGTTCTCAGGAAAATTTAGATTTTCAGCATCCATCTGGAGAAAACGAACATTTGCTATGTCTGATTCAGCAGAATTCTTGGTTGCTGTTTCAATCATTCCGGTGGAATGGTCAATCCCAACTAAAAGTAATGCAGAATCTGCTATTGATAAAATTGCTTCCCCGCCGCCAGTACCGATGTCAAGCAATATATCCGACTTCTTGCATGTCTTCGCTACTTCATTGTAGAAGTCCCATTTTACTCCTTTGGAGATACATTTCACATTGCTGAAATTCCAGCCGTTGATTTTTCCAATCTTATTATAAAACTCTTTATACTCTATTGAATTCATTTTCTTTCCACCTTCCAATTAGTGATAAATACTACGGGATAGCAGACCGATATCATTCAGTATTTTAACAACTTTCTCCCTTAATAGAACGACTACTGAAAGTAATGAAAATGATGATAATTGAAGAAAACTTTAAATTGTCCAATTGAAATTCAAAATCGTTTATAAAAAATACCGCCTATTTACTGGTTCTTGGAAGAACCAATAAATAGGCGGTATTAGTTGTCTACTATTCAGAAGTTTATCGGATCGGGTCGGCTGTTTTGGAAATTAATAGCCATCCCTGCAATTATCATTGATAAACGTAAAACCACAAAAATCCCTTGCTTCATCAATCATTCTGACCCTTTCAGGACACCTTGTTCTCAATTCTCAGCTTATCTGCTACCATCGCTATGAACTCTGAATTGGTTGGTTTGGACTTACTGATATTAATGGTGTACCCGAACAGGTGTGAAATGCTGTCGATATTTCCACGGGTCCATGCTACCTCGATAGCATGACGAATGGCGCGTTCTACGCGAGATGCCGTCGTTTTGAACTTTTCGGCGATTGCCGGATATAATGTTTTGGTGATGGCTCCCAAAATTTCGATATTATTGTACACCATCGTAATGGCTTCGCGTAAATATTGATAGCCCTTGATGTGAGCTGGTACACCAATTTCATGTATGATGGCCGTGATACTGGCATCCAGGTTTTTCGTCTTACCCATAGGTACAACGTTGGACCGCATGGATGAAATGGTCACCGGACTGCTGCTAACTAACTGCGGCCCCACTAATTGGCGAACACGGTTAGCCAGCACTTCCATGTCAAACGGCTTCAAAATATAATAAGATGCCCCGAGCTGTACGGCCCTCTGTGTAATATTTTCTTGACCGAATGCAGTCAGCATAATGATTTTCGGCTGTGGAGTCAGGTTCATTTCTCTTAAACGCTCCAATACACCGAGACCATCCAGATGAGGCATAATAATATCTAAAATAAGTACATCAGGTATGTTGCGGGATTCTGCGATGCGTTGGAGCACTTCTTCGCCGTTATAGGCGATTCCTGTAACTTCCATATCCTCCTGATCGGAAATATATTCAGCAAGCAAATTCGTAAATTCCCGGTTGTCATCAGCCAACAATACCTCAATTTTTTGCAATGTACTTCCTCCTCATTGAGTGATATTCCATTGTGATATCTGTTTACAGTATATAAATATTTCTTGTCGGAGTATATGATTTCGACATCGAATTATGAATTCCTTCTGTCGAAAATTATTTTTATTTATTTTTTTTATACTTTCTATTATAATTGATTCTTTATCTTGCAAATATGAGTTATTCCCCTGCTTTTCGACAAAAAAATCTTAAGGCCACTAGCTCGCCTTAAGATTAGAAGATGATTTCAAGCTTACGTTATTCTGCATGATTCCTGCATCGCGCAGCATCCATTCGATAAAACAACCGTAACCTGATTTAGGATCATTAACAAATACATGTGTCACAGCCCCGATAAGCTTACCATTTTGAATAATCGGACTACCGCTCATTCCTTGAACGATTCCCCCGGTCTTATCCAACAGCTTTGGATCTACAATGCGAATCACAAGTCCTTTGGTTGCTGGTTTGTCCTGCTGAGAAATGTGTACAATTTCCGCCTGAAACCGCTGAATTTGTTGACCTTCCAGTACAGTCAAAATTTCTGCCGGTCCTTCCTTTACTTCATTCGCAAGAGCCACCGGAATAGGAGTTGAATACAATCCATATTGCGGCTCATCTGACATTTTCCCAAAAATTCCGAAATTCGTATTTCGTTCAATATTTCCTAATACCCGATGATCTTTGAGAAAATGAGCGCGTTTTTCTCCTGGTTCCCCACTTTGGCTTTTCGCAATTGACGTCACATTGGACTGCACAATCTCTCCGCTCCCCACGACAATAGGGGTTTGGGTATTCATATCGGTAATTACGTGGCCCAATGCCCCGTATACACCTTGGTCCGGTGCGTAAAACGTTAATGTACCTACACCTGCAGCCGAGTCTCTAATGTACAACCCAAGCCGCCACGCTTTATCATCTTGATCATATGCTGGTGTTAACTTCGTGGAAATCGTCTGCTCTCCTCGACAAAGTGTAATGTCGAGCGGCTTTTTATTCTTACCTGCTTCGTCTACTGCCTCAGCAACCCTTGCCAGGCTATTGAGTGGTTTGCCGTTCATGTGTGTAATCCGATCCCCTAGGCGAATCCCCGCTGTTTCACCAGGTGACACCTTACGATCATTACTTTCTTGAATGATATGGTGACCGACGACAAGCACTCCTGAAGATTTTACTTTGACCCCAATCGTCTGCCCCCCCGGGTATACTTTTAAATCGGGAACTACACTTTCTTGGGTTGTCCTCATGCTTTTAGAGCCGAACAAGTCCAAAGAAGCTTGTGGAGGCAGCGCAGCTTGCACATGCTGAGCGTTACCGATAGAACACATAAGAAAAACAAGCAAAAGACCGAGCAATTTGATCCTGGAGTAAAAATTCAATGGCTGTCACGCTCCCTTTGCTTCTTTCGCTTGACGAGTAAAGGTGGTCGCCAATTGCGTACCTATAAGGTAACCTTGCCCCCAGGCTTTTATAACTGTTAAACATTACGCCAGCCGCTCTTTTCAGGCTTTCTTTCCTTCCGCCAAATTCAGCATTTCCTGTGCGTGATGCAAAGTTTTTTCGGTAATTTCCACACCGCCCAGCATCCGTGCCAATTCCTTGACACGCCCGTCCTCCGTAAGTCCCTCAATTTGAGTCATGGTCCGTCCATCATGGACATTTTTCTCAATAAGGTACTGATGATCTGCCATACATGCCACCTGTGGCAAATGAGTAATGGAAAAGACCTGACAAACGGAAGATAAACGATATAGCTTCTCGGCAATGGATTGAGCTGCACGACCACTCACCCCAGTATCCACCTCGTCAAAAATGAGTACTGGAATTTGATCATGACGCGCAAAAATACTTTTCATCGCCAACATGATACGTGATAGCTCACCGCCTGAAGCGATCTTACCAAGTGGACGTAGTGGCTCACCTGGATTGGGGGAAATAAGAAATTCCGCATTATCAATGCCCTGCTTGGTAGGTCTTACCTTCAGACCTTTATACTCATATCCGCGTGGATCTTCAATCGGATCTATGCGCACCTTGAGTGACGTTCTTTCCATCTGCAGGTCTTTTAACTCCTGCTCCACTTGCTCTGCAAGCTCTTCAGCACAAATTTCGCGTGCTTCTGTAAGCTCTTCCGAAATCTCAAGCAAATCGGAAAGCAACTCATCCCGTTTTGCAATGAGCTGCTCCAACCGCTCATCTTTATTTTCCAGCAGATCGGTTTCCTGCTCGATACGGCTATAGTATTCCAAAATCTGCTCTATACTATCACCATATTTTCGCTGTAATCCGGTAATTTGATTCAAACGTTGCTCCACTTCATGCAGCTTACCTGGATTAAATTCAATATCCTCACGATAAGAACGTAATTGGAATGCTGCGTCCTCCAACTGGTAAAAAGCAGACTGAATCTGCTCCGCAATGGGCTGAAGGCTTTTGCTGTCATAGCTTTGGACATCGTTTAATCTGGACAACACGTTATTGATCGTATCCAGTCCACCTCTGCCGCTTAGCAGTTCGTATGCTCCTGATATCCCATCCATCATTTTCTCACTATGGGATAGCTTGACCCGTTCCTCTGCCAATAATTCATCTTCTCCCAATTTCAACTCCGCCGCAGCGATCTCTTCTAATTGAAATCGGTACATATCCAAAAGCTGATAAGCCTTTTGACTGGAGCTTTGCAGTTCTCTTACTTCTTTTTCCGCTTTGACAAAAGCATTGTAACGCTCCCGATAAAGCGTTTTGACCGGACCGATGACCGAATCACCGAACGTATCCAGCAGCGCCAGATGGCGATCTGCACGTAGCAGGCTTTGATGCTCATGTTGCCCGTGGATATTGACGAGTTGCTCACCCACCTCACGCAGCATCGTTAAATTAACCATCTGGCCGTTAATTCGAGAAGAACTTTTCCCTTGAACCGTAAGTTCGCGACGAATCAGCAAATGCTCCTCTGCATTAGCCTTAATCCCTTGTTCCTCAAGTGTATTCCAAACTGGATGTTTTACCGGCAGTTCAAATAAGGCTTCCATCTCTGCTTTATCACAACCGTAACGCACTAAATCAGCAGAGCCCCTACCGCCTGCAATCAGCCCAAGCGCATCGATAATAATGGATTTACCAGCACCTGTTTCCCCGCTCAACACATGAAACCCTTTATAAAAATGAACATCGACGGCCTCTACAACCGCCAAATTCCGTATAGACAAAGTGACCAGCATCGTTCTTTCACCTCTATGATGTACAAATTAAAACGCCTAATATGCGTAGCCATTATAATTAGGAAATGTAGCCCATAAGACGATTCACGATAGCTTCGCTGTTTTCTTCCGATCGGCAAATAATCAAAATGGTATCATCCCCGCTAATCGTCCCCATGATCTCGGACCATTCAATATTGTCCAATAAAGCAGCAATCGAGTTGGCTGTTCCCGGCAGGCATTTCATCACAATCAGATTGGTTGTGTAGTCAATATGCAAAAAGTTATCGACCAACGTACGTTTCAGTTTCTGGGCCGGATTGTAACGTTGATCTGAAGGCATCGAATATTTATATCTGCCATCGTCCATTGGAACCTTGATGAGCAGCAACTCCTTGATATCACGTGATACGGTCGCCTGAGTAACCTGAAAACCAGCCTTACGCAATGCTTCAACCAGATCATCCTGCGTCTCAATCTCATGTTGTGAAATAATTTCCCTAATTTTAATATGTCGTTGACCCTTCATATAATCCTCCTATGGATTAACCTTCATATTCCTCTTCTTCGAGGTCTTCCACTAATGTAATAAGGCGAATACTTCGCTCGTCCGTATCAACGTACAATACACCCGCGCAACCCGGATAGAGCAATAAATACGGCATGAGCCTGTCCCTTAAATCAGGACCACTCCACTCCATTGGTTTCTTGCGGCGTGACGTTTTGACCATATATGTCGAACCGTTTCGTACAGCCACGTAGTCTATAAACAAACGGCTATACACGGTATGTCCATTCACTTTAAAAGCAAGCGGTATTTTCATCTTCCCGCCCACTACTTCATATCCTGCTTCTTCGAGTAGGTCTGTGACAGGCCCTTCGTCCAAGTCCTCGTTAATCGGTATCGTCTTTAGTACAAGCGGCCCTGGCTCCTTCAACCAGGCACGTAGGCTATACAAAGCCCATATCCCTAATATCACCCCGATTACAGCGATGATAACCGTATCATATCTTGTGTCCATGGACCGATCACCTCATGGACATATTCTAGGACAAGATGTAAAATCCCTTTTCCTTTGTACATCTCATTATAGGCGAACGTGAGTTCTATAATCAATCCCTCACACCAAAAAGAGGTTCCCTTAAGTTCACAGAACTCATGGAGAACCCCTGAATGTTACTTACGCGATGGACCATTATTAAAAGTCTGACCTGCTTCCTGAACGGTACGTTCAATCAGTGGTCTGAAATCCATCTTCTCCAGCTGCGATTCTGCAGCAGGAAGCCCATCCAAACGCCAATGCGCTAAAAATTCAATATTGCCTTCTCCACCTGTAATAGGCGAATAAGCCAAACCTTGCAGCGTAAGTCCAAGCTCATGTGCAAACATCAGAATGGTCTGCAACACTTCTTTATGCGTAGCAGGATCACGGACCACACCGGATTTTCCGACCTTTTCGCGTCCAGCTTCGAATTGCGGCTTGATTAGAGCTACAATATCAGCAGGTTGATGCAACAAGGCAAGCAACGGGGGCAAAATAATACGTAATGAAATAAAGGAAACGTCAATACTAGCGAAATTCGGCACGGAACCATTCAAATCCGCGGGTGTCATATATCTGAAATTCGTTTTCTCCATTACGCATACTCGTTCATCATTACGAAGGGACCAATCCAGCTGGTTATAACCCACATCAATGGCGTATACGTATTCAGCTCCATGCTGAAGCGCACAATCTGTAAAACCTCCAGTGGACGAGCCAATATCCAGCATTGTCCTGCCCTTCATATCCAGCTCAAATTGACGGATGGCCTTCTCCAGCTTCAATCCTCCACGGCTTACATACGGATGCACCGAACCCTTAACTTTAAGCTCGCTGGCGCGTGGTACCTTCATCCCCGCCTTCTCGATCCGTTCGCTGTCCGCCAGCACTAGCCCAGCCATAATCGCAGCTTTAGCTTTTTCACGGCTTTCAAAAAAGCCTTGTTCTACAAGTAATACATCAATGCGTTCCTTCGGAACAGACATGTTAATCTCCCTTTAGGCAGCCAGGCTGCTCTTGTCATACTTTTTATAAACGTCATGGTCTTCACTTCAAGTTACCCTATACGGATTGTCCCATGCCATATGCTGGCTCAGCAGCCCATTTACGCAACTTTAAGCATACATCTTCAATGGTAAGACCTACTTCAGCACGCTGCTCTTTGATGGAGCCATGCTCCACGAACAGATCGGGAATCCCCATTAGGCGCACCTGTGCCTCTTGTATTTCGGCTTTAGCGTAAAATTCCAGTACAGCGCTACCCAAGCTTCCTGCTTCAGAAGCTTCTTCCAATACGATCAGCTTCGTATGCTGACGAGCCAGCTCACGCAACATATCCTCGTCCAAAGGCTTCAGGAAACGGGCATTCACGACGCCCACTTGCAAACCTTCCCGTTTCATCGCCTCCGCAGCCTCTGTCGCCACCTGGAGCATCGGTCCTGATGCGATTACAGCAAAGCCCTCGCCTTTACGCAGGAGCTCCCAACTGCCGATGGGAATAGCCTGTAATTCTTTATCCATCGGCACGCCAACCACATTAACACGCGGGTAACGATAAGCAATTGGACCATCTTCATAGTCGAGTGCTGTTTTCATCATATGGCGTAGCTCGTTCTCATCCTTTGGCATCATAAGCACAAGATTGGGGATATGACGCAAGAATGCCACATCAAACACGCCATGATGAGTTTCCCCGTCAGCCCCAACAAAACCTGCACGGTCAATCGCGAACATTACGTTCGCATTATGACGACAGATATCATGCACAATCTGGTCATAAGCACGCTGCATAAAAGTGGAATACACCGCAAACACCGGCTTCATCCCTTCCATTGCCAACGCAGCACACATGGTAGCTGCATGCTGTTCAGCAATGCCGACGTCAATCATACGGCTAGGAAACTCTTTACTAAACGGTACCAATCCTGATCCGCCAGGCATAGCGGGTGTGACCGCAACGATGCGCTCATCCTGCTCAGCCAGCTCAATCAACGTTCGACCGAAAATTTCGGTATACATCGGATTACCTACAGCTTTGAGTACCTGACCCGATTCAATTTTGTAGGGACTGATTCCATGCCATTTGTGTGAATCTGCTTCCGCAGGTTTATAGCCCTTGCCCTTGGTGGTTACGACATGCACCAATACAGGGCCAGTGACATTATCAGCCTGCTGGAAGGTTTCGATTAGCTTCGGCAAATCATGTCCGTCCACTGGACCGAGATACGTAAGTCCCAGTTCCTCAAACAGTACACCAGGCACCATCATATATTTAAGACTGTCCTTGACACGGCCAGCCGATTTAGCAAGTTTACCGCCGATCGCGGGTATTTTTTTCAGCAAAACTTCCAGCTCATCTTTTGCTCGCAAATAATGACGGTCCGAGCGGATTTTACTCAAATAATTATGCATGGCCCCTACATTAGGTGCTATGGACATTTCGTTGTCATTCAGAATGACCATTAAATTTTTGCGCTCATGACCGATATGATTCAACGCTTCGAAGGCCATCCCCCCAGTCAACGCTCCGTCTCCGATCATTGCAATGACTTTATTGTCCTCGCCCTTCAAATCTCGAGCCAAGGCCATTCCCATTGCCGCCGACAGAGAAGTGCTGCTATGACCGGCTTCCCAAACATCATGCTCGCTCTCACTTCTTTTTACAAAACCACAAAGTCCATCACGCTGACGAAGTGTATCAAAACGGTCCATTCGCCCTGTCAATATTTTGTGTACGTAGGCTTGGTGCCCAACGTCATAAATCATCTTGTCCTTTGGACTGTTATAGCAATAATGCAGGGCGATCGTGAGCTCAACCACTCCCAGATTCGATGCCAGATGCCCCCCAGTCACGGACAGCTTCTCAATCAAAAAGCTCCTGATTTCCTCGGCTAGAGAAGCCAACTCCTCAACCGACAGTGATTTCAGATCGCCTGGTTGCTTTATGTGTGGAAGCAGCACGCATATCTCCCCGCTTTCCTTCAAGTTTGTGTGTAAAGTTAACAAGTATTATATCACACTTTTTAACTGTGCTTAAACGCAGACAAGTCAAAACAGCTCTAACGCAACTAATGATCACGCTTCATCAGGTAATCCGCTATCTCCAGCAAACGAGAAGAATCGGGAATACCGCTCTCTGTTATCACTTTTTTAGCAGATGCGGTGAGTTCCTCCACCTGCCGCAAAGATGCGTCCATACCAATGAAATACGGATAGGTAACCTTCTCCTGCTCAACATCACTTTGCGTTTTCTTACCCATTTTGCTCTCATCGCCTATGAGGTCCAGTATATCGTCCTGTATCTGAAAAGCCAGCCCCAAGTCTCGTCCAAAGCGGCGAAGCGCCTCTAATTGATTCTTGTCCGCCCCACCAATCCGTCCACCTGCCAAGAGCGAGAAAATAATCAAATCAGCAGTTTTATGAAGATGGATATATTCCAGTTCCTCGATCCCCGTCATTCCTTGCTCGCCTGACATATCGGCGACCTGTCCGCCTACCATGCCCCGTGCGCCACTCATTTCGGACAAATCCTCAACAATGGACAACAGCGAATCGGATGAAACACCGTGACGTCGTCCTGCTTGCACAATGCTGTAAAAGGCATGGGTCAACAAAGCATCACCCGCAAGGACGGCAACCGCCTCGCCGTATACCTTATGATTCGTCAGCTTACCTCGCCGATAATCATCATCATCCATGGCTGGCAAGTCGTCATGAATGAGAGAGTACGTATGTACCATTTCTACCGCACATGCCACTGGCAACGCAGCTTCCCTGCTTCCACCGAATGCTTCAGCAGCAGCGATCACAAGCAGAGGCCGCAGCCGTTTTCCGCCTGCGGTGAGTGAATAATTCATAGATTCTCGAAGAACATCGGGAATGTTCCAATCGGCCGGGAACTGCTCTGTCAGTGCAGACGAAACCGCATCAGCCGTCCCGGTCAAATATTCCTTGAACGACGGTCTATTCAAGCCCTTCACCGCCGTTTTCATCTAATCCGCCGCCAAAAGGCTTTTTGCGCAAATCTCCATCCTCTTCCACGATCATTTCAATTTTACGTTCAACCTGCTCCAGCTTTTGACTGCAAAGCTGAGACAGCTTCATCCCCCGCTGGAACAAATCAATGGCTTGCTCCAGAGGAACGTCTCCATGCTCCAGTTGTCCGACAATTTCTTCAAGAGCGGCCATAGCCGCTTCAAAATTCAATTCCGTTTCATTCGCCACCGTGCTTCGCGTCCTCCTTCATTCCCCATACTTGGCAGTCCAACTGCCCATCACTCACTTTAATCTTGATGGAATCTCCCGGCTGTACGTCTTTGAGCGACTTAATCAGCCGTTTCTCCTGCTCATCGTATACCAAGCTATAGCCTCGGGCCATGACTTTGAGTGGGCTCAGCGCATCCAGCTGACGAATTCCCGTGTGCAACTGCTGCCGTCCCGTTTTCGTAATAGCACGCATCGCAGACTCCAGCTGACGTTGCGCCATATCCGCCTGCTTGCGTGCCGAACGAATTTGTTCACGTGGATTAAACCGCTCTAGTACCTGACGCATACGTGCATTCTTTTCTGCGTTTAAGCGTGAACGGTTACCCTCTGCGCGGATTAGCCGCTGATGCAGCATGTCCATTCGCTCTGCATGCTGTAGCATATAGCGGCGTGGGTGCAGCAGGACTGGTGAACGCTGAAGCCTCACCAAGCGTTCACGGCTGGTTTCCAGCCGCTGCCGGAGGGCGTTGCGCAGGCGTTGCTCACGCTGGAGCAGCTGATCCCGTAGCTCTGCCTGATTAGGCACAGCCAACTCAGCTGCTGCGGTTGGCGTTGCTGCACGCAAGTCAGCCACAAAATCGGCAATGGTAAAATCCGTTTCGTGTCCAACTGCCGAAATAACCGGAATGACCGATGCGTAAATAGCGCGCGCAACCGCTTCCTCATTAAACGCCCACAGTTCTTCCAACGAGCCACCTCCCCGTCCGACGATCATCACCTGAACCTCTTGCATACGATTCATAGCTTCAATTGCCTTGACAATCGAGGGTGCGGCACCTTTTCCTTGTACAAGCACAGGATACAACACAATTCCAGCATGCGGGTATCGCCGTTGAAGGGTCGTAATAATATCACGCACAGCCGCTCCGGTCGGTGACGTAATCACGCCAATGGTTGCCGGATGGGCAGGGAGATTACGCTTACGAGCAGTATCAAACAGTCCCTCTGCATCCAGCTTTTGCTTGAGCTGTTCGTAAGCCAAATAAAGGCTTCCTATACCATCAGGCTGCATTTGAGTCGCATAAAACTGATATTGTCCATCTCGTTCGTACACGGATACGTTTCCCCGGGCAATAACACGCGTACCTTCTTTCGGTACGAAGGGAAGCCGCTGATTATGGGTTGCAAACATAATCGAACGTATGCGGCTCCCCTCATCCTTGAGCGTAAAGTACATGTGACCACTCGAATGATGCGTAAAATTAGAAATTTCCCCGCGTATCCATACATCAGACAGCACCTGATCCGATTCCAGTTTCATCCGGATATAACGATTCAGGTCCTTTATAGAGTAAATACGTTGTTCAGCCATAGGCAGCTGCCCTTATGCCAAACCGTGCGACCGCTTGGCCGCTACAAGCGTATTTTGCATCAGCATCGTAATCGTCATCGGGCCTACTCCGCCGGGAACAGGCGTAATCGGACCAGACACTTGCTTCACGCTCTCAAAATCAACGTCTCCCGCCAGCTTTCCGTTCTCCAGACGGTTCATCCCCACATCTATCACAACCGCTCCGGGCTTCACGAACGAAGCATCAATAAAGTTGGCTTTGCCGATCGCAACGACTAAGATATCCGCTTGTCGACTTAGATCCCCGATATTCGCTGTACGGGAGTGGCACATCGTAACCGTAGCATTTTCACGTTGCAACAATAAAGACACTGGCTTGCCTACGATATTACTGCGACCAATAACTACCGCATGTTTACCAGCAATCTCCACTCCAGCACGCTTGATTAACTCAATGACTCCAGCAGGAGTGCAAGGCAATAGACTATCGTCACCGATGACCAAATTCCCTACGTTCACCGGATGGAATCCATCCACATCCTTCTCCACTGCAATCGCGTCAATGACAGCTTTTTCATGAATATGCTTTGGCAACGGCAGTTGAACCAAAATCCCATGGATAGTACTTTGATGGTTCAGCTTGTCCACTAGTTCCAGTAATGCTTCCTGAGAAGTATCTGCTGCCAACCGGTGAACCTCTGAGTAATAGCCGAGATCATGGCACGCCTTTTCCTTGTTTTTAACATACACCTGCGAAGCGGGATCTTCGCCTACCAATACAACAGCCAGTCCCGGTTGAAAGCGGTGCTCTTTCAGACGAATGACCTCTTGCTGAATGCTTGCGCGAATATCCTGAGAGATTTGTTTACCATCAATGATCGGTGCTGACATGTTTAACCACTCTCCAACCTGATTCAGTAGTCTCTACTTAAAAACGTGCTTTCAATTGCTCCAGTTCTTGAATCACTCGTCCCAGTACACCATTAACAAATTTACCGGATTCCTCGGTACCAAAGTGCTTCGACAACTCAATCGCTTCATTAACAGCTACCTTGGCTGGAACATCCTCACGGAAAATCATCTCATATGCCGCAAGTCTCAAAATTTGACGATCTACACGTGAAAGTCTGCTGATCTGCCAGCCTTTAAGATAATCCACCAACAGCCCATCAATGGCTTCCTTGTGCTCCCACGTACCCCGCACATGCTCTAAAACATACGCTCTTAACACTGCCGCGTCTTTAACGACAACTTCCGCTTCGTTTTCCTCAGCGGCTTCCTGAAGCAACATGTCCACGGCTGCTGCCGCATCCACTTCATTCATTTCCATATGGTACATACTCTGTACCGCTAATTCCCTCGCCAGACGTCTTTTCATGCCCTGCCTCCTACGCTTGCCTATATCTATTTTTCATTCTAACCAATTTCCACAAAAAAACCTGTGAACGCATCCTCCAAAACGTTGGGCGCAAAGAAGCTACAGCTCTATTTTGGAGAACACGTATCACAGGGTTCATTTAAAAGGACGCCAACGCTGCGACAACCAATCGCCCCATTCCTTCCAAGGGAGAAATGAACCAAGCGCTGAATCGCTACGTCTTCCTAGCGTATATCCGATGAACACCATCAATGCAAAGAACAACATATTCCAAAAGCCTGCCCACAAATAAATAAAACCGAAAAAAATACCAGCCGTGATCCCCATGATCCGGCCCTTGTAACTTCCCCATATTTCTTTCCAGGGCATCAGGGAAAATCACCTCTATTCCACACGACTCTTAAAGCTGGGTGACTGAGAAACATTAGCGATGTACACCGACACATTGGACACAGGAATTCCTGTAATTTCTTCCACATGATCGTGTACCCCCTTTTGTACCTCGGAGGTTAACACCGGAATGGAGCTTTCCCCGTCTACAACCGCCCGAATCGTAATATCAAGTCCCGATTCCAACACGCGAACGCGTGCTTTCAAATCCTGCATCCCGCGAAATCGGGAAGCTGCTTTGAGGCACAGATTTTCAATGGTGTCCACTGAAATCTGAATGTCACCATATTCCGTTCGTTGATCAATAGAATGCTGTACGGTTTGGTTCCGTCGAATAGAGATATAAAAAAAACGAAGACTCAATAACAACAGAACCCCTGCAATAATCAGGCTGGTAAACCACACCACTCGCTCATCCTCAATACTTAAAACATACGGAATGGCCCCGCTCAGGAGGAGGATGGCGAGAATGGAAATAATTCCGATACTTAAGCTGTACAAGAACAGCAGAAGTCTGTCCATAACTTTAGCCACGAAACGCACAGCCTCCTTAAATTAGAGTAAACCCTCGACCCATAAGGGTCGGGGGTTTGTACAAAGTATCGCTCTATTTAACCCGTCCGGCGCCCAGCACTTCCGGCTCTTCTACTTTTTCGGCATTTTTGAATTGAACATCATGAATTTGCACGTTCACTTCAACAACGTTAAGACCTGTCATGTTCTCAATCGAACGCTTAACATTATGCTGAATAGCAGCAGCCACCTCAGGCAGACGGTTACCGTACTCAATAATGACGGAGACGTCTACAGCAGCTTCACGCTGTCCGACTTCCACTTTTACACCTTTAGATAAATTTTTGCGGCCTAGCAGTTCGGCAAACCCACCAGCAAATCCGCCACTCATTCCCGCTACGCCTGGTACCTCAACGGTAGCCAGTCCGGCAATGACTTCAATAACTTCTGGGGCAATTTGAATCTCCCCAATTTCTGTACGTTCGAATTCGGTTGGCACTGTGCTCATACCTTCAACACCTTTCGGTCAAAATAAGTTTCATTCCAGCTTTGGATTTCAAAGCAGACATGCTCACTTATTATCCATACTATATCATTTGGCGTTCATTATGACAAACTGAGGAAATATACCGATTAAACTTCGTTTTCCTCCAAAAATTTAATATCAAAATCGCCTCTAATAAAGGTCGGATGCTCTAGCAAGCGCTGATGAAAAGAAATCGTTGTGGGTATGCCCTCAATAGCAAACTCAGACAAAGCCCGCTTCATTTTGGCAATTGCATCTTGCCGTGTAGGTGCCCACACAATCAGCTTGGCGATCATAGAGTCATAATAAGGAGGAATGCTATAACCTGGATATGCTGCGCTGTCTACCCGTACTCCAGGACCGCCTGGAGGCAGATAAAATCCGATTTTACCCGGTGCAGGCATAAAATTGCGATCCGGGTCCTCAGCGTTAATACGGCATTCTATCGCCCAACCATTGATGGTGACTTCTTCCTGCGTAAAGGAAAGCGGATGTCCTTCAGCGACAGAAATCATTTCCTTAATCAGGTCTACACCGGTAATCATTTCTGTTACGGGATGTTCTACCTGAATACGTGTATTCATTTCCATGAAATAGAAATTATTGTCCGGGCCGAGCAAAAATTCGAGAGTACCTGCACCAGAGTATTGAACGGCCAAAGCTGCACGAACAGCTGCCTGACCCATTTCTTCACGAACATCCTGCGATATTACAGGACATGGTGCTTCCTCCAACAACTTCTGACGACGACGCTGCACAGAGCAGTCCCGTTCGCCCAAATGGGCAACATTACCATGCTTGTCCGCTATGATCTGTATTTCCACATGTTTCATACCGGTCAAATATTTTTCTAGGTACACACCCGCGTTGCCAAATGCTTTTTGCGCCTCCTGCTGAGCGGTAGTGATTTGCTGAATAAGGTTATCCTCATCTTCGGCGATACGAATACCTTTACCTCCGCCACCTGCTGTGGCCTTGATAATTACCGGATATCCGATATCACGTGCGATGCTGATCGCATCCTGCAAATCCTCAACCAGCCCGTCTGAACCCGGAATAACCGGAACTCCGGCATCCTTCATGGTCTGCTTGGCTACGGCCTTATCTCCCATTTTGTTAATGGCTTCAGGAGAAGGACCAATAAACGTAATATTACACGATTCGCAAATTTCAGCGAAGTCTGCGTTTTCCGCCAAAAATCCGTAACCTGGATGAATGGCATCACATTCAGTCAATGTAGCAACGCTCATCAGGTTCGTAAAATTAAGGTAGCTGTCCTTAGATAGCGTCGGTCCGATACAGTAAGCCTCATCTGCGAGACGCACATGTAACGAATCCTTGTCAGCTTCCGAATATACGGCAACTGTCGAAATATTCATCTCGCGGCAAGCGCGAATGATACGAACCGCAATTTCTCCACGATTTGCAATCAATACTTTTTGAAATGTCATGACTTTACCTCCCTGGGAGCAGTCTTGCCGAACCCTCAAAAGAGGGTTCAAACAAGCTCTTTACTCCGGTTTCACAAGGAACAATGGCTGGCCATACTCGACCAACTGTCCGTTTTCGGCCAAAATTTCCACAATTTCGCCCTTCACTTCAGCTTCCAGCTCATTCATCAGCTTCATCGCTTCAATGATACATACCGTTGTTTTTTCGCCCACTTTGCTGCCAATACTCACATACGGAGCCGTATCCGGGGATGAAGAACTATAGAAAGTTCCTACCATCGGAGATACGATTTTATGTAGATTGCTTGCATATTCCCTCGGTTCCCCAGCAGTTGCAGGTCCAACATCGGACTGTACTTGTGGATTTGGAATAACAGCTTGTGGTGCCACTGCATAAGTAGGTGTTGCCACAGGAGCCTGTACCGTAACGATCTCGCTTTTGCCAGGTTTTCGGATCAACAGGCGAGTTCCTTCATTTTCAATTTCAAGCTCATGCACAGACGTTTCATCCACCAGCTTGATCAATTCCTTAATCTCGCTTAATTTAAACATCTCTATTAATCACTCCTTCAGCATTTTGCCGGTTGCTGATTACATTGTTGAAACAGCTTTATGTATTATATCACAATCATTAAAAATAGAAAGAGCCCGGAATAATGCAGAAATCCGGGCTTTTTCGCGTTTTTTGTCTTATTGTGTAACATACTGGACACTGATCTTATCCTGCGTTACGTTCAGTTCCTTCATGACTTTATCAACAATTGTTACCGCTTGCTTAGCATCCAATTTTTCACTCAGAACCACTACTTTGTATTTATCAGCATCTTCCTCACGGACGACCGCATTGGCGAACTGCTGCTGAAGCTCTTCTTCAATTCCAGTAATTTTAGCCTGCTTATCTTCAAGTACATGTAATTCCTTTTGAGCCTCCGCGGCTTTCTTTGGTGTGCTGTCGTTCATTGCGGTAGTCAGTTCATCATTTTTCTTCTGATTTTCCACGTCCCGTTCCAGCAAATAGTTGTCAATCACAGCTGCTGCTGTAGGTTGGGCAGCTTGATCGGTTGCCACTTGATCCAGTACCTGCTGGTCGGTTTTGGCTGTAGAGGCTGTTTTATCGTCACTTTGTGCTGTCGCGTCCGTCTTAGTCACAGTTGTTTTTTGATCGGATGTCGCTGATTCAGTAGTAGGGGTAGCTGCCGTATCTTTATCGCCTTTTGAGTTTTCTGTTGCTGGGTCAGTTGTGGAAGCCGTATCCGATTTTGTGGAAGTTGCTGATGCTCCATCAGTTACTTCTCCATTCGTCACTACTTCATTTACCTTCAGTTCGTTCAATTGTTCCTCTGCCTTCGTCGTTGCTTCCTGTGCGGCATCCTGCTTAACCTTGCTCACTTGCTCGCTATCGGCTACTGGTGGATTGGCAGGGCTTGAGTCCTCTGTAAACAAATAATACGCAGACAGCACGACCATTAAACTCAGCATGGACACCAGCCAAACGGTTTGTCTTTTATTATTCATGTTCCGTCCTCCATATTCATTAATGGTTTAAAATATAAACTTCTTTGTTCCTAAATCCCAAATTATCCCTGCTTGCGCGGTACGACTGAAATTTTGTAGGAAGGTACATTTAGTCCCTTCTGTACAGCATCGACAATTAGCTGCTTCACTGTAGGGTTTTCTGCCCCCATAGCCACAACAAGCACTCCCCTCACCTGCGGTTTTACTTTTTTTGTCACAATCGGGGTGTGCTGGCCACCTGATGACTCATAGGTTACAATCTCGCCATCACGTGTATATTGAGTAGTGTGCCGTTGTCCGCCATTGGCGTCCGTCTCGTTGTTCTCTTCCTGCATGTCCTTTACATTGCGTTGAACGATAACTTCTTCGGTGGAATCTACCGTAACCATGACATCGACGGTTCCTACGCCAACAATCTGCTCCAGCATCTGTTTCATATTGTCCTCAAAAACCTTCTCGATCCCGGCAAAGGAACTTTCTTCACCTGTTGTTGTCTCTAACGTAGGCTCATTTTTCATCACGCCAGGCGGCTCACGGCCTACGTTTTCTGGATCAACCTTTTTCACATTAACGAATGAATTAAAAAGCATGATCGCTACACCGATAAGGCCGAGTATAAGCAGCCAACGAAATGAGTTGAATCTTTTCGCCCCATCCGCCCCTCCACCCAGCCATTGCTCCAGCTTTTTCAGCCATTTGCTCATTTCTGCTCACCTCCTGTTACCATTCATGTGTTCCATCCTGCGAAGAAACCACCTGAACATTTTTGCTGTCTATCCCCCATTTTTCACGTAGAAGTCCTGTAATTAAGCCAAAAGCTTTCGTATCCGTTGGCTTTCCGTCCTCAGCAGTTTTATCAGGATTACGATCTTCTTCTCGCGTTCCTTCATTAAGTTCTGAATTTTTTGTATGTGTCGGTTCCACACGAATATTCACTGTCTTTTCGGCTACAGGCTCCACCATTATCGGCTTGGCATCTGCACCAGGCGAGACGTCTGTGTTGTTCTTTTCTTTTTCTGGCTGCTGCTCTGCCAATTTGACCACTACCGACTGGACACCCGTTCCTGCCTCCAGCTCCGATTCCTTCTGTTGAATCTTTGCAAGGGTAACCTGGACCGACTGAATTGCTAACCCAGTATATTGTTCCAACTGTCCTTTCATTTCCTTAGCTACCTCTTTGCCCGCCCATTGCATGGAGCTTTGTTCTTGCTGTTGCTTCAACTGGCTGCCTTTTGCTAAAATCTCCTCCAATGTCGGTTCCCTCTTGCCTGTCTCAGCCTGACGTTGAAGATCCAATGCTCGCCCTAGAACCTCGGAGGGGCTGCTACTCAGTAAGCGCACGACCGGAGACAGCAACGTCAGCAAAATAAGCAGGCTGAGAACGAGTTTGACATACCTTTCCATAGATCGGCTCGGTAAGATCATATCGACAAAAGAAGCCAGCAACACGATTAGCACCAGTTCCTTAAGCCAGCCTCCCAGCCAGGTCACTTCACTCCCCTCCCCCCTTGTTGGTTTACATGCATTGGTTCACCTCATCATGACCGTCATATTGCCTGCTGCGAGCATGACTGTAATCGCAAGGAAAGACATTAATCCCACTGCCGCCAGCGCCGCGAAAACATAAATCATGCTCTTGCCGATTGCATCCAGACATTCCACGATAGGCGTATCACCCAAAGGCTGCATGATCGCTGCTGTCACTTTATAAATGAGAGCCAGTGTCAGAATCTTGAGGGCGGGAAAGGCGCACAGGAACAATATAATAATGACTCCTACCAGACCAATGGCATTTTTAACGAGCAGCGAAGCCGAAATGACTGTATCTGTCGCATCTGCCAACGCCTTGCCGACCACCGGAACAAAGCTACCTGTAATATATTTGGCTGTGCGGATCGTTAATCCGTCAGTAACTGACGAAGTCAAGCCTTGTACCGAAATGACTCCCAGAAATATGGTCAGCAGCACTCCCAGCACTGCTACTCCAGCGTTCCGCATCAGATCGGCTAGCTGGGTCAGTTTGTATTTGCCCGTCAGCGAGTTGACCAAGTACAGCACAGCCGAGAAGAACAGTAGCGGGAAAACCAGCGTATGAATGACTGTTCCGACTGTGTTGATCATAAATACAATCAGCGGGTGGGTCACCGAAACTGTTACGACGTTCCCCATCGAGGCTAACATGGTAAACAACAAGGGCAACATTGCCATCATGAAGTGAATCATGCTATCAATCGCTTCTTTGGCATAACCAATCGCTACACTAAAGCTATTAATCGCCAGAATGATAATGACCATGTATACGATAGCGTAGGCCACTTTGCTGACCTGTTTGCTTTCAAAAGCGCTTTGCAGCGTTTCCAGCACCATACTCATAATGCTGAGCATGACGATGGTGACGAGCAACTTGGCATTTACTCGGATTTCATGGATGAAAAAATCAGCTATAGCGCTCAATACACCCTTTATGCTGAATCCTTCACCGCCTGGAAGCAGCATGTCCATGAAGGAAGGCGTTTTCTGATCAGGGAAAAATCCGCCGTATTCCTGCATGAGCCCGTCCCAATAATGTTCTACTTCATCTTTGGGCATTTGCTCCGCCTGCTGTCTGATCCATTCGTTAGTCGGTGTATCTGCAAAGAGGACCGCAGCTGAGGCACACCAAAGACATAGCAACAACATCGCAATTACTTTGAGATTCGGCATGCCCCCTAGCCTTTTCATGGCATCACCCCCTCAGGCGGGCATCAGCTTCAGAATGGTATCAATAATAATGCTGATAATCGGGATTGCGAGCACCATAATGAGTACCTTTCCAGTAAGCTCAATTTTGGAAGCAATCCCGTCTTGTCCTGCATCCCGAACGATTTGCGCTCCAAATTCAGCAATATAAGCGATACCGATTATTTTCAATACGGTTTTAAAATAGATCATATCCATGCCCGAAGACCGAGCCAGTCGCTCCAGTACAGAAACCACAGATCCGATCTTGCCAATCAGCAGCAAAAAAATGACGATTCCCGCAGCTGTTGCAATCAAAAAGGCAAACATCGGCTTCTGTTCCTTAATGACTAAAATGAGGACTGTGGCAATGAGGGCGAAGCCCACCACCTGAATGATTTCCATGTGTCCACCTACTGAAAAAGAAAGATAGATTTGATCTCTTGCAGAAGGTTATCCAGCATTCGCACCACCATGAACAGGACCACGACGAAACCGATGACCGTTACCCAGTGGGCCATGTCTTCTTTGCCCATTTGCTTTAATACGGTATGAATCATAGCGATAATAATGCCAATTCCGGCAATCTGGAAAATCGCGTTCACTTCTAAATTCATTCGAGCACCCCGCTAATAGATCAAAATGACGATCAATGCTCCGATCAGCAGTCCCAGGCTCCTGCTCATACGCTCGTACCTCACCTGATCTGCCTGCGCCTGCGCTTCCTCATGGGATAACTGCTGGATGGTCAGCGCAATGTGCTTGATCTGGTCTTCACGGTCGCTGGTTCCAAGACTGTAAGCAAGCTGCCGCATCGCTTCCTTCTCGGCTTGCTTCATAGAGGAACGGCTCCACGAGTCTTCAATGGCTTTATGCAAGCTTTCTCTGGCAGTCAGGCCAAAAGAGGGGTGCATCCACCGTGAGGCTTGCTGAAACAGAGTGCGCAGCGGCTCTCGCAAGGGCTCTCCTGTCTTGGCGAAAGCATCTGGTAGCGGAGACACCCCGTAGGAAACCTCGGTGGTCAGTCTTTGCAGCGCAAGAATCAACTCCCTGATTTGCCGCGGCCTCATCGCAAACTGCCTTGCCCGCTGCCAGCCTGCCAGCGTAGCGGCCAGTATAACCAGGGCGGCACCCAGCAACTTAAGCATAGGAGATGCCCCCATTCTGCCCTTCTCCAGGCAGTGTAATCCTGCGTTGCTTGGCATCTGCCAGCCGGAATGAGACGCCCCGGCTCGTCCGCTCCAGCATGACGTAGAGTTGAAACAGCTCTTGCCCTGTAGTTAATCCAGCAAAAGCAGGCCGGGTCGCCATTTCAGCCACATCGCGACCATGTGCGGAAGCAATGACTGCAATGCCTGCATGAAGCGCTTCGCGCACCGCCTCCGCATCTTCCGGTCGTCCGATTTCATCAACAATGAGGACATCCGGTGACATCGAGCGGATCATCATCATCATGCCTTCTGCTTTCGGACATCCGTCCAATACATCGGTGCGAGGCCCGACATCAAAACCGGGGATACCTTTGTGACTGCCAGCGATCTCAGAGCGTTCGTCTATAATGCCTACCTTGAGTCCATTCCGTCGCCCCCCATTGCTTTCCATCCCTCCGTAACTGAGTTGCCGAGCCAAGTCCCTAAGCAGTGTCGTTTTGCCATGCTGAGGAGGGGACAAAATGAGGGTGTGCCGGATTTTCCCGGACATTCGATCTGCTACATAAGGCAATATCCGATCAGCTATGCCGGGAATTGCACGAGCAATTCTTACATTAAAGCTGCTTATATCCCTCAAATGTTCCACTCGTCCTCGGTTGAGTACGGTTCTCCCTGCCAAGCCAATACGATGACCGCCAGGGATCGTAATAAACCCTTTACGAAGCTCCTCTTCCATGGTATACAGGGAATGATTGCTGATAAAATCCAGCAGTCGGTGGGCATCCTCACGGTCAGGCTTATAGGCTTCTACATGGTTCAAAGTCAGCCGACCCGCAGACGTTACAAAATGATGATCACCATTTGCATTAATTTCCAACGGTCTTCCTTCCCTAACCCGGATTTCTTCCAGTTGCTTAAATACCGTTTCCGGAAGCCTTCCGAGTATACCGTGCAACGGTTCAGGAAATAACTCCAGCCATTCCATACCGATGCCGCCCCCTCACAGTTGTCCTTTTTCTTTAAGACAAGTCTATGGTTGACTCTCGCTTTTTATGCCGAAAATATATTGAAAGCCTAGGCAAACTTTTGCTAACTCCTATCAACGCTCAACAGACCTTTCCCCCGCTTGTTAAAGCACCATTCTCTAATTCGCACAAATAAAAAAGGGCCTCTCAAAGCCTTGTCGGCTAAGGGATACCCTTGGGTAGAAAAGATAGATTCAGCAAAAAAGAGGCTGCCCCTCAGTCTAACTCTCACTGATGGAACAACCTCTTAACCTACTGCTGTATTCTATGATTTATCAAACTATAAATAGAGGACTTATAATGTGTCAACCTTTACCTGTCATAGCATCGTTCACATTAGACATATTCATGTCTAGATCACGTTGCAGTTATTAACGACGGTCTTGCGGTCCACCCACAAACGCTTGCTCCTCGGTGTCCAGGTTATAAGCTGTATGCAACGCCTGAATAACCTCATGAAGCTTACCCGCTTCAATTACACACGATACTTTGATTTCAGATGTGCTTACCATTTTAATGCTAACGCCTTGCTCTGCCAGTACGGCAAACATTTGCGCAGCAACACCTGGATGGCTAACCATTCCTGCACCTACAATGGATACCTTCACCAGATTTTCCTCAGACGTTACTTCACGGTATGGAAGCTCTCCGCGAATACCTTCCAGCGTCTTCAGTGCTGCTTCACGATCCGTCAGAGCTACTGTAAAGGAGAAATCCGCTTTACCAGCTTCGACCCCGCTCTGTACAATAATGTCAACATCAATTTTAGCTGCCGCCAGTGTTCCGAATACTTTCGCCAGTACACCGGGGATATCGGCGACGCCCAAAATACTGATTCTTGCTACATTTTTATCATATGCAATCCCACTGACTACAACGCCCTGTTCCATTACTGCATCCTCCTTTACGACCGTTCCTTCATTATGGTTAAAACTGGACCGCACAATCAACGGTACCCGGTTATGTTTGGCATATTCTACCGCACGAGGATGCAATACAGCTGCACCCAGATTGGCTAATTCCAGCATTTCATCATAAGAAATTTCTTTTAGCTTACGAGCCACTTTTACGATCCGTGGATCTGTTGAATATATACCGTCCACATCCGTGTAAATTTCGCAAGCATCCGCTTGAATCGCCGCCGCCAGCGCAACGGCCGTCGTATCAGAGCCACCACGTCCCAGCGTCGTAATGTCTCCCTCTGCAGACATCCCTTGGAAACCAGCTACAACAACGATCTTGTTGCTGCTCAGTGCATCCAGCACACGCTGAGGTTGAATGTCCGTAATCCGTGCTCGACCAAAGTCAGATTCAGTACGGAAACCAGCCTGCCATCCCGTAAACGATACCGCTTCATGACCCAACTGCTGAATAGCCATCGACAATAAGGCGATTGAAATTTGCTCACCTGTCGTCATCAACATATCCAACTCACGTGCAGGCAACTGCTCATTCAACAATTTGGCCTGGTCAATCAGTTCGTCTGTCGTGTCTCCCATTGCGGAAACAACCACTACACATTGATGCCCTTCACTCTGTTTCTCAACAACGCGTTTTGCCACGCGCTTCATGCGCTCCGTGTCACCGACGGAACTGCCTCCGAATTTCATGACATACAAAGACAACGATATTCACTCCCTCAGACTCAACAGTATGTAACCTTGAGATGGCACCAAACGACTGAACGTGACATCCTGCGGCATAACTTTAGTTCAGTATAATACGAAAGTGCTGTGTGGAGCCAATGTTTTTTAATATTAGTGCTTATAAAAATATCCCCTGCCCTTAACAAGGACAGAGGAAATCTAAAAGTTGCAAATTTTATGCGCGAGACATGTATTTGCCGTCACGTGTATCAATCAACAATACGTCATCTTGGTTAATGAACAAAGGAACTTGAACATTCAAACCCGTTTCCAGTTTGGCATTTTTGGTAGCACCTGTAGCCGTATTACCTTTAATGCCTGGCTCTGTTTCGATTACTTTCAGTTCCACGCTTGTAGGCAGGTTAATACCCAGAATTTCGCCGTTATAGCTGACGATATTTACATTCATGTTTTCTTTCAGGAAGTTAAGCTCCCATTTCAGTTGATCGCTGGACAATGTGAATTGATCATATGTTTCATTATCCATGAATGTATGGTCGTCTGCACTAGCGTACAGATAAGATACACCACGATTTTCGATTTGTGCCCGACCGATCGTTTCACCCGCACGGAATGTACGTTCAACGGTGTTACCGTTACGCAAGTTTTTCAACTTGGAGCGTACGAATGCAGCACCTTTACCCGGTTTTACGTGTTGGAAATCCAGCACCGTAAAAATATCTCCGTCTACCTCGACGGTCAAACCTGTTTTAAAATCATTAACGTTAATCACTAAAATACCCCTCCTACAGGACTGTTATCGTTATTAAACGACTGTAAATTCTTTGCTCGAATGTGTTAATACTTTGATGCCGCTATCTGTAATAACGATATCATCCTCGATCCGTACACCGCCCAATCCAGGGACATAGATACCTGGCTCGACCGTTACCACCATACCCGGCTCCAGAATATCATCACTCACCTTCGACAGACGTGTAGATTCATGTACTTCAAGACCCAGACCATGACCTGTACTGTGCCCGAAATTGTCTCCATAGCCATGGCTCGCAATAATATCCCGGGTCAGTGCATCCGCTTCACGGCCTGTCATGCCCGGCTTAATATGTTCGAGTGCGTGAAGCTGCGCCTTAAGTACAATATCGTAGATTTCGCGCAACTGGGGCGCCAAATCCCCTTGTGTAGCCACTGTACGTGTCAAATCAGAGCAATAGCCATCCAGCAACGCACCAAAATCAAACGTAATCAGCTCGCCTGCTTGTACTAACTTAGCACTGGCTACGCCATGGGGCAATGCCGAACGAACCCCGGAAGCCACAATTGTGTCAAATGAAGAGGATGTAGCTCCCTGCTTGCGCATGAAGAATTCCATTTCCAGATCCAGCTCACGCTCGCTGACACCTGGCTTGATGTAAGGTAAAATGTGCGCAAATGTAGCATCTGCCAAATCCGCTGCCCGCTGCATCACTTCCAGCTCTTCTGCATCCTTGTACACTCTTAACTTCTCCACAATGCCCGACACCGGAACCAGTGAAATAGGTGACAAATCTTCGCTATAAGCTTTATGCGTCGCAACAGTTACCGCATCTTGCTCGAAGCCTGTTTCGCTGATCTGATGGGAAGACAGCAATTCTTTCACCGTTTCCATGACCTGTGCAGCGTGCTGCACCACCGTGAAGCCTTCGGCTTGTTCGGTCGCTTGCGTCATATAGCGAAAGTCAGTCAGCAAATAGCTATGGGATTCCGTAATCAGCACATAACCCGCCGAACCTGTGAAGCCTGTCAAATATCGACGATTGACAGGGCTAGTAATTAGCATAGCCCGCAGATTATGCTCGCCCAGCGCCTGCCGCAGCTTTAACACCCGGTCATTCTTCATCTTTCATTCCGCTCCCCTCTGTCAAATAACCAAATGCTATTTTAACACAGGGAATAGGCGCTTGAGAAGTTTTTGTTACGTTCAGCCCTCAGCTTTCTCAGGCTCGCGCTTTCTTTCATCCGTATACTCGACAGCAACCGTATATCCGATAAATAGTCCCCACAGCATAAACACACAAATTTCCGTATATAAGGAATTCCATGTTAACCGATTAGGAGGATTCATCATCCCTAGCTTAGGACCTGTTAATACAAATAAAACAACCCACCAAATCAGGCCATATACAATTCCGGGTAAAGGACCCTTAAATCTGCGCAGCAACAGAGTGTACACCAGTGAAGCTACGACGGATAATGCAATAAAAAACAGTAGCCCTACCAGGTGCCCCGCCATGGTGTTCATAAACGAATGCTTGAAAAAAGGCTCTGCGAGAAAGCCAGGCGCTACTACCGTAAAGTGCAACTTATAAAACAGCCAGCGCAGCAATCCCCAGAGCACACCCGCAAAAAAACCCAACTCAAGTGCAAAAGGAATGAGAGGCGTATGTATTTTGCCTGACTGCTGTCTGCCTCCACCACTGTCGTTATGATTACGTTGATCCTGAGATTCGCGAGACTGTTCCTGTTCATGGCCTATCTTGGGTATAGAGTAGGTTTCACTCATGTTGTTTAATCCCCTTTCAAGATGCAAACTTTTTTCATGGTAAAGACTATTGCAATCGAAGATGCATGTACTTCCATGGGATTCTGCATTCCCATTTTGCTAGGTAGTATGCTCAAAAGGAGGATATTTTAACAATGAACCGGAATGCAGAATAATAGCAGCTTACCAGTTAAGCGTTCGGACCCGTTTTTTGCATTGACAAAATTTCAATCCTCTATCATAATATAATGATGAAAATGATAATCATTATCATTTTCTAAAAACATATATACGGGAGAATGCTTCTATGAAAAAGGGACTCATTGGCATTTTATTATTAATGGTTTTTACGCTCACTTTGGCAGGTTGCGGAGCAGCCGACAAAGCATCGGATAAAGATCAGGCACCCACGTCGGGTAGCAAACCGACTGACACAGCGACCGGTCCTGTGACGGTAAAGCATAATCGTGGTGAGATCACGCTCAACAAGCCCGCACAGCGTGTCGTAGTACTGGAATGGACATTTACAGAGGATTTGATTGCATTGGGCGTTCAGCCGGTTGGTAATGCTGACAATGCCAACTACAAGGTGTATGTGACACCGGAGGCGGCTCTGGACAGCAGCGTGGTCGATGTCGGTACGCGTAACGAGCCGAACCTGGAGGCGATTGCTGCATTGAAGCCGGATCTGATCATTTCCAATGTTGATGGGAATGAAGCTATCTATGATCAACTCAAGGCCATCGCTCCGACGATCGAATATAATCTGAACGATGGTAACGGCTACGATCATGATAAAATGATAGAAATTTTTAATAGCATCGCAGTCGCTCTTGGAAAAGAAGAAAAAGCTAAGCAGGTGCTTGCCGAACTGGACCAGCATTATGCTGAAGCCAAAGAAAAGCTCGCCGCTGCTGGCAAGTCGGATTATCATTATATACTGACACAGGCTTTCACTTCGCAAAATGCGGCCAGCCTCCGTATGTTTTCGGATAATTCAGTCGTCGTGGCAACACTGGCGAAGATCGGTATGATTAATGATTGGAAACCGAGCAAAGTTGAACAGTATGGCTTTTCAACTGTAGGCATTGAAGCTCTGTCTGCCGTTCAGGATAGCAACTTTATCTATATTGTGCAGCCGGACGATAATGTTTTCGGTGCACCTATGAAAAATAATTCGGTTTGGAACGGTCTGAATTTCGTTAAAGAAAAACGTACCTATTCACTGAGCGGTACGACATGGACATTTGGCGGCCCTCTCTCTTCAAAAGGGCTGGTTGACCAGGTTGTCGGGGCGATTACGCAATAGGTTGTTTCCAAATATTCATTCGGTTTTATAATGATTAGCATTTATGTGAGCAGTCTGACGCTCCATAAATGCTTTTTTTATAAGCCTGTGGTTACATCAGTTTCATCTAACTAGATATTCCCTTCCAAATTCGATACAATATACAAAAAAGCATGTATTAAGAGAGGTGAGACGGTTGTCACAAGCATCCAAGCCTGTGAGCTACGGCGGTCAGGCAGTCATTGAAGGTGTCATGTTCGGCGGCAAGCGTGTCAATGTCACGGCAGTTCGCCGCAAAACTGGCGAAATCACATATTTGGAAGTACCACGCAAGGAGCAATCCTGGGTATCCAAATTCCGCAGAATTCCTTTATTGCGGGGGATTGTAAGCATCATCGACTCCAGCGCCAAAGGTACCAAGCATTTAAACTATTCAGCCGATGCGTATGCTGATGATGAAGTAGATCCGGAAGAACGCGCTGAGCAAAAGAAAAAAGAAGAATCTCGCTGGAGTCTGAGTATGATGATCGGTGTAGCGGCAGTCGGGATTATCTCCTTTTTGTTCGGCAAAATTGTGTTAACCCTCGTTCCGGTTGTTGTAGAAGACTTCCTGTTCGACGGCTTGTTTCACAGTCAAATTTTGCATAACCTCGCCGAAGGAGCTATTAAGCTGATTCTGTTACTGGCTTATTTATGGGGTATTTCCCAAACTCCGTTAATTAAACGATTGTTTCAATATCACGGTGCAGAGCATAAAGTAATTACTGCATTCGAAGCTGGGGAAGAACTAACTCCGGCCAATGTACAGAAATACAGTCGTCTACATTACCGCTGTGGTAGTAGCTTTATTATGCTGACTGTGATCATCGGGGTGCTTGTCTATTCCTTATTTACCTACGATAGTCTATGGGAACGTATGGGGCAACGGCTTTTACTACTTCCGATCGTACTGGGGCTTTCTTTTGAATTCCTCAAGCTAACCAATGCCCTTCGTGAAATTCCGGTACTTCGTTATTTAGGTTACCCCGGTCTGTGGTTGCAACTACTTACCACCAAAGAACCGACTGATGATCAAGTGGAGGTATCTATTGCCTCATTTAAGCGTATGCTTGAATTGGATGCTGAGTTGGAAAATGTACCTGTAAAGGAGACCTTCAACAGTCCGGTCCTTGATCCTGTGAAAGGATGAGTGAATAATGAACAGACATGCCGTTATTTTCTGGCTTACCCTTGCTTTGGGTGCATATGGAATTGTGGATATGCTATGGAGAGGAAGCTGGGGCTTTCTCATAAGTTTACTAATTCCCGTCCTTGTTTTTGCAGTTATATTTCTGCTATACAAATACCTGCCAGGACAACGTAGCCGTACTCCCAAAATTAAACCCTCTGTGCGCACCATGGCCAAAACAGCCAACGCACGTAAGCAGCAAACTACAGGCAAGCGCAAAGCGTATCCTTTTCATGTGATTGAGGGTTCCAAGGGAAAAAATGAAGAAGAACAACCTAAATATCATTAATGATAATCACATCCTTTAAAATGTAGCACAAAGGAGCCATCACCCGCGTATTCAAATATGACCGGGAAGAGGCTCCTTTTTTACACCCTTTTAAATTAACTTTAACTGCGAGTTAGTGTTTATTTCATAGCGTACATGGTATCCTTCATCAATTGATACTTGCTATACTGCTGCTGGTAAGAAGTAATGCTCCATTTGTGGAAAAAAGCATCCCCAGCCTGCACACCGGAAGCATACAACAAATCACTTTGCTCTGTAGAAATGTTAAATTGTGCAGTGCGTATACCCAATGTTGGAATCTTAATTGTCCGATACCGATTCTCCTGCTCAATATATCGCTCATCGTGTGCTGATAGCATGGTATCAAAAATAGCCTGCAGCATGGTCAATGGACCCCGTATATAAGAAACTTTGGTCTCCGTACCCGTTTTGCCCACCATTTGAAACCCTACCGTTGGAATCGTTTTGGCCTCACGTTCATTTACAGGCTCATCAAAAAGCCACAAAGGCAAATTGCTTAGTAAAGCCCCATCAACTACAAATACAAATTGCTGAGAAAAAGTCTTTCCCTTGGCAAGTGCAGAATCAAGCCTTAACATAACAGGATCAAAAAAATAAGGGATACTTGTGCTCATCCGAATGGCTTTAGCTACCTCCAGTGAAGAGGGATTGATACCAAAACGTTTGATATCCTCAGGAAGCACCAGAATGCGTCCATTCGTAATATCTGATGCAATAATGCGCAATTTTCCAGGAGGTAAATCCGCGAACGTACGCACTCCCTTAGCTCGTAACAGCTCACGTACCCAGTGCTCCAGTGCCTCCCCTGAGTAGAGCCCTTTTTTAAGAAAGATACGAGCTGCTGGTCCAACCCACTTAATATTGAACACTGGAGAACGTCGTAACAACTTGACCAAGGGGGTTTTCTCAATTACGGCTTTCATTTCATCCGCAGAGTATCCCGCCGCCAATAAAGCAGCTACAATAGAACCTGATGATGTACCTGCCAAACGATTGAATACAATTCCATGCTCCTCCGCAGCCTTAACTGCACCCGCCAGCGAAATTCCCTTAACCCCTCCACCCTGGAACACAGCATTGATCAGCATAGATCAAAAAACCTCCGTTCTCTTGGGAGTAAGCAGTTCTACTGCTTATGTATGAGAACGGAGGCCCAAATAGAACCTATATGATCCAATTTATATCACATTTGATAATAATTTTGAAGAAGCTGAATGAGTCCGTATGGATTTTTACGCAAATGCTGTGCACTAAAGTAAATATCGCCTCTGACCTGTTTATAATTTTCGTTCAGTTCAAGCTGCTTAATTAGCTCTTGAGCCGTTTGCCAGCCCTTTTCAGGGGTGCCGATCTTATACGGAGAATGACCGATATACAGCTTAACATCTGTGTTTTTGACCTCATTGGACCACCATGCGACAAGCTTGTCATATCCCGCCGCCGGGAAACCGATACTCCAGTAAATTTGTGGAGCTATATAATCAATCCATTCTTTGTTAATCCAGGTTCTTACATCCGCAAACGTCGTATCGTACGCTGTAACGCCTGCCTTCGTGTCTGAACCCGTTAAATCCTGAGATTTGTTACGCCATACCCCAAAAGGACTAATTCCAAATTGAACTTTAGACTTGCTGCCATGAATACTTTTGCCCAAATCGCGGACAAAACTGTTCACATTATCTCTCCGCCAGTCGCCCTTGTTAGAGATTTTGTTGGCATTATATGCTTTGAAGGTCGTATCATCATCAAAAGTCCCGCTGTAAGGATAAAAATAATCGTCCAAATGCACGCCGTCAATATCATATCCGTTCACGACCTCCATAATCGCCGCAATGACATGCTGACGTGCAGCCGGAATTCCTGGATTGATGTATAATTGGCTACCATTCTTAACAATCCAGTCCGGGTGTTGATTAGCCACATGGTTTGCAGCCAAACCGCTGGTTGTTCCTGTAGAATTCGCACGGAATGGATTAAACCAAGCATGAAATTCCATCCCTCGCTTATGCGATTCGCTAATCATAAATTTCAAGGGATCATAGCCTGGATTTTTACCTTGGGTGTTGGTCAAATACTTGCTCCATGGTACGAGACTCGAGGGATAGAGCGCATCACCGCTGGCACGAACCTGAACAAATACCGCATTGATGCCCATCCCCTGCAAATCATCGAGCATTTTAGTAAACTCCTGCTTTTGCTTCTCGGAGCTGCTTCGGGCAGCGGAAGAAGGCCAATCTCCATTAATGGTAGAAATCCATGCTCCACGCATGGAAGTTGAAGCCTTTACCTGAACAACATTTGCCTGCGAAGAACTTGAACCCTCCTCACTAGTAGACGTTGACGGTGAAGTGACAACCGCCTGCTCATCATCGATAGCTCCCTGATCTGTACTTACACTATCCTGATTGCTAGATGCAGACGTATCTGATATGGAGCCGCTGCTTCCCGCAGAAGTGTCCCCGCCAGTAGAGACACCTTCCTTACCACTGCTTAACGTAATGACTCGCTCTGAAGCTTGCCAATCTACTTTTAATCCCAACTCTTCCCCAACAAAACGCAGTGGCACCATGACTCTCCCGCTTGTCATACGTGCAGATGCATCCAGTCCAACTGACTTGCCATTCACCGTAGCGCTTTTTGCACCGTTCTCCATAGATATATTTTTGTTCTGTGCTGTAATCGTTACCGTACCGGACGATTCTGACCAGTTGACCTGAGCGCCCAATCCCTCACTAATCACTCGCAAAGGAACCATCGTAACATTGGCTCCCTGTACAATATACGGTGACGCGTCACTTTGCAGGGACTGTCCGTCCAATATAATTTCAATATCACCAGTTGGAGCTGCTTGAACTCCAGGAACGATGGCAGTCTGCACTGCTAAGAGTAGACCTGTAGCCAACGCCACTATTTTCTTTCGATTCATATTATTACAATCCTCCGCTAACCCTGTTAATTTTAACCCCTATCTTGTCCTGCTATATAATGGATAGACGCTAATAACCGGATATTTGTTGCGGTCGGGACAAATAAAAAAGCATCGTCCGTAAGGACAGATGCTTTTAGGAATCTCCACTCAATTCCTTGTGTATGTCATGAAGCTGGCGCAAGCGATCTTCATCCCGGCGAAAATATTCGACCAATGTTTCGATACGGGTGATGGAATCCCAGCTCAGATGATGCTCAATACCTTCCACATCTTTATATATCAGGTCCTTGTCAACCCCAATCATATCCAGAAATTGCTCTAATAACTGATGGCGATCAACCAACCGTTTGCCGACCTTTTTCCCTTTCGGTGTCAAAATCAGTCCCCGATACTTCTCATATACAAGATAATCGTCCTTATCCAACTTCTGAATCATTTTGGTGACAGACGAAGGATGCACCTCTAACCCCTCTGCGATATCCGAGACACGAGCATAGCCCTTCTCATCAATCAGTTGGTAAATGCGTTCCAAATAATCTTCCATGCTTGGCGTTGGCACTTGTTTCCCTCTTTTCTGTTATTGAACGGGCGCTTACCGCCTTCATTTCCTGCGTTAAACCTACTATGTAATGATACATGTTATCATTGCCCATTGGCAAGTCTCATCCCTTCACTCACAGCTATTGCCACGATTTGTTCAATTTAAGCCGGGCACACTAATATCGTCGTCCTGTATCGTTTATTTCTGCGGCAAAATGTTAAAGTTGGACACCAGAGCACTGTGGATTTATTTCGAAAGGAGCGTTAGCCATGTCTACGCTTGAGCGTACTCCTGTCCAAACCAGAGGAACCAAGCCATTTTTGCCTGACCTGGTGTTTTTCGAGCCAGACGCACTGAATTATCCCAAGGGCCAGCGTATTATGGATTGGGTTAAAGCCAAGGATATTCCGTATCGGATGACTACCTCTCACAACCGAATTACCAATTTACCAGGTGAAACTGAAGTTGAAAAGTACCGAATGGCAAAAAAAACTTTGGTAGTCGGTATCCGTAAAACGTTGACTTTTGACCAATCCAAGCCCTCTGCCGAATACGCTATCCCCATTTCGACTGGCTGCATGGGGCACTGTCACTACTGTTATTTACAAACAACCTTGGGAGCAAAACCGTATATTCGTGTATATGTCAACACTGACGATATCTTATCAGCAGCTAAAGCTTATATCGAGGAGCGTGCGCCTGAAATTACCCGTTTTGAAGCAGCTTGTACCTCCGATCCGGTTGGTTTGGAGCATATCACCGGAACGCTTGGAGACTTGATTCGTTTCATGGCAGATGAGGAATTTGGTCGTCTGCGTTTTGTTACTAAATATCATCATGTTGATCCATTGCTGGATATTAAACATAATGGTCATACTCGCATCCGCTTTAGCATTAATTCCGATTATGTAATTAAACAGTTTGAACCTGCAACTTCACGCTTCGAGGAACGTATTGAAGCCGCGGGCAAAATCGCACGAGCCGGTTATCCACTGGGGTTCATCATTGCACCCATCATCTGGTATGACGGCTGGGAAGAAGGCTACGGCGAGTTGCTGCGCAAATTGGGAGAAACCTTACCCGAGCATGCTACAAAAGATTTGACGTTCGAATTAATTCAGCATCGCTTCACCAAAACATCCAAAGCTGTCATCGAGAAACGGTATCCGAAAACCAAGCTGGAGATGGACATAGAGAAACGCAAGAAAAAATGGGGCCGCTGGGGACAAAACAAATATGTTTATCCCGATGAACAGCAAAATGCACTACGAGAGTTTATCACAGAGCGCATTTTTGAACATTTCCCTTTAAGTCGTATTGAATATTTCACATAACTAGCATCCAATCTGGGGTAATCCGTTGTAAAAATAGCGTTACATCAGTCATATGATCTGTTACCAGTAAAATGCCAGTGATAACAAGTAGTATGCCACCTGTTTTGATTAGGATGGAGGTATAGCGAGAGGATAGTCGAACAGAGCCTGCCAGCAAAGCTAATACAAAAAATGGAATCGCAAAGCCAAGCGCATAGCCTGTAATCAGCTTGAACCAAATGTGATGCTCTACTGCCGCCAAAGCGATAATAGCTGTTAGCATGGGACCAATACAGGGCGACCAGCCTGCCGCAAACCCAATTCCGATCACAAAGGAACCGGCATACCCGGCAGGCTTCCATGTCCAGCGAAGCTTATGCTCCCTCATTAGAATCAAAGGACGCACCACACCAAGAGATACCAGTCCCATTAGTAAAATAAGTAACCCTGCTACCACTCTTAGCGTATCCCCATAATTGGCAAACCATTCTCCAAGCAACCCGACACTTGCACCCAGTGAATAGAAAACGACCGAAAAGCCCAATACAAAAGCAAGTGTATGTCCCATCGTACGATAACGAACCTCGGCCTTGTGCCGTCCTTCAGCCAGTTCACGAGCAGACATCCCTGTCATATACGATAAATAAGATGGATACAGCGGTAAACAACACGGTGAAAAAAAAGAAACCAGTCCGGCTACGATCGCCAACCCGGCGTTGATATTTGTCATCATATACCCTCCCACCTGTCTTAAGTGAACACGAACAAACAAGCCCTGCCTACTAAAACATACGTGTAGCGGGAGCAAAATATGATGCAAGCCAAAAAGCGCATGCCCAGGAAGAATGATTCCCGGACATACGCTCATTACGTTCTTTTATTTTTACATAGCGTACTACTTTACAACTGCACCATTCGGCATACCTTCCGGTACGGTGGCCAGCGTAAGCTGATCTCCATGTGATGCTGCCAAAATCATACCTTGCGACAGCTCTCCCCGAAGTTTTACTGGCTTAAGATTGGTCACACAGATCACCTTGCGTCCAATGATATCTTCAGGCGTATAAAACTTCGCAATCCCTGATACTACTTGCCGCTGCTCATAACCAAGATCAAGTTGGAGCTTCAACAGTTTATCGGCCTTCTTCACAGGCTCGCAGGCGACAACCTGAGCAACGCGCAGTTCTACCTTGGCAAAATCCTCAATGCCAATCTCTTCCTTTGCCTCCGGCGCTTCCTGGCTCTCCTCAGATGCATTCTGCGGTTGAACTTGTGCTGTAGCTTCTTCCGGTTTCTTCCCCCCAGTCATTGCTTCCACGATAAAAGCAACCTCTTGCTCTGAATCCAGACGCGGGAAGATCGGATTACCTTTGACCAGCTGCGTTCCTTCCGGAATACGACCAAACTGCTTGCCACTATCCCATGTAGTCAGCTCACCTTGGCTAATACCGAGCTGTTCCCAAATTTTATGAGGAGCACGGGTTAAGAATGGCTGGAGTAAGATGGAAGCGATGCGCAAGCTTTCTACCAAATGCAACATAACAGATGACAATTCGCGACGTTTTCCCTCATCCTTAGCCAAGTTCCATGGTTGCGTCTCGTCAATATACTTGTTGCTGCGGCTAATAAATTGGCTTATCGCCGTTAATGCCACGGAAAACTCCATGTTTTCCATGGCTTCTTCTACTTTGCTATAAGTCGATGTTGCCATGTCTTCCAAAGCTCCGTCGAATGCTGTTACATTCGCTTCATAAGCCGGAACCTTGCCATCAAGATATTTATCTACCATCGCCACGGTACGATTCAATAAGTTGCCCAGATCATTTGCCAAATCCGAATTAACTCGATCCACAAAACTTTCTGGTGTAAATGTTCCGTCTGCCCCAAAAGGCACCTCGCGCAGTAAGTAGTAACGAAGTTGGTCCAGACCATAACGGTCAATCAATGTCACCGGGTCTACAACATTGCCTTTTGATTTCGACATTTTACCGTCTTTCATGAGCAGCCAACCATGTGCAAATACTTTTTTAGGCAACGGAAGATCCAGCGCCATCAGCATGATCGGCCAATATATCGTGTGGAACCTTACAATCTCTTTACCTACGATATGCACATTTGCAGGCCAGAATTTATCATACAACTCGGTATTGGAGGAGCCATAACCCAAGGCTGTGATGTAGTTGGAAAGTGCGTCAATCCACACATACACAACATGCTTCGGATCCCCCTTCACCTTAATGCCCCAATCGAAGGTAGTACGTGATACAGCCAAATCCTCCAGACCCGGCTTGATGAAGTTATTGATCATCTCTTTTTTACGTGATTCCGGCTGGATAAACTGTGGGTTCTCTTCATAAAATTGCAGCAACCGATCAGCATACTTGCTCATACGGAAAAAGTAACACTCTTCCTTGACCAGTTCTACAGGGTGTCCACTATCCGGGCTTTTTCCTCCAGCCACATTACCTTCAGCGTCCTTCACCACGTCAACCAGCTGAGTTTCTGTGTAGTACGTCTCGTCAGGGATGCTGTACCAACCTTCGTATTCTCCCTTGTAAATATCGCCTTGCTTCAGCAAACGATCAAAAATTTCCTGTACGACAGCCTTATGACGTTCCTCCGTAGTACGGATAAAATCGTCATTGGAAATGTCGAGCTTCCGCCACAGTTCTTGAATACCTGCCACAATATCATCTACGAAACGTTGCGGCGTTTTGCCTGCTGCACTCGCTTTCTGCTCTATCTTCTGACCATGCTCATCCGTTCCTGTCAAATAGCGCACTTCATAACCACGTAGCCGCTTGTAACGGGCCATTGCATCTCCCGCAACCGTCGTGTAAGCATGACCTATATGTAGCTTGTCGCTCGGATAATAGATCGGTGTCGTAATGTAAAATGTGTTCTCATTGGACATGTATGTTGCCTCCTGTTTTGTTCACGGCAGCTCGATAAGATCTGCTGACATGATGGTACTCCAATTCATGAATTTGGCACAAATTGGGCACAAAAAAGACCCCCGCCCCTATGGGACGAGAGTCACCTCACGCGTTACCACCCAATTTTCCTGTATCCTCGCAGACTACAGGCTTCACCGGTCACATCTGACCGCCCATTAACGCTGGAACACGCCTCCCCCTTACGCTTGCCTCCCAAGCACTAATAACTGTGGCAAATACGCTCGAAAAAGGTTCCTCCAGGACCATATTCAGGCTTCGCTCCAGACCGGTTTGCAGCTAACCCCGGCTCTCTGTACTGGACGGTTTACCCTACTCATCCCTTCGCAGGAAAACAATATTAACCAAAATATAACCAAATCCGCATAGCGCTGTCAAGTCAGACCCTTCTTGGAGTGGGTAGCCAAACGATCTTCGCTAGACCTATCTGTTCCCTTTTTTGCAGGAGGGACCAAATCTACGCCGCCCGGATGAAAGGGATGGCACTTGGCTATACGCTTAGCAGCAAGCCATGAACCTTTGAGCGCACCATGCACCTCTACCGCCTCCAGCGCGTACGCCGAACACGTTGGATAGAACCGGCAGGTAGCCGGCTTTAACGGTGAAATATAGGAACGATAAAACTTAATCGGAGCCTGTACCACTCTGCGTGTGGTGATTTTCATTTCAGTAGCCCCCGTGGCTGTGAGTGTGACTGCTCGTCTGTCTGAATCCCCCATCCGAATTACTGTCAGTATGCCCATTCTTCTGTTGACAATCTTTGCAATAACCAAAAATTTCAAACTTGTGCTCGACGATTTGGAATTGATCCGTTGTATCTGTCATTTGCATTGGGCAAAAAGAAATCGGTAATGTTTTCTGACAGCTCAAGCAAATCATATGGTGATGGTGATGATGCTCATTACAGCTCACCTTAAACTTCATTCCATCCTCAAAAGATACCTGTTCCAACACACCCAATTCCTGCATTACACGCAGATTACGATAAACCGTATCAAAGCTAAGTCCACTGTACTTCTTACCCATATATTCATAAACGTCTTTGGGGGACAGATACCCTTCATTCTCGGAAAATAACGTGGCCAACGTCTTGCGCTGATCTGTAATACGCAGCCCCTGAGCGGACATTGTTGCAATAATCTCATCCTTTGTCAGCATGCGTTTCACCCTCCCCTGTCTGTAGTTTCAGGTTTTCTGATGCAGGCTTAGGCTTGCATCTATTTATTATACCACGATTAAAGTCAATATTATAAGAGATATTCGTATCTATACATAAGAAAAAGACGCTCTCCGGCGCTACGATTAAATTCGCAGCAGGAGAACGCCTATATTCTGCAAGTGACATCGACTTTTAAACGGTGAATGACGAGACCCAAGGTCTAAGCCGGTATACAGCACCGGTTATTTCATATTAATTTTTAATAGCTGGCAAAGGCATAACTACTACGGAAACCGGCAAGTTACTTCCTGCAGCAGCAGTGAAATACATCTCTACACTTTCCTCGATATGCCCTGTGCGATACAGCACACTCATCTCATTTGGAGCCCATACTGCGCCGTTCGTCGGGATACCCACAACCTGATTGTTTACCATCGCATAGCCGGAATATTCGCCTCCACGCGGGTTGAACGTAATCAGTGAATACGGCGCTACACGATCCAATTTAACTTTATATACAACACCAAAATTACCAGCATTGGAAGCAGAAGAGCCGTCCAGACCGTCCGTACCAATCAGGTTCGGATCTACCTTATTATCACCAAGAACGATACGTTGAGCTGTTTTACCAACCTCTTCGGTATAATTGAGCGTGATATCCGAATTAGCATACGTTCCACGGTTATGAATACCGTCCTTAGGCAGTTTTGCCAGAGTAGGCAGTACGGTCATAGGATCTGCATTCGCATCCACCATAATGACCGTATATTGGATTGGTTGATCCGTGTATAGATCGGACAATAGAGAAATGACCTGCTTTTGCTTCATTTTTTTCTCGTTCAAATCCTGCAAAATAATACGGCTTTCACCCGGATTCAGAACCGTACTAGAACGTTTGCTTCCATCTATCATAGATTGAAAATATTTTTGAATTGAAACTTTACCCGCTGCCGTTGCAAATTCAGATGGTCCAGCAAAACCGGAATTTTCGACATTCAGGTTGGTAGCAGTAATATTGTTGTTTGTCGCAATCACGTACATTTTCACATCTCGACCCGTTTCATTCACATGATGGACGAGTATGCGCGTGCTGCCTGATCCGGTTTCCTGATACACAATTCCGTCCTGAAATACACGTTCCGGGCTGTTAGCACGGATCAAAAGACGCGGTGAGGATGTACTAGTCAAAGGAATGGTAGCCATGGTAGGCACCTGACTGCCGTCTACTGTATATTTATCACCAAATGGTGTGAAGATTTTATTGAAATCATCTTCGTTGTACAACAGTTCATTCGTAATTTTAATTGTTTCACTTTTGGTACCTGTTGCGCCGTGCTTATCAGTCACGGTGAGCGTGATTGTTACATCACCTGGTTGGAAGAAGGCAAGTTTCTTATTCTCCCAATCACGCTTAGTGATAGCATTCTCATCATCTGTACTCAGGTCAGTAATGGTGATTTTCTCACCCATCTTGTACTCTTTTTTATCAGTTGTAAACAGAGCCACTGGCTGCTGATTTGGTGGTCTTACTGTAATTGTAACTGAGTAAGGATCACTCCAGTTCCCAGCAGAGTCAAGAACAGAATAGGTAACTACATATGTACCCGGCTCCTGAAATACGTCCTGCTTACCTTCCCAACGTTGGTTCACAATGGGTAGACCTGTAGGAGAAGATTCCTTCGTCAAATACGTAACTTGGGTTTCGCCCGCATAGATATCTTTTTGTTGAACCGTGAAGGAAGCTTTAGGTTTCTGATTCAAATCCATGATAACTTGTTTAGTCGTATTATTCACAGTATAAGGAATATTTAAGGCCTGTGTAATCGAGGTCAATGGCACCATAAATACGTTCTTTTGCTGAAAAGCCGGTCCCTTCATTTGTCTGGCTTCACCGTTAACCGTATAAACCTTGCTGTCTGTTTTGAAGCGCATGACATTTGTTCCTTGTGTGATTACGGTTTCTTTGGTGGCAGTGTCATAACTAAACTGCAATCCGACACGGCTGACAAGTGAACGGATAGCTACATAGGAAACTCCGTCCTTCACGGTCATCGGCTGAGTTGCTGTGTACACCTGTCCGTTTTGTTCCATTTTCGCGCTGTTTAAGTACAAAATCAATTGATTAGCACCTATGGATGTTGGAGCTCCACCAGGATTGGTGATCGTTCCGTCTCCACCGTATACATCATTGGAAACGTTCGATCCGTTGGTTGTATCCGTAGGCAGGCCAGTCAATGGATCATTGGATACGCCTGTGTTATTAGGTGTCACCATGTCATTTTGTGTGCTAGTTCCATCTTGATCTCCGATGCTATTCTGAACGCCTGAATCAGCAACATTGGCCTGAGCCTGCTGTGCGCTAACCGAATCGGTGGATTGAACGGTTGTTGATGCTGCTTCTGCTCCTACAGGGGCTACTGCGGCCACCTGAGCTACCGCAAGGGCGGTGAGCATGGTCCATTTCTTGAAATTCATTGTCTGTCTCCTTCTATCACCAAATTATTATCATTCCCGTAAAAAGTCATACTATTAGACGCGTCAGTTGTTAAAAAGTTTCTGGAAATTTTGCTGATCATGAAAAAAAGGGAACTTTCTCCTGTGACTGCAAAAAATTCAACAACAAAAAACCGCCGCCCATCTGACCTGATGTGGCGGCGGCTTCATTACTAGGAAATAGCTTTTGAGCCATTTACATTATGATGGACGACAGACAGCATTCTTTCCAGCAGTCTCCAGACGACCCTCTTCAATGAGTCGGTAAGCACGTTGAACTTCTTCATCTGTAGGAGATGGAACTCCCTCCAACGGATACTCCTTACCAAGCATTTCCCATTTGTAAACACCCATTTGATGGTAAGGTAAAATTTCGAATTTCTCGACTCCGTTCAACGTTCCGATAAACCGTCCCAAATTCAATAAATCTTGCTCGTCATCATGAATACCCGGTACAAATACGTGTCTAATCCACATTTTGCGCCCTTGCTCAGACAACCAGCGAGCCGTACTCAGCATACGGTCGTTAGACTTGCCTGTAAGCTTAATATGCTTGTCATTGTCAATATGCTTAATATCCAGTAGCACCAAGTCTGTTACGTCCAGCAGTTCATGGATACGGCCCGCGTCATTAAATCCGTTACTGTCCAGTGTCGTGTGCAAATTCCACCGACGTTTCACTTCTTTGAACAGCTCTGCGACAAAATGAGCTTGCAGCGTCGGTTCTCCACCGGATACGGTCAATCCGCCTCCTGAAGAACGGTAATAGGCTAAATACGGCTCAATCTCAGCCAATACCTCCTCCAACGTCATCGGATTACCTTCATTCAAGGCCCAAGTGTCCGGGTTATGGCAATATTGACATTTCAACAAGCATCCTTGCATAAAGAGCACGAAGCGGATGCCGGGACCATCGACGGTCCCGAAGGTTTCCAATGAGTGTATGTGACCTTTCAACATGTTGCATCATCCTTCCCGCATCCGCTATGCGTGCGTCATTGTAATACTTATTTACATTGTACCGTGGAAAGTACGGTTAATAACGTCCAATTGTTGTTCACGAGTCAGCTTGATAAAGTTAACGGCATAACCGGAAACACGAATCGTAAGCTGTGGATAGTTTTCTGGGTGCTCCATTGCATCCAACAGTTGTTCGCGAGCAAACACATTGACATTCAGATGATGTGCGTGGCTTCCAAAGTAGCCATCCATCATCGAAACAAGGTTTGTTTTGCGTGTTTCTTCTTCTTTACCCAGTGCTTTAGGCACGATGGAGAAGGTGTTCGAGATACCATCCAGACTGTGTTCATAAGGCAATTTGGCTACGGAACTCAGAGATGCCAAAGCACCTTTTTTATCACGGCCGTGCATTGGGTTTGCCCCTGGTGCAAACGGTTCGCCTGCTTTACGTCCATCTGGTGTTGTACCTGTTTTCTTACCGTACACCACGTTGGAAGTAATAGTCAGTACAGATTGAGTAGGAACCGCATTACGATAAGCTTTATGCTTGCGAATCATGCTCATGAAGCTTTCTACCAGTTCCACAGCGATGTTATCTACACGGTCATCGTTGTTACCATAGCAAGGATATTCGCCTTCGATTTCAAAGTCAACGGCAATCCCTTTTTCGTTACGGATTGGTTTAACTTTTGCAAATTTAATGGCACTCAAGGAGTCGGTAGCAACTGACAGACCCGCAATACCACAAGCCATGGTACGGAGAATATCACGATCATGCAACGCCATTTCAATGCGTTCGTAGCTATATTTATCATGCATGTAGTGAATAACATTCAAAGTGTTCATGTACAGTTTTGCCAACCATTCCATCATAGGTTTGAAGCGGCTCAACACTTCTTCATAATCCAGAACTTCACCTGTAATGGCTGGGAATTCAGGCCCTACTTGAACGCCAGATTTTTCATCTTTACCACCGTTAATTGCATACAGCAGAGCTTTAGCCAAGTTGGCACGAGCACCAAAGAATTGCATTTGCTTACCGATTTTCATTGCCGATACACAACAAGCAATACCATAATCGTCTCCATAAATTGGACGCATCAGATCGTCATTTTCGTACTGAATGGAGCTAGTTTCAATAGAAACTTTCGCACAATACTTTTTGAAGCCTTCAGGCAATTTTTCCGACCACAGTACAGTCAGGTTCGGCTCCGGTGCAGGTCCCAGATTGTAGAGGGTGTGCAGGAAACGGAAGCTGTTTTTAGTTACCCGAGTTTCTCCAGTTACGGACATACCACCAATGGACTCAGTAACCCAAGTTGGATCTCCACTGAACAGTTCATTATAGTCAGGTGTGCGCAAGAACTTAACAATACGCAATTTCATAACAAAATGATCGACCAGTTCTTGAGCTTGTTCTTCTGTCATTGTACCCTCTTCCATATCACGTTGAGAGTAAATATCAAGGAAGGAAGATACACGTCCTAAGGACATTGCTGCACCATTTTGTTCTTTGATTGCTGCAAGATATCCAAAATATACCCATTGGAAAGCTTCTTTCGCATTGTTAGCAGGTTTGGAAATATCAAAACCGTGCTCAGCAGCCATTTGTTTCAGTTCATTCAAAGCACGAATTTGTTCGGAAATTTCCTCACGAAGACGAATTACGTCTTCTTCCATGGAATCAACTTCAAGGCTTTTCAGTTGCAGCTTTTTATCTTGGATCAAGAAGGCTACACCATACAAAGCTACACGACGATAGTCACCGATAATACGACCACGACCGTATGCATCTGGCAGACCAGTAATGATACCAGCTTTACGGGCTGCTCTCATTTCATCTGTATAAGCGTCAAATACACCTTGGTTGTGAGTTTTACGAATATGAGTGAAGATATCAATAATACTTTCTGGTACTTCAAAACCATAGGCTTTACAAGCGTCGATCATCATCCGAATTCCACCAAACGGCTGCAAAGAGCGTTTGAATGGAGCATCTGTTTGTACACCGACAATTTGCTCTTTATCCCGGTCTAGATAACCCGGTTTATGTGAAATAATAGTGGATGGCGTATTCACGTCTACATCAAGCACGCCGCCGTTTGCCAACTCTTTTTTAGTAAGATCGGATACAATATCCCACAATGCAGTTGTGTTGGCGGTAGGACCAACCAAAAATTCTTCATTGCCAACATAAGGTAAGATATTAGTTTCAATAAAATCGTTGACGTTGACTTCTTTAGTCCATTTGCCTTTTTTAAAACCTCTCCAGCCAGATTGTTGCTCTTGTAATTCTCTCTCAATCACCGACATGTAAATCCCTCCAAATTGTTTGGTCTTCCGGACTTGTGATTTTTTTCACGATAAAGCTATTTCTTGAGCCCGGCCTTTTCACCGATGCCTTACGCTCAGTGTCGGGACCTTTCTTACACCCTTATTGTAGAATAATGATAGAGTGTAGTATGTGACAAAAATCACAATATGAGTGATTTTTATCACTTTATTTTCCCTAGCTTCACGCCTATATCCTTAGCCTTGCCGTTCACCTCCCTTCCCAAACCAACAGGCCCTCTATATAGAGAGCCTGCATCGGTATTGAACGAGAAAATGCTTTTTCACAAGCCTCTTCGTACCTATTATATTATTGGTCAAAACGTCCGTAGAAGGCATTGCGATAGACATCAGCCAACTCAGTAACCAGTGGCAACTTCGGATTCGCAGTTGTACATTGATCTTCAAATGCGCGGTCAGCCAGATAGTCTACACGTGATTCGAAATCCTTCGCATCGAAACCGATTTGTTGGAACGATTCCTCGATACCAAGTGTTTTGTTAATTTTACGGATCGCTTCGATCAAGCTGTTAACCCCTTCTTCGGTGGTGCGTGCAGGCAGTCCCAGTATGCGCGCGATTTCTGCATAACGCTCATCCGCAACAAAGTGCGAATATTTAGGGAACGAAGCAAATTTTGTCGGTTTTTTCGCATTATAGCGAATGACGTGCGGCAATAAAATGGCATTCGTGCGGCCATGCGCTGTATGGTATTGTCCACCCCATTTATGTGCAAGACTGTGGTTAATGCCCAAGAATGCATTAGCAAATGCCATACCAGCAAGTGTAGAAGCATTATGCATTTTTTCACGAGCCAGCTTATCACCAGTCAGAGCCGATTGTTCTAGGTATTGGAATACCAATTGAATGGCTTTAATTGCCAGACCATCTGTGTAGTCATTAGCCATTACGGACACGTAAGCCTCGATAGCATGTGTCAGAACATCCATACCTGTGTCCGCTACAGCTGTTTTAGGTAGCGAATATACAAACACTGGGTCAATAATTGCCACATCAGGAGTCAACTCATAGTCAGCCAGTGGGTACTTCGTGTCGCCCAGGTTTTTGTCCGTAATTACTGCGAACGATGTAACTTCGGAACCTGTACCCGAGGTTGTAGGGATAGCTACAAATTGTGCTTTTTGACCCAAACGTGGGTACTTGTAAATCCGTTTACGGATATCCATGAATTTTTGTTTTAAGTTATTGAAATCAGTATCTGGATATTCATAGAACATCCACATGCCTTTAGCCGCATCCATTGGCGAACCGCCGCCCAGTGCGATGATGCAATCCGGTTGGAAACGTCTCATCATTTCAGTACCACGTTCTACCGTAACTGTCGATGGATCTGGCTCTACTTCAGAGAACACTTCGATAGCTACTGGTGTTTGGCGTTGATGCAGATAATGAATAACACGATCTACATATCCCAGTTGTACCATCATAGGGTCCGTGATAATGGCTACGCGTGTGATATCAGGCATTTTAGCAAGATACTGTGTCGAGTTTTTCTCAAAATAGATTTTGGAAGGTACTTTGAACCATTGCATATTCACCGTCCGTTTCGCCACCCTTTTCACATTAATCAGATTGACTGCCGATACGTTCGACGAAGTCGAGTTACGACCGTACGAACCGCAACCGAGTGTCAACGAAGGAAGGTTGGTGTTGTAAATGTCACCAATCGCACCATGTGTGGAAGGTGCATTTACAATGATACGTCCTGTTTGCAGACGGTTTGCGAAGCGAGCGATAACGTCCTCATTGTTCGAATGAATAGCGGACGAGTGACCCATGCCGCCGAATTCCACGACTTCAGCAGCGCGTTGAATACCTTGTTCTGCATTTTTTACTTTATAGCAAGCCAATACAGGACTCAATTTTTCCGCAGACAATGGGAATTTTGTTCCTACCCCTTCAATCTCAGCGACCAAAATTTTAGTTCCTGCTGGTACTGTGATACCACTCATTTCAGCAATTTTCACAGCAGACTGCCCCACGATTGCTGGGTTCACTGCACATTTCTCGACATTCATAGCTCCTTGAGTGAGCTTAGCTGCTTCTTCTTTATTTACAAAATAGCAGCCGTTAGCGATCATCAATTTTTTCACTTGTTCGAAGATTGGCTCTTCAATAATAACCGCTTGCTCGGAAGCACAAATCATACCGTTGTCGAAAGATTTAGAGAGGATGAGATCGTTCACAGCCTGCTTGATGTCTGCTGTTTTTTCAATAAAGCAAGGCACGTTACCTGGGCCTACACCCAGAGCAGGTTTACCGCAGCTATATGCCGCCTTAACCATGCCTGATCCACCAGTTGCCAGAATCAGCGCCACATCAGGGTGGTTCATCAGTACATTGGTCTTATCCATCGAAGGTGCTTCAATCCATTGAATACAATCAGCTGGAGCACCATGTTTAACAGCTGCTTCGAGCAAGACGCGGGCTGCTTCCGCACTACACGATTGAGCAGATGGATGGAAACCGAAAATGATTGGGTTACGTGTTTTAATGGCAATCAGCGCTTTGAACATCGTAGTCGAAGTCGGGTTTGTCACTGGAGTGATCCCCATGATAATGCCGACTGGCTCTGCTATCTTTTGAAAACTGTCAAAATCATTGTCCTCAATGACACCGACGGTTTTTTCATTTTTGATACTATGATAGACATATTCTGTTGCAAACATGTTTTTGGTGATTTTGTCCTCGTACACACCGCGTCCTGTTTCTTCAACAGCCATCTTCGCCAGGTACATGTGTTTATCCATCCCTGCGAGTGCCATAGCTTGTACGATTTCGTCAATCTGTTCCTGATTCATACTCATGAAAGCTTGCTGTGCCCGGTTCCCCCGGTCAATCAGCGTTTGAATATACTGCTCTGCGCTTTGCTCTTTTTGGATAACCTCGTTTTTAACAGCCATTTCCCTCATCCTCCTGTTATCTCGTGTACTATCTCTTGTTCACGCACTGATCGTAACACAGCTTTTCAAGATATATTGTGATTTTTTTCACAATCTATTTAAAATTTTATTTTATGAAGTGAATTAAATCACAAAGTTTGGAATTCTGCCACTTTTACCCCCTCTTCTTGCCCCAAAAACGCATTGCGCAGGTATATAATGAATTTGAATTGATCAAGTTGCAGATAAAAAACATAGGATACAAAGGGGAAATGGACGATGAGAAACCCTACAAATGTAATGGAAGCCCGCGGCAACACCTGTTGCTTCTCGGAGGCCAGCTTCAACCGGTTGCAAGTGATGATGAAAGATCGAGTTATGCCTGAAAGCTCGCATCTGTTCTGGGAAGGAGATACAGCGGATAAGCTGTTTTATATTAAGCGCGGACGCGTGAAAGTAACCAAAACAACGGATGAAGGTAAGGAACTTATTCTATATATGTATCAAAGCGGCGATCTTGTTGGTCAAGCTGATCCATTTTTCGGTACTAAGCATTCCTTTTCTGCTGAGGTTCTGGAAGACAGTGATATTGGCGTAATCGATCATACAGATTTGGAACTGCTTATTTGCCAGCATTGTGATTTTGCGATTGACTTTATGAAATGGATGGGTTCGCATCACCGTATTACTCAGACTAAGTTCCGCGATTTGATGATGTACGGCAAGCCAGGTGCTTTATGTTCAACACTCATCCGTTTATGCAATACCTATGGTGAGCCTCACGGCGAACATATCCTGATTCATAAGAAAATTACTCATACTGACTTATCTAATATGATCGGTGCGACTCGGGAAAGCGTAAACCGGATGCTTAGTGATCTACGTAAGAAAAATGCAGTAGAATACGATAACGGCATGATTGTTGTCAAGGATTTGGAAATGCTGCAAGGCGTGTGTCATTGTGAATTGTGCCCTCGTGAGATTTGCCGGATATAATAAATCGTTATTTATGTAAAAGGGAGTGTTATAAGCCATTATAGCTTAAATAACACTCCCTAATTTATTTCCACTCCCCTACTTATACAGAAGCAGTAGCTAAGCATTTTAACAATAGTCCTTCTTCTGGCAACACACTTTTAAAACTGTAAGCATAGATAACTTAAATTCCCCATCTCATAGCTTCTATGGATGACCTTGGCTTTGTTTGCAGGATTTCCACTCCCCATCGCAATAAACAACGGTACAAAGTGCTCTGCTCTTGGTACAGCCTGACGAGCATACGGTGCTTTGCTTTTATAGTGATCCAAAGCCTCTATATCTCTACTTTGCACTTTTTCAATAATCCAATTATCAAAATCTATAGCCCAAGGTTCTGTTTTCGTTTCCCCCCATTTGACGATACGCAGATTATGAACAGTCACGCCACTGCCAATGACCAGAATATCCTGTTCTCCCAGTCCACGTAGCACTTCACCAATGACATATTGTGCTTTGGGCGAGAGATATGGATTTACAGAGATCTGAACTACCGGAATGTCTGCCTCAGGATACATACGATGCAACAATGTCCAGGATCCATGATCCAGTCCCCTCACCCGATCAGTTTGTACGTCAATACCCTTTTGTTCATATAATTTTTTCAGCTTATTGGCCAGTTCGACAGAGCCATGTGCTGGATATTTCACCGCGTACAGTTCCGGTGGGAAACCACCAAAATCATAAATGGTATCGTACACGTCATCCATCGAACTGATCGTCAACGTTTGCGCTTCCCAATGAGCAGTAAAGATAACAACCGCTTTAGGACGAATGCTTTTCCCCAGTTGCTCTAAAAATGAAGTATAGTCCGTCTGTTCAATAGCAAGCATCGGTGAGCCGTGGGCCAAAAATAAAGATGGCATCATATAAATATTCCCTTGTCATCAATAATTTATTTTATTCATTAAGTAACTTTATGTAAGTTATAGTACATAAGTAACAGAGTTATGTCAACACAGACTCCAACATACACTTAGATCAGTGATTCCATAAATAAAGATTGATATAGGTATAAGGTCATAGTAATATGTAACTAATAAATTTTAAAATTTCACTATACTCCGATACAAAGGACTGGTTTCTATGGAGATACATACTTCTAATTGCCCAAAATGTGGTTCCGTTTTTCGTCAGAACCTTAGAAACCTGTGTAGTACTTGTATTCAGGAAGAAAATATATTCTTAGACCGCTGTTCTAACTATCTATGGAAGCATCCTTCTACTCATACCCGCCAACTCAGTGATGTAACCGGCACACCTATAGAATTACTCATAGACTGGGTAAGAGCAGGCAAGTTTCCCTCCACATACAGTCAGCTTGATTATCCTTGTGAGTCCTGCCGTTCCCCTATTTATGCAGGAAGACTTTGCCATTCCTGTCTGGGTACATTCCGTTCGGCCGCGCTGGATATTCAAACCCGTGTGCCCCGCCGTGCAACAGCAGCATTATTCTCAGTTGCAGGGCGCGTCAAAGGCTATTAAGCCGTGCTACCTATGCACATCATTTCTGTGATATGGATAAGTAGTCCTATACACAAAATAAAAAAACAGCCTTTTTCCTAGGAAAAGGCTGTTTTGCTATGAGAAACGCTTATTTAGTTTGGTGCTCATCTAATCCATTCCTCAGCCCAAAATTGAATCTGTTCCATAACCGGCTGAAGTGCACGGCCTTTGGTTGTTAGCTCGTATTCAATGCGGACAGGAGTTTCCGGATATACATGACGTGTAAGAATTCCTTCATTTTCTAAATCTTTCATCCGTTCTGATAACATTTTGTCACTCATTGTGGGAATCAGATTGGAAATATCCTTAAACCGCTTAGGACCGCTCATCATGGATTGAATAATTAATCCATTCCAACGCTTGCCCAAACATGAAAAGGCGGTTTCAAAACGCGGACACATTTTTGCACATTGCGGTTGACTCTCCAAATTTTTCACCTTCTTTTGCATTTCGGTTTGATAAAGCTTTCCTTTTGTTAGTATATATCATTTTAGCATACTTTATCCCGAAAGAAAACACTTTCTTCTTAAATTAAATACCTGCGCCGATAAAGTTGCCATGACCAAAACTGATTATACAACAAACCAACACAGCAGGTATATGTCTAAATCGTTAAATACAAAAAGGCGGAATCCCAAGAGGTTCCGCCTATCAATCTGTTCATTATACAGCTCATCCATATGTGATGATTGTCATTATACCAACACTCCACCGAGAGGCCTTACAGGTTCACTTCTACCATATATTGGTTTGTTAATACTTGTCGGAGAAGTCCAACGAATGCTGTTGGCGATAACTTTCAAAATATCAGGCTGGTAATAAGTCGGATAGGTCTCATGACCTGGGCGGAAATAGAATATCTTACCGCTACCTCGGCGGAAGGTACATCCGGTTCTAAATACTTCGCCGCCTTCAAAGTTACTAACAAATACCAGTTCATCCGGCGTAGGTATATCAAAGAACTCGCCATACATCTCTTCCTGCTTCAACAAAATTTTGGCATCTATGCCTTCTGCAATGGGATGTGACGGATTCACCGACCAAATAATCTCCTGTTCACCTGCCACCCTCCATTTCAGGTCACAGCTAGTGCCCATTAGGGCTTTGAATGGCTTGGAAAAATGGCCTGAGTGCAGCACGATCAAGCCCATTCCTTCCTGCACTCGCTCGACAACACGCGCCGTAACTTCATCGCTCACCTGATCGTGGGCTTTATGCCCCCACCACAGCAGCACATCTGTGGAATTCAGAATATCTTCTCCCAAACCATGCTCGGCATCATCACGCAGAGTAGCTGTTCGAATGGCAAATCCCTCTCCTGCCAGGCCGTCAGCCAACGCTTTGTGTATCCCATCAGGATATATCTGTTTGGCTTCATCATTCAACTTTTCGTTCAAAAATTCATTCCAAATGGTGACGTTAATCATCAACATTTCCCCCTATTAGGTTAGACCCACCACATCTCGCTCAGCGGTTCTTCAATCAGTACCTGGCGAAGATTGTGGACGGCCTTAGTAAAGCCTTCCTCCACGGACATCAGACCATCTTCATGCTCAATACTCACTACATAATCGTATCCCACCAGACGCAGGGCACTGATAATATCTGCCCAGGTTTTTACATCATGCCCATAGCCCACAGTTCGGAACTGCCAAGCACGATCTAGCATTTTCGTATATTCCTGCATATCGGTAAGTCCATATTTATTTACATTGATCGGATCAATCGTCGTATCCTTGGCATGAAAATGGTGAATGGCTCCCTCTCGGCCCAAAATTTGAACCGCCTGCACTGGGTCAATTCCCTGCCACCACATATGGCTCGGATCCAGATTAGCACCAATAACCTCTCCCGCAGCTTCACGCAAACGAAGCAAGGTCGCTGGTGTATGAACGGAGAAGCCCCCGTGTAGCTCCAGCCCAATTTTAACATGATGATCTGCTGCAAATTTCCCCGTCTCGGTCCAGTAAGGAATAATTTTATTCTCCCATTGCCACTTCAACACTTCCTGAAAATCATTAGGCCACGGAGCTACAGGCCAGTTTGGATATTTCGCATCCTCATGATCACCCGGACAGCCAGAGAAAGTGTTCACAACTGGAACTTCCAGCTTTTCTGCCAATCGAACGGTTTTAAGAAACGTATCATGATCAGCCTGGGCCAAATGCTTTTGCGGATGGAGAGGATTGCCGTGACAGCTAAGCGCACTAATCGTCAGTCCGCGGGACTCTACTGCCTTTTTGAAATTTTTGAGCGCTGTATCATTCTCCAGCAACTCATCCGGCTTACAATGCTTATCCCCAGGGTTGCCACCTGTACCGATTTCTACAGCATCCAATCCTTGAGAAGCCACATAATCCAGCGCCTCCTCCAGCGAACGTCCGCCAAACAACACCATAAATACTCCAAGTTTCAAAAGAAATCCCTCCCTGTATCATATGTGAAAAAAGCTGCTTTCATTATAATGATGGTCCATTCGGGATAATTACGGGCTTAGTCAAAATAGACAGCTTTTCCCGTACGAGCCGATTCATAGATAGCTTCCAAAATTTCAGTAACAACCAGTGCCTGTTCCGGCTTCACAAGAGGTTCTTTGTCGTCCAGAATAGATTCGATCCACAGACGGGCTTCGCGGTCTGCTTCATTTTCCGTTTCTCCAGAGTAAAAGGCAACGCCGCCTGCATCCAGATCTATTTTCGTATCAAACAAGCGGCTGTTCTTTTCCCCGTTAATGCGCAATCCATCCTGCATATCGGCTCCGCCTTCGGTACCGCATAACAGCGTCTTCGCTTCGCCAAATTCTACAACGTTCAATGCCCAGCTGGACTCTAGTACAATCGTAGCTCCATTTTGCATCGTAATAAAACCAAAAGCTGAGTCCTCTACCTTAAATTCCTCAGGATTCCAAGGTCCAAAGGCATTTGCTGCATCTTTACGATCCCCTAGCTTATGGAAGGTTGAACCTAGTACGCTTTTAGGCTTGTAATTATCCATCAGCCAGAGTGTCAGGTCGAGTGCATGCGTGCCAATATCAATAAGGGGACCACCGCCCTGCTTCTCTTCATCCAAGAATACTCCCCAGGTCGGAACAGCGCGACGGCGTAAAGCAATGGCTTTGCCCAGATAAATGTCTCCAAGCTCTCCTTGTTCGACCAATTGCTTCAGATACAAACTATCATCACGATAACGGTTTTGATACGCAATAGACAGCTTCTTACCTGTACGGTTGGCCGCATCGAGCATTTCCCGTGCCTGCTCTGCAGTTTTAGCCATCGGTTTTTCACACAGCACATGCTTACCTGCCTCAAGCGCCGCTACGGTAATTTCCGAGTGCGAGTCGTTGGGTGTACATACATGTACGACTTCAATGTCTTTATTTTCTAACAGCTTACGGTAATCGCTATAAACTTGCGAGCCTTCAACTCCAAACTTTTCTGCTGCCTCTTCAGCGCGCTCCTGAATGATGTCACAGAATGCAACGATTTCTGCACGCTTCTGCTTGGCAAGACTCGGCAAGTGTTTGCCGTTGGCAATCCCTCCACAACCAATAATCCCGATTTTGAGTGTTTTAGACATGAATATTTCCTCCCTGAGCTGCGTATTGTTGGAGCCATTTAATGCTGGTTTCAATGCTTTCGATTGGAGGGTTTGAGCAGAAATCCTGTTCTACGACGATCCAATCCACACCTGCCTGAATAGCGGCGTCTGTAATGGCCTGAAGCTGTACTTCGCCTTTGCCAAGCTCTACAGTTACTGCTTTTTGTTGCTCGTCACGTGCCATATCCTTTAAGTGAATGATAGGCAGGCGTCCATTATAACGTCCGATGTATTCCACTGGATCATAGCCCCCATAGTATACCCAACAAGTATCCATTTCGACCTGTAACAAATCATCGGAAACCGCATCATATAAAGCATCGAATACCGGGCGATCATTGATTTTTTCTGTCAATTCAAAATCATGATTATGATAAGCCAGTATCAAGCCCTGTTCTTTCACTTTTTCACCAATACGATCCAAATTAGCAAAAAGTTCATCCCACTGTCGCTGTTCTTCGGTTAAATAAGGAACGATTAGGTATTTATTTCCCAATTCTTTGTGGTATGCAATCTCTTCATCCAAATGATCCAGCAAACGAGAATATTGTATATGAGTTCCGACAACTTCCAGATTCAGCTCATCCAAAAGCGCTCTGACATCCTTGGCATTGCGTCCGAAAAAGGTATGGAATTCTACCCCTTTATAGCCAAGCTCTGCTACCTTGCGCAATGTACCTTCAAAATCCTGTTCAAGCTCTTCCCTTACTGTGTACAATTGCAATCCTACTTTAGCCATTCCCCTTCACCTCTTTAATTAGGATGAATTTTCCATTATATCTGTTCCATAATACAAATCCTCGTCCGGTTTGAACGTGCTTTCCATCGTAATGTGATTGCCTTCCAATGATGAGCGCTGAAAAGCATGCATGGCTTCTAACACATGGTAGGCCAGTTCAGCATTGGCACGATGGTCCGTGAATTTCAATGCGCCAAAGGCTTTTCACTGTACACATGCTTGCCTGCCTCTAGTTTCGCCACATCTGACCGTGCATGGCTGCCAGGCACGGTCAGATTAAATACAAGCTCAATTCAGGCTGACGAAGCAATTCATCCACTTTGTATACGTTTTCAATGTTGAATTCATCGGCCCTCTCCTTGGCCCTCTCATCCAGTAAATCAGCGACGGCCACCACTTCAATAAGTGGGCTCTTTTAGAGATTTTCAAGATATACCGAGCTAATAGTACCGCATCTGATAATCCCGGCCTTCATTCGTTCCACGTCGTCACACTCCTTGGCCTCCAACATGTACTTTCTCATCTAACATGTAAGCTTTACAGTTCACATAGTATTCTATTTCTGTTTCGTTTAAAATGAATAATATGATTAAAACATGAACAATCTGGTCAATATTTGAAACAGCCATATGCCCAAAGGAGTCATCATCATGTCTATCGTCGAGCCTTGTCAGGTTCTTACCGCAGGCTATTCCTTCCATCGAAAGCCCTTTTATTCGAACCAGCCTGATGGGATCAAAAATTATTTATTCCGTTTGCAAACAGATGGACGCTGCCAGGCCCGCATTAACGGGGAAATGACACGGATTGAGGCGGGTGACCTACTGCTATTCAATCCTACCGAGCCTTATGAACTGGATATTCATAGTGAGTTGAACCCCATGGGAGAGCAGGTCGTGGAAAGTGGAGATTATCACATTTTTTTCGGTGGTTCCTGGGTAGATGAGTGGTGGAACCATCATAAACGACCCAACAGAATTAAGGTTCAGCTCACAGAAGCCCTGCTTGGCCTATTTCGTCAGCTTGTGATGGAGCAACGACGTATTTCTAATCCTTATCCGGAAATATCAAGTTATTACATACGCATTTTATGTTTGGAGTTTGACCGTATGCTATCCGATCATCCTATCGCTACTCATCATAACTATCTTGCGTATCAGATTAAAAATTATATTGAAGAAAACGCATCCTCTAACTTCAAACTGGATGACGTGTCTTCACACGTCGGTATCAGCGTATCCCGAGCAGTACATCTGTTTAAGGAAACATTCGATACGAGCATTATGCAGTACACGCTGGACATCAGGCTAAACATGGCGAGAGAACGAATCATTTTCAGTCCCATGTCACTGGAACAAGCCGCCGAATCGTCAGGATTTGCAAATTACACGTATTTTCACCGTGTATTTCGTTCCCGCTTCGGTATGTCGCCCAAAGAATTCAGGGTGATTCACCGCGAGCAATTGTAGGACAAAGAGAGCGTTCACCTGAACGCTCTCTTTGTTCATAACCAATAATAGTGAATACTGCTTACATACCACGACCCAGTTTTTTTACGGAGCAATTGTCAGCATCACTACCGACATTGGTGGCAGTGTAACATCCAAATGCTGACCTTGCAGCTGATAGGATGTGAAAGTTTCCTTTTTCACACGCTCTGGCTGATCAAACGTATTATGTGCCTGCATATCGTCGCTGGCAAGGACAACACCGCTGATCTTTTTAATCTCTTCCAGTCCTCTTAGCTCCAAATTCAAGTTTGCCGACTCGCCCGGATGGACGTTGCAAAAGCTAATATGAATATTGTCATCCTGCGCCTTGGAGGCGGACACGCTTACTTGTGGGATGGAATCTCCGTCATATTCATAATCGGCTACCTTTACATGAACAGCCAGTGCTTGCGCATCCTGATGCACCTTAAACATTTCAAATACATGGTATGTCGGCGTCAACAGCATAGCAGGGCCTTCAGTCAGAACCATGGCTTGCAATACATTAACCATTTGAGCAATATTCGTCATCTGTATTCGGTCATGGTGATTATGGAAAATGTGTAGATGCAGCCCAGCTACCAGTGCATCGCGCATCGTATTTTGCTGATACAGGAAGCCTGGATTGGTTCCCGGTTCAGTCAGGAACCAGGTTCCCCATTCATCGACGATCAGTCCGACCCTTTTGTCAGGATCATATTGGTCCATAATGGCTGAATGACGAGTAATCAATTCATCCATATGCAATGATTTTTTCATCGTCTCGAACCATTCCGCTTCATCAAAACCGACTGCTTGCCGTTTCCCTTCCCAGTTTCCCGGGATCGTATAGTTATGCAGGCTCAAACCGTCCATAAGATGCCCAGCTTCACGCATCAACACTTCGGTCCAACGATAATCATCCACATTTGCCCCACCTGCAATCCGATAAATGCGGTTCTCGCCATAGTTACGGACATATGTCTGATATCGGCGATACAGATCGGCATAATATTCTGGGCGCATGTTACCGCCACAACCCCAGTTTTCGTTACCCACTCCAAAATATTTGAGCTTCCATGGTTTCTCACGGCCGTTTTCCTGACGCCATGCAGCCATAGGGGACTCTCCATCGAAGGTCATGTACTCTACCCACTCCGACATTTCCTGAACTGTACCACTGCCGACATTTCCACAAATATAAGGCTCTGCATCTAACAGTTCGCACAATTGAAAAAACTCATGTGTGCCAAAATGATTATTTTCAACCACACCGCCCCAATGCGTATTTACCATTCTCTTACGGTTTTCTTTTGGCCCGATACCATCTTTCCAATGATATTCATCGGCAAAACAGCCTCCCGGCCAGCGCAGCACAGGAATGTTCAGCTTTTTCAGGGCTTCCACCACATCATTACGAATTCCGTTTGTGTTTGGAATCGGTGAGTCCTCTCCAACCCATATGCCTTCATAAATGCAACGTCCAAGATGCTCAGCAAATTGTCCATAAATGTTTTTATTAATAATGCCTTGTTTCCAATCGGTATTAACAACAATAGAACCCTTCACAACAAACCCTCCCCAAAAATATTAAGATTGTTGGAACACCCGCACAAATGTTTGCGCTTTCATTTTGGCCTAAATATCACTCATACCACCGATTTTATTTCGATCATAATTTTTACACATCATTACTTTTAGTAAACATTAATATAAATATTAATAATTAAACAAAAACATTTCACGTGTTTAATATATTTTATTGTCTACTTTTTGTCAATCGTTAAGATAAGGTCCAATCAAACCAAAAAGCCTGCCATTAAGGCAGACCAAGGTATGACTATTTTAACCCGTAATCCAGGTTCAGCCGAGCCTGAGCATTGTATCTTTTAGGCTGTACCTATCCAGCGTGAACCATGGTAACTGGGACAATTTTGAGCTGCCGCCAAAGCACGTACACGAACAATACTTCCGCTGATACCACATGTATGCCCGGACATTAACTCTTCACATTGTGAGCAGGCCAGCAGTCTGGCTTCGTACACTTCATCATTTACACATTCCATTTTGGGTCTCATGTTGGTTAGAATTCTGGTAATTTGCTCTTCCGATATCGAGATATCTCTTTCACAGCCTTTACAGGTACTTGGCACAGGTATATCTTCCATCGTAAGCTTACCCTCCCCATCAACAATGTCTTAAGTAAATATAGTTGAGTCCATGATGCCATAAATGATAACAGTATATTCTTTATTCTGGCTAGTCTTATTTCCGTTCCGACGGAAGGCTCGCAGCCGCCTCAGATACGACCATTGCCAAGTCCTCATTTCCGAACATGGACAGTACCCCTAATACCGTATCCAGCCGAATATCACCCGCTTCTTCACGCGATACAGTCAACTTGCGTACTCGTAGCAGACGCTCGTTGCTATCCTGATGCGGATACGCTTCACTATATAGTTCCTCTGGCTCCAACCCGTGATTGATACACCATTGCGCAAACACAAGGATCATCATATCTTCTTCTTGCTTATAATTTTCAATGATGGCTTCTTCTAGCTGCTTACCACGGTTATCTTCTTCCATTCATTCATTTCTCCTTCAACCTAATTCTTGATGTCTGTCTGGACTGTTAAGATCACGTTCGGATGTTCCATATTAATTACTCAAACGGCTGATCAGCTCGTCAGCCAGCATATGGCTATCCAATACTTTTCCAGCCCGTACAGCACACTCCTCTGGACGATGAATATGCTCCAGAAAATGATTTACGACTCCGGTGAATCCCCGTCTTTCCAAAATCGTATCCCAGCTTCCAAAGGCTTGCGTTAGTGGTGAATGATTTTTTTGCATAAAAACAGCCTGTTCCATATTTGTTACTTCAACAGACCGTCCTGACCCGTGAAGCTCCAGCTTCTCTATGTCAGCTCCTGCCTGTCTACTCATACTATAGCTTCCGGTAGCATTCCCCAAACGTACGGTCCCGAACGCAGCATCCATATATCCTTCACTCGTCGTATTCAGACTACTATGCAGCAGCTCATAATCATCGCCACCCAGCCACAAAAGCAAATCAAGCATGTGAATTAAATCATCATAAACCGTCTGTGCCGCCGGTCTTCGATCATATCCAGTACGGTGTTTAATGGCCGCACATTGACTAAATCCACCTGCTTCCTCTAACCATGCTTTAGCAGCTACATAATGCGGGGCAAAACGTCGATTAAAGCCCACCGCCAGCAGCACAGCCTGCGCTTCCGCAAAAGCGGTCATTTCCAGATTCTGACGAACATCATAGGACAACGGTTTATCCACATACACGGCAATCCCTTTTTCAATACACGCCATAACCAGATCAAAATGAGCTTCGGTCGCGGCATGTATAAATACAGCTTCCGGTTCCCATGCTAGCAGCTCCTTCACATCTGTCGTTCCTCTTGGCAACCTATATTGCTCCATAATGGAACTCACCGGCTCCTGTGAACGGTTCATGACACCTACAATATCTACACCTTGGTGTGCTGCCAGTAACGGTAAGTATACTTTTCGAGCAATACCACCCAGTCCTGCAATAGCTACCCTTGTCTTCGTTTGCTTGTCCATATCGTTCCCACCTCTAATCACTCATTCATCTGTTGTCTAGTTTACATGGAAGTCTGCTGACAAGCAAAGAAAAGAGACTGCTCCCGGTCAGTTGGAGGACCTAACGGAACAGCCTCTATGGCATGAACGTTCAGCTTCAGCTAAGTTTACTTCAGTGTAAGTTAGCTTAGGCGTGCTGCGCTTGCTTTCTTGTTTTTTCACTTTTAATTTTTTTAACACGCATCCCAATGGCTACAACCAGAACCACAACCAGAACCTCAAATCCGTATTTAACGACCCCGTTCATAAACCAGTGTGCAATCAGCGGTTCCGCCACCACCATTTTGGCGGCAGTATAAGCCAGTACAGCAGCCCCGATCGTAATAACTACTGGGTAACGTTCAGTCAGCTTCAAGATAATCGTACTTCCCCACACCATGATTGGAACGGAGATTGCCAGACCCAATATAACGAGCAACATGTTTCCATGAGCTGCTCCCGCAACAGCAAGTACATTGTCGAGGCCCATCATTGTATCCGCGATAATAATCGTGCGGATCGCTGCCCACATTTGATTCGTAGCTGAAATTTCATGTTTTTTCTCTTCGACCAGCAACTTATAGGCAATATAGATAAGTGCGAGTCCCCCAATCAAACGCAATCCGTAAATTTGCAATAAATACGTGACCAGCACTGTAGCAATCACACGAATGATGACCGCTCCGACCGTCCCCCAAATAATGACCTTCTTTTGATTGGCCTTATCAACATTGCGAGCCGCCAAACCGATTACGATCGCATTGTCACCAGCTAGCACCAGATCAATGATAATGATGGATACTAATGCGGTTAAAAACTCAATTGACAAAAAATCCATACGTTTCTCCCACCTTTTTTTATTTATTTGTTATACTGTACATAGTTCAGCGCTTTATACTAAAAAAGCGCCATTTCACGGAATCCGGAAACGGCGCTTGACCCAAATTCGGCATCAAAAAAAGACCATTTACCCGGATTCCTAAAATCCTGGCAAAGGTCTCGCTTACAACATTACGTTGCCAATAAAGCCGGGGATTAAAAATCCCGTAATGACGACTTTACTCGTTGAGCTACTCCCCTTTGGGAACTATTCTGTTAGTGGCAGTATAGCACACATTATTGGGAATGTGAACCCTATTTTTTTCTGTATAAGCGATAAGCCGAACAGGGATATTGAAAGAGGTATGTAAATGAAAAAATGGCTACTCGTCACGGCTTATGTTTCGCTGATTTGCATCGCGTTTATCTACAGATATGATTGGCTCGCCTGGGCGGACAAGCAGACCTCCTTTCCAGTTCTGCTACTACTCGCATTTTTATTCGCGCTAATTCCGTTTGTGCCTTACAAGCTGATTATCGCCTCCATTGCTTATGCCGCAGGCCCCTGGCAAGGTGCTCTGATCTGCTGGCTTGGCACTACATTGGCTGCGTTGGTCGTTTTCACTGCAGTACGTACCCTGTTCCGTGACAAAGGACGTGCCTATTTGAAGCGGGTTCCCGCGTTGGAGCGCTTCAATCGAGTCATGGAGAGGGAACCTTTTGCTGCTGTTCTGCTGGCTCGCCTGATTCCAGTCATCCCCCAAGCAGCCGTAAATGTATACGCTGGAGTAGCAGGGTTTCCGTTCTGGAGCTTTATCCTAGGTACAGCTATTGGCAAGCTTCCCGCAATTGCGGTGTATGCTTATGCTGGCGGCACCTTTGCAGAACACCCAATCATCGGTTTGCTCATTTTGGTGCTATATACTGCGCTGATGGGCGGCGCCTTTATGCTCTACCGAAAAAGGCTTCAACGCGCCAACAAAACATAATGCGATGAGTTTGCCACCGTCTCTGTAGGAAGTTTCATTGCGATTTTTGAGGACAGAGCCAATTACACTACGGATTGGTTTTTTGACCTTTCGTTGGATTTTGCAAAAATCTCGTATATAATTTAATTGTAAGCTATTTAAATAACAACTAATTAAACATTCTCAGATTGGAGTGACAAATATGAGCACCAACAATCCACACACGGTAGAAAAAGCAACTTTTGCAGGTGGCTGCTTCTGGTGCATGGTTTCCCCTTTTGAGGAATTACCCGGTATTTTGAAGGTTAGATCTGGATACACAGGGGGACATACCGAAAATCCTACCTATGAAGAGGTGTGTTCTGAAACAACGGGACATGTGGAAGCCGTACAGATTACATTTGACCCACAAGTATTCCCGTATGAAAAACTGTTGGAGCTCTTCTGGCAGCAGATTGATCCGACGGATGAAGGTGGACAGTTTCACGATAGAGGTTCATCCTACCAAATGGCTATTTTCTATCATAATGAAGAGCAGCGAATTAAGGCAGAAGCTTCTAAAGAAGCTTTGACTCAAAGTGGCCGCTTCGACAAGCCGATTGCTACACCGATTCTGCCTGCGGCCACTTTTTATGAAGCAGAAGAATATCATCAGGACTATCATAAGAAGAACCCCGCTCATTACAAACGCTACCGCAAAGGTTCGGGACGTGAAGACTTTATCGAGCAAAATTGGTCCGGCAAGATTGATAAATCCGATCTTAAAGATCGGCTGACGCCTATTCAATACGAAGTAACACAAAAAAACGCGACCGAGCGCCCTTTTCAAAATGAGTTTTGGGATCATGAGGGTGAAGGCATTTACGTGGATATCGTATCAGGAGAGCCCTTGTTCAGTTCATTGGACAAATATGATGCAGGTTGCGGTTGGCCCAGCTTTACCCGTCCGCTGCGCAGCTACAATGTCAAAGAAAAAACCGATCTCAGCCATTTTATGATCCGTACCGAGGTGCGAAGTCGTGAAGCTGACTCCCATTTAGGGCATGTATTCGATGATGGTCCAGGTCCAGATGGTTTGCGTTATTGCATCAATTCTGCCGCGCTCCGCTTTGTGCCTCAAGAAGATTTGGAGCATGAAGGATACGGAGCATATAAGTCATTATTTGAAAAGTAAATAGCCATAGAATCATTGGGGCTGACCCGCGATCTATCTTTAATAGATGATCACAGGCCAGCCTTTTTGGGATATGGCCGCACATCATTACGTAAGCTAGCAATTTAACTCATTACCCATCCAAGCCAAATGGCTAGCGGTACTAGCAATAGCTGAGCTAATAAAGTACCTGCCAAACGCGAGATGATCATCCAGCCGTACATGCTGTTCATCCGAGTTAAGGGTAGCTCCCCTCGTAGCGTTTTCTCCGACAGAACCGCCAATCTTGGATCAATTAACAAGGTCAGTAATACCGTTGCGACGCCATTGATTAGGCCTGACGACATTGACATGGCTGTACCTTGAGCAGGCCACAGGAATGATGCATATAAAGCAGATACTACTCCAGTTGTATAAATGGCAGTAACAGCTATATTCAGAATAATTAGACGCTTGGGTATCGCTCCGCCAATCAGTGAGGTTAGCATGGACCAGGTAGGGCGCTTTATGTAGTAGCCTGCATGCTTCCAGCGACTTCGCAGCATTAAATGACGCACCAAAGCCGGAATAGATCCGGTATGCTCCAAATGCACAATCCATCTGGCTGACATGCGTACCACTGTTGGATACAATAAAATAGCAAGCATGGTTCCAACGGTTGCTGCCAGCAGTACCCCATGCATATATAGTTCCAGTCTAATATCCGTTCCGCCCACTTGTGCTGCAGCTTTAGCCTGATCGACCATCCCTCCGAGTAAAGGCCCCTGCGCCATGTTAGAGGTGCGTGATACCAACAGCAGCATTCCTGCAACGGTTAACGCCAATCCAATCCGACGCGCTCGCAAACCACCAAGCCGGAGAGCATAGGACAAGCTATCTGTAGTATGAATGATGATAGTCAGCAAAAAAACAAAACCCCAGGCAAGCAAATGCTTCACTCCTTTTCCTCGTATTCTGCACACCATTATACGCTTTTTTTCAAGATACATTTTACAATATATTCATTTCTTTGATTTCCGTTTGTATAAGCCGACAACGGGTAATACATAATACATCATCTGCTATAAGGAGTGTGCAACTATGCCTTGGAACAAACATGATTACCCTCCATCCATGAAAAACCTGGAACCTCGGGTGCGAGAAAAAGCCGTTGATATTGCTAACGCTCTACTCCGTGACGGCTATGAAGAAGGACGCTCGATTGCGATTGCCACTTCCCAAGCCGAGGAATGGAACGATAATCATCCAGCCGAGCAAGATGAGAAACCTAAAAAAACATGAAAAATAGCATTCAAGCAAAAATGTACACAACCATCATTCGCATCCATTCTACTTTAAAGCCTTCCTGATAGAAGCTGAATACAGCGAAAGGGTGTTACGAAAGAAGATTTCTCTCCTGACGTAACACCCTTTCCTTATTGACGAAGGCTGTGGACGACCGGCACTGTTTTGGCAACTACCTTTTTAGCGGGAATAGCCGCTGGCAGTACCTTTTTCACAGGTCGGTGCAGTTGGAACGTGGTCGTCCATGTAATTATTTTTCCGGCAAGCCACACAGCCAGTATTGTAAACATTGTTTCCTTCATAGGCAGATACAACAGTGATAATCCTAATACGATGATGTCACTGACAATAAACACGTTGCCGATTTTCCACCCGCGCCACTCACTGATCAGCAGAGATAAGATATCATCGCCCCCGGTTGCTCCACCGAAACGCAATACGATTCCGGCTCCCAAACCTGTAAGCACCCCACAAAGTAGAGCAGCTATCAGCAGATTTCCATGTAGATCTATAACCAGAGTCGAATACTTCTCAAATCCTGCATAAAACAGTGAAAAAGCGACGGCTCCGATTAACGCAAGCAGCATAAATCTTCTGCCCTTCAGTACCCATGCCAGCAATATGACGGGAATATCAAGCAGCAACATACTCCATGCTGGAGATATGCCAAACGCGTAATGTCCCAGCAGGGCCAAGCCTGCAAATCCGCCTTCTGACAAATGATTCTGAGCATTAATGTGATAGTACGTAAAAGCTAAAATGCATGTTCCGAGCAACATGACAGCAATCTGTCTCAATGCTCCATTGTTCACGATAGATTCGTAAGTTTTCCTCATACAGGCTCCCTCGGTTTCTCGTAAGTTTGATGTGGATGAACCCACTCTTACGGAAGCCACCGGATAAGATGTGCCTGGAGGACTTGGTCCTTCGCATGTACAATCCCCTCTTCCGCAGAGTTGGCTTTCGCAACTTGACGTTACTCCGCGGAAAAGCTAAGTATAAGACAGATCAAATCGTTTCCAAATCGTCCTTTGGGGAAGTATCCTTCGGGGACACATGGTATCCTGATCCTTTCTTTTGTGGAATAAAACTCCGACATTTCTGTGGTGCATATAATTCTATAATTTATTATACCACACCTTGTCACCTGCTAAACAGCTTGCTTTTTTGCTGCACCATATTTTATTTTATGTGTGAGCATGCTTTATTGTATGTGCGAATTAACGTATTATACCGAAGGTTTGGCGAATGTACATTTAATATAGCCCAAAGCGTATTTTATTTCTGTTTAGATTATTATCCACTTAATTTGGCGGTTCTACGCTGGTTGGCCATAAACACCCCTCCAAGTATAAGGACAAGTCCTGTAAGAACATTCCAGCCGATATGTTCATTCAGGAGCAAAAAGCCCCATACGATGGCACTTACTGGCACAAAATACGTCACCGAAGAAGCAAATTCCGCGCTCCCCCGCAAAATCATGTAATTGAACAAAATATATGCTACTCCTGATCCCAAAACTCCCAGCCCTATAAGGGAACCCAATACACCTGGATCAGAAACAATCGACAAACCAGGTCTCTCCACAATTGCCATCATAATACCACCCCCTACCGCCGCACCAAACAGTGTTGCAAAGGTAGCCTGATACATGGAAAGATTGGAGAGAAAACGTTTGGAGAGCTGTGTTCCAAATCCATAGCAGAGAGTCGCAAGCAGCATACACCCAAAACCCACAGGGTCAACAGAAATAATAGATGCAGGATTAATACCCAATAAAATAATAATTCCTACAAAAGCGAGCCCCATTCCTAACCACTGCATCCGATGAAAAATAGCCCCAAAAAAAACAAGCCCCACCAACATGGTCCATATTGGCGTGGTGGCATTCAATACAGAAGCCATACTGCTAGCTATTTTGGTCTCGCTAAAACCGATCAATGTCCATGGCAAAACCATGTTAACCAAAGCTACCAGAGTAACCGATTTCCACGGAATGCTTTTAATTTTAAACGGCCTGCGCATAAGTAGCATTAATAAGACGATAAAAATAAGTCCAAAGCTGGATCTAAGAAATACAATAGTCCACGGTCCTACTTGATGTAGCAACAACACCTTGATAAACATAAACGAACCGCCCCAAATGAGGCTCAACAATAATAAAGCTGCATATAACGAACGTGACAATATGTATACCTTCCTTCTCCACTTTCTTAAGTTAAATAGTAGAGGCTGACCGCAGTCAGAACGATCTCCTCTTTTATGTAAGTTTTTATCCATTAGCTTAACATAAACTCTGTTTGACTGTCATTGGCGATAAACTCAAGAATTCTTTACACAATGGCACATGGGTATCGCTCTCTACCACTTTTCCAATAATTGAGGATTGCTTTAGCCTTGGAAAAACACCTATGATGAGGTATAAACAGAACACATGTTCTATGTAATGATTATATATTGTATTCTTACTCGGAGTAAAGGAGATTTTTATGCCAAGCCAAAAGACACTGAACCACAAGAATAAAGCTCCTTTGCCTTCTGAAGAAGACGCAGGGCTAGTCAAGATCTGTGTACTTCTAACTCTTGTGCTGGATGTGCTGGAACGAGACATTCGTATTATACATACCTCCCCTCTAAAAATGCCTGATTTGTATGTTCGTAGCCTGACTGGAGTACAACAGCGTGTAGCTGTTCAATTAGCAGAGACAAAGGCGCGAATGAAAACACTAGGGGTTAAAATATACAGCGAAATCCGAAATCATGAAGGCGTAGAGGTTTTGTATATATGCCGCGGCTATCAAAGACGATTTTTCATGCTTTCATCCTTTGCCCGCAGCGAGGTCCGGCGGAAACTGGGACACTATCTAGGAATTGATCCGACGCAAGATTAAGCCCCCTTGTAATCTAGTCTCTAGTTCTTGCACGATTACATTTCATTCCTTGCAAAATAACCAACCCATTTCCCATTTTCAACCTAAATTCTAGTATAAAACTATTGCATTACGCGAAGTGAAGGTGATTCAAGAATGGATAAGTCACCAGATCATGGATAAATTCAATCCATATGGCACACATTATGCCTATCTCATCCAAAAAAGGAGGGCTCTCTTGGCTGGACATGACGCAGCTTCCGTTGAATTAAACAGAAATGTTTCCTTTATTGAGCAAGCCCTTTTTTATACGGATGATTTAAAAAAACAGGCAATTTCCGTTGACGGCAAAGACGGTATGCTGCTCTATATTGATTCGCTCGTAGATCAGGAGATGATTCAAACTCATATCCTGAGTGCCTTATATGAGAAAATCGATGCAGTCTCTCATCAAATGTTCACCACCTTAAGCAGTCAAAAAGACACCGACCTTCAAAATGCTGCTGACTCACTTATTCAGGGATATTGCATTTTTATGATAAATGGGGCGGAAGAATTTTTTATCCTTTCTTCCGAAAAGACATATACTCGCAGTACGGACGAACCAGAAAACGAAGGGGTTATTCGCGGACCGCACAATGGATTCATTGAGCAGTTATCCATCAATCTGAATCTGATTCGCAAACAAATTGTCACACCGTCGCTGGTTGTACGCTACTTCTATGTGGGATCTAAAACCCGGACTAAAATCGCTATTGTCTATGTTCAAGACTTGGCTAATCCTGAGCTAGTGGAAGCAGTAAAAACGAGAATTAAAGCGATCTCCTCCGATATGGTGCTCCCCCCCGGTTTTATTCAAGAGTTTATTGAGGACAACCCTTTTTCCCTCTTCCCTCAACAGCTCAGCACGGAACGACCGGATCGTGTGACCGCCAATCTAATGGAGGGACGGATAGCGATTTTGGCTGAAGGTAGCCCTACTGCTCTAATAGCTCCCGTCTCTTTTTTTGCATTTTACCAAAGTCCAGATGATTATCACGGCCGTTGGATTATTAGTTCATTTCTAAGAACGATTCGAATGATGAGCTTTTTGATCGCTTTTACGCTGCCTGCTATTTACATTGCGACAATTGCTTTTCATCCAGCTATTTTGCCACTAGAGTTGGCGCATACCATTAAAAAATCACTGGAAAATGTTCCATTCCCAGCGATTGTGGAGGCTATGCTGCTTGAATTGATCTTTGAGGTGCTACGAGAAGCCGGGGTCCGTCTACCCAGTCGGGTTGGCCAAACTATTGGAATCGTTGGTGGTCTCGTCATCGGAGATGCTATCGTTCGGGCTGGTCTCGTGTCGTATACGATGATCATCGTCGTCTCGTTAACAGCCATTTCTTCTTTTTTAGTGCCTTCTCATGAAATGAGCTCAGCGGTTCGTATCCTTCGTTTTCCGATGATGATTGCTGCAGCCTTGTTTGGATACATTGGCATTGCTTTCGGTTTACTTTTTCTTACTATCCACCTTTGCAAGCTGGAGACCTTTGGTACGCCCTACTTTGCTCCTCTTGCACCATTCCGGCTCGGTGATATGAAAGATGTTTTTATCCGCTTTCCAATTTGGACATTTCATCAGCGACCATATGATTCCCAAGCCCAAAAATTGAAGCAGCAGAACGACTCTAGGAGCTGGAAACGACGTGAATAAAGAAAGTACCATTGCATCGGGTCAACTTTTTTTTCTCATCATCAAGTTTGAGATTGGCGTAGACATTTTGTCACTTCCCTATCAGATGCACCTTTCAGCTAAAGGAGGGGGTTGGATATCTGTCATTATTGGCGGCCTTTTGATTCAACTCATTATTTTGATGTGCTGGCTTCTGCTAAGACGTTTTCCCTCCTCTTCGATTTATCAAATATTAACCCAAATTACTGGTTGCTGGATTGGAAAAGCATTGACTGTGGCTTACATTGCTTACTATCTGCTTATGGGTACCTCCGTTCTTGTGAACGCATATGACGTCATCAATCGCTGGATGCTGCAATATACTCCCCGTTGGGCTATACTTGCCCTGTTTTTGTTCAGTAGCATATATCTGGTTCGCGAAAATTTAAGAACAATTGCTCGAGTGCTTGTTTTAATTTCATTTCTGATTTTTCCCATGATGCTGTTAATTAGCTATGGTATAAAGCAGTCCAACCCGCTTTATCTGCTACCTCTGACTGAGGCGGGATGGCCCCGTATTATTGTCGGTTCAAAAGAAACGCTCCTAGCGATGTTTGGTTTTGAGTTCATTCTTGTCGTCTTTCCCATGGTTGAGGGCAAAAGTATAGGCAAGCTCAAGTCAATTTTGGCAGCTAACGCGATCGTGGTACTATTGTATTGTTTTACTGTATTTACCTGTACAACCGTGTTCAGCCCCCAACAGCTTGAATTAATGCCGGAGCCAGTCATTTATTTGCTCAGATCCATTCCACTGGGAACGATGGATCGGGTCGATTTTATTTTTCTACCGATTTGGCTCATTTCGATCTTTGGTGCTATAAGTGGTTATTATTATGCGGCGTCTTACGGAATAAGCTATCTATTCAAGCAAAAGAGCCACAAAAAGGCGGTTCCCTTTGTTGTGCTCGCCTCATGTTGTATTGCCTATTTGCCTCAACGAAGAGAAGATTTCGAGCTTATTGGTTCCATAGCTAATAACTCTGCTTATATTTTCCTAATTGTGTTCCCTTTTCTTCTGCTGATCCTATCGTATCTCTTCAAAAAAAAGGAGGGACCTGAAACATGAAAAAAAAGAGCAGAGCGCTTGGAATGCTAACTCTACTCATTTTTATAACAGGCTGCTGGGATCAGGACAATTTGAAGGATGCCCGAATGGCAAATGCATCGGCTTATGATCTCACTCCTGAAGGCATGTTGCTGCAAACGCTAGAAGTTGTAGACGATTCTCAAAGCAATCAAGGTAAAAGCACCAATGAAATTCACTCAGGCACCGGTCATTCCGTTCGGCAAAGCACAGACAAAATCCGGGCTAAAGTAACCGGGGATATCCGCTTTTTCAAATACGGAGTTATTCTGTATGGTACAAGCTTGGCCCGAAAAGATCTATATCCCTATCTGGATGTGCTGTATCGTGAGCCTGACCATCCGACTTCCCATGTCAAGGTAGCTATTGTAGATGGATTAGCTGGAGAAATAATAGATCAAAAAGGCATAGGTAACCTCTTAATTGGCGAATTTATAACCAAAAAAATCAGAAGCCTTGAGGAAATGTGTATGTTCCCGGAAATGACACTGGAGACATTGCTCCCCCCAATGCTTGATCCGGGTCAAGATTTTGTGCTTCCCTATCTTTCCAAAGAAGGAGAAGATATTGCAGCACGTGGAATTGCCTTATTTCACGGACAAAAATTCACAGGAAGCCTAAGTAATGAGCAAGGTGTTTTATATGTCCTGATGACTGGAAAGTGGAAAAATACAGCTCGCTTTGTAAAAAGGATACATCCAGGATCTGTCGGTGATGTGCAAAACTTTATTACGTATCAGGCTAACATTCAGAATGTCAAACGTAGCCTTAAAGTGAAAGTTCAGCGCGATGGACAAATTGATGTGGAGCTTAACCTGAAATTGCCTGTCGATATTGTTGAATATGCACGTAATCATCTTCAAGATAAAGCTAACGTACGGCGTCTAAACCGTCAACTTTCCGAAATCATGACCCAGGATGCGGAACAAATTATCCGTACACTTCAGGAAAATGGATGTGATGCCTTTGGCGTAGGCAGACAGTTGATCGCTCATCATCCAGCAGTATGGAAAAGTGTAGATTGGAATAAAGAATATCCCAATGTCCGTTTTCATCCGCAGGTCACTGTAGACATTGTCGGGAACGGCATTTTAAACTAAGCCGTTCCTGTCGTTTAGTTTTTGGGTTGATCAGATATTATTTCTGGATAAATAACTTCATCAGATTGGGTTTTGGGAGTCTCACTCTGGCTTTCCGATTCAGAAGGAGTCCCCTGTTCGTTTTCAACAGAAGGTTGCGAAGTATCTGTTGATGGCACATCGTTATTCTCATCAGGCATTTCTATCTCTGTGTCTGCTTCAGGAACAGCAGGATCCGTTTCCTCTGGTGGAATTTTCTCTTGATCTATTGCAGGTATCTCAACCTCTGGGACTTCTTTTTCCTTGATATCTGGTTTGGACGGGACCACTGGTCTAGCAGAACGCGGAAGCCGTTCTCTTCCAACTTCAGTAGGCACATACTTTTGATTAAACCAGTCAGTCACAAGTTGACCCGATTGACGGGAATAACGCCCTGGCAGCTTACCTGTAAGGCTAGAAACCGTAACTCTTACAACACCTTCCGGCCGTATAAAGTGCTTATTCTTAAAAAGTTCAGGCTGGTCCTTGACCGCCTCATTCATGATCAGTGCCCACACTGACTGTGCTCTGGAATGGCCTTCTTGAGATAATGTATTAACCTGTTGGCGGTAACCAGCCCAGACGCCTAATGTAACGTCAGGTGTGTACCCCATAAACCACACATCACCAAAGTTTTGTGTTGTACCGGTTTTACCGGCGATATCAATGGCACCGTAGCTTTTAAAAGCATTTTGCAGGCGTTTACCAGTTCCCCTCGGATCTGATATAACAGTTTTAAGCATATCCGTCATCAAAAATGCGGTTTGCTGCGAATATACACGCTTCGTCTGCGGTTTAAATTCATATATGATCTTCCCGTTGGCATCCGTAATTTTGCTAATCAGATGAGGTGCATTATATACACCCATATTGGGAATCGTTCCATATGCTGCAGTCAGTTCCTCGACGGATACCCCTTTGCTTAGTCCACCTAGAACCCCTGTCTGAGCATGTTCATCCTGCGGCTGAATCGTCGTAATTCCAAGAGAACGCACAAAATTCCAAGCGTTTGGAATTTTAACTTCATATAAGAACAGCCTCAGTGCAGGGATATTGATTGACCGATTGAGTGCTTCACGGGCTGTCATAAGCCCCTCGTACCGTCTGTTATAATTTTTAGGAATATGATAACCTTTACGCCCGTCTTTCAATATGATTTGTGAATCATCAATAAGACCGGCTGGCTGAGTGTAGCCCTTTTCCAAAGCAGGTAAATAAGCAGCAATAGGCTTCATGGCAGAACCGGGCTGACGTGTCATTTGAGTTGCATAGTTCATTTGCTCGGTATTAAAATCCCTGCCCTCGATCATACCGAGTATAGCCCCTGTTTTATGATCAATCATGATTGCTGCAATCTGCTCTAATCCCTTCTTCTTACTGTATGGAGAAAAGTTTTGTGGATTGGCTGCAATCTGCCGCATATTGTTATAAATTTTCTTATTTATCGTTGTATAAATTCGATATCCGGACCGTTGCAACTCTTCTCGCGTATTTTGAAGAAGCTCGGCATACTCAGGCTTGGAAATCTCGGCTGCTGTGATATCGGGATTTTGTTGGAGCGCTAACAATTGGGCGGCTTCCCGCTCTGTCTCCAGCATCAAATAAGGGAATGTGTTATAGCTTTTTTCGCGATGTGGCGCAAGAGTGGCTTTCACATCAAATTGAAGCGCCTCGTTATATTCGGATAGCGTAAGTTTACCTGTTGCCAGCATTCTTCCCAACACGACACGCTGGCGCTCCATCGCTTTATTGAAGCCTTCTTCATCAAAGTTCCCTTTACCATCAAAAGCGGAATAAACAGATGGCAGTTGGGGAAGACCTGCCAAATAAGCCGCCTGAGCAATATGAAGCTTATGTAGATCACTTACATTGAAAATCCCTAACGAAGCAGACTTAATTCCATATAAATTGTAACCAGCGGAACCATTACCAAAGGGCATTTTGTTTAAGTAAGCCGTTAATATTTTATCCTTACCCATAAAACGCTCCATACGCAGTGCCAGCAGCATTTCCTTCACCTTGCGACTGTCCGTCTTATCCAGACTGAGAAAAACCCTTCGGGCTACCTGCTGCGTCAGTGTGCTACCGCCTGTTTGGCGGTTTTCATTCAAAAGCTTCTGCTTAACAGCACGAGCTGTTCCCTTTAAATCCACACCACGATGCTCATAAAATTGGCTGTCTTCCGTTGAAATGAGGGCGTCCACAATAGACTGAGGGACATCCTTCAGATCAACGAGCTGTCGATCCTCCTCCATGCGCATTCTTCCAACCGGAGTTACCTGATCATTAAAAAATACAAAGCTGGTCAGAGCGTTCTCATTTACCTTTTCATATATCAACTGACGTGATCGTACAGGTTCATCATGAACCAGTGCCGCTACATAACCGGATATAAGACCTCCAGCAAATAGCACTCCAAGTACACCCGCAAACGAGAACCACTTGATATTAATCAGCAAAACTCTGCCAAAAATACGCCACCTACTGCGTTTTTGAGATGATGGTCGACGTTTTGGGTTCATAAAAATGGTTTTCTCCCCTCAATATTCATTCATTTCCACTTGTTTTTGCTCAAGATATTATGATACGCCATGTTAGGTTTTCCGTAAACTGTAACGTTCCAAAAAATACATTTGTATTAGGAACACTTGTTCTGTATATAATACTACTATAAGAGTATATATTCAAGAATATTTTGGAAGGATAATCCACACATTTCAGGAGAGGAGGTCGGATTTTTGGAGGAACGCAGAAATAGAACCATATTCTTATCGGACTGCCAAAGTTTTTATACTAGCATCGAAAAAGCAGATGATCCCAAATACCAACATAAGCCACTCGTTGTGGCCGGTGACCCTGCACTTCGTTCAGGCATTATTTTAGCTGCGTGTCCGCTGGCCAAAAAATACGGTATATCTACAGCAGAACGTCTGGGAGAAGCGGTGAAAAAATGTCCTGACCTTATCATTGTACGTCCGCGTATGCAGCATTATATCGATGTCTCATTAAAAATAACAGAAATTTATAATGAATATACGGATTTGGTTGAGGTTTTCAGCATTGATGAACAGTTTCTGGATATGAGCGGAAGCCTCTCCCTGTTCGGGGATCCGGTGAGTATTGCAAGTGAAATTCAGCAAAAGGTACTGGCGCAAACAGGAGTATGGATTCGAATTGGTATCGGCTCCAACAAAATGCTGGCTAAAACCGCAACAGATATATGGGCTAAAAAAAATGACAGTGGCATTTTCTTGTTGCCTGCATCCGATATTGCAGCGTTGCTATGGCCCCAGCCAGTACGTCTTATGTTCGGCATCGGTTCACGAATGGAACGGCATTTGGAGAAGCTTGGACTACACACCATTGGAGATATCGCACGTACTCCCTTACCTCGGCTACAGGACAAATTCCGGTCTCATTTCGGTAAGCAGTCCGATATTCAGGCAGAGGTAATATGGCGAACTGCTAACGGGATCGATCACAGCCCGGTCAAGCCGGAAACATTTAATACACCTCCCAAATCCATCGGTCATATGATGACTCTTCCTCGAGACTATCTCCAGCTTGCGGAAGTGGAAACCATCCTGCTTGAACTAACAGAGGAGGTGTGTCGGGACGCCCGCCGCAAAGGATATATGGGCTCGGTTGTGACTGTTCATTGTATATGCAGTCCCTACGAGGCACCAACCGGATTCTCCCGACAAATGAAGATACCCGATCCTACAAACCATACCCAAAAGGTATATGAAACCGTTAAAAAAATCTTTTATACTTTTTGGAATCATATGCCTGTGAAGCGCGCAGGAGTTACTTTAAGCGGATTGGTGGATGATCAACTGTATCAACTGGATTTTTTTGAGGATCAGGAGCGATCCCGTGCTTTGGAAAAGGTGACGGACACTTTAAAGGATCGGTACGGTCAGTCCATCATCATGCGCGCATCGTCGTTAACAGATGCCGGGCAGGCCATGGAACGGTCTATCAAAATTGGCGGTCATTACAAATAAAAAATCTCATGATAAGCTCACACTAGCTATTGCCCGGGGAATGAACTAACTAAAACAAACCAAAAAGGATCGCCTGATATCAGGCAATCCTTTTTTTATCTGTGCTTCACAAAAAACATGGAGAGCGCTTCGAAGCACCTCTTCAAATAGCAATCAACGGAACATTCCCCACAGCTTGATTAGATGGAATGTATTGGACGGATCAATTTTTTGTGCCAATACGAAGGCGGTCAATTGCTCCTCCTGCGCAGCCGTCAAACGCTCGTTTAAAATAGCAGAAGTAGTCTTCACAAGATGACGCACCTTAGCTTTATTTTGCAGGTCCGCTTTAGTCACACCTTCGATCTGCTGCTTAACCCGATCCTTGAGCGCACGATTTTTCATTTTCAACTTAATCCGCTCCACCAGTTGCGGACTGATTCCATATTGCTGATAGCTCAATGTTGCCACACCTCCCATATCATTCGGTCATTCCCAAATATATGACGGCCAGCCTGTCCATTGTGCCTATCTGTTTAAAACGTTTAGAACAACCTCATGATTCATGGTGGATTAGTCGATGAGATCCCCCTGGAAAATCTGCTCTTTTTGCAAATAACCGCGCAGTGCTTCATACTGCGGAGATGTCCAAAAGGACGCATCCTTGATCAGATCAGTTGCATCCTCACGCGCCTTTTCCAGCACCTCAAAATCCGCTACCATATCTGCTAAACGAAACTCGGGTAGCCCACTCTGCTTGGTGCCAAAAAAGTCACCCGGCCCTCTCAAATCCAGATCGCGTCTAGCTACCTCAAAACCATCGTCCGTATCGGTCATAACCTTCATCCGCTCCTGACCAACCTCCGACTTAGGATCAGCGATCAGTACACAATACGAGGCATGTGCTCCCCGTCCGACACGTCCACGTAATTGATGTAACTGGGACAGCCCAAAACGATCCGCATCCATAATGATCATTAGCGTCGCATTGGGGACGTCTACCCCCACCTCCACAACCGTCGTTGAAACGAGCAACTGAACCTCATTCGCATAGAAAGAACGCATAACTTCTTCCTTTTCTGCGGGAGTCATTCGTCCATGTAATAGCCCAACGCGGTAATGTGGAAAAGCCTGTTGCATTTGAATATGCAAATCAATGGCATTCTGTACGTCCAACTTCTCCGACTCTTCAATCAACGGGCAAATCAGATAAGCCTGCCGTCCCTGATCTACCTCGCGGGAAATAAAACCAAGTACCCGATCCATCAGTTCGTGCTTCACCCAATAGGTGGAAATTGGAATACGCCCCTTCGGCCGCTCTGACAACGTAGAAACATCCATATCGCCAAACGCAGTGATGGCCAGCGTACGAGGGATCGGTGTGGCCGTCATCGTCAGCACATCGGGATTATAGCCTTTGCGACGCAGTACACTACGTTGGTTCACTCCGAATCTATGCTGCTCATCCGTTACAACAAGCCCAAGCTGGCGAAAATATACATCTTCCTGAATGAGAGCATGGGTGCCTACTACAATGTCCAGCAGACCCATTTGGAGAGCAGCTAGCAGCTCCTTACGCTTCTTCCCGGTTGTACTCCCAGTCAGTAGGCCCACACTGATTCCAAAGGGCTCAAACAGCTTGTGAAGCGACCGCATATGCTGCTCGGCCAATATTTCGGTTGGCACCATCAGCGCTCCCTGAAAACCAGAACGTACTGTGGCAAATAAACCGATGGCAGCAACAACTGTTTTACCTGACCCAACATCTCCCTGAAGCAGACGGTTCATACAATAAGGTGAGCGTAGATCGTGCAGTATTTCAAGCTCTACCTTCTTCTGTGCATCCGTTAATTCAAAAGGCAAAGCTCTTACAAATTCACGAATCGTGGCGTTATCCACCGTATGTACCACCCCGTCCGCTCGACCACGATTTAGCGCCCGGAATGCCTGCATTTTCAGCTGAAATAAAAATAGCTCCTCATACACCATCCGCCGACGAGCCTCTTGCCCCTCGCGGTTGTCCTGAGGCTGGTGTATACCCGCGATAGCCTGCTTGCGCGGCATCATACTATATTTGCGTACAAGCAACTCAGGCAATATTTCGGGGATCATTTCGCCAAACTGCTGGAGCGTCTGATTCATCGTTTTTCGCATCCAGCTTTGCGTAATCTTGCCGCCTATAGAGTACACCGGTTGAAGCGTCCCCGAGCGGGCTACTCCTTTATCAGGAAACTCAGAATCTGCAACAGTCATCTGCATACGTTTGAGGTCCCATTTACCAGTCACCACAATTTCACGACCTGAGGTTAGCTGCTCCTTCATGAAATGCCGATTAAACCATGTCGCGGTAAACATCCAATCCTCGGCCATCAATTTACAAGTCAACCTTGATTTGCGCCCGTAACGCTGAAGCACCGGAATGCCCATAATTTTGGCCTGTACCGTAATCTTATCTCCGTCCTTCACTTCGCTTAGCGAGCGCAGTCGGTAATCTTCATACCGAAACGGATAATATTCCAGCATGTCCTGTATGTTAGAAATGCCAAAAGCGTGAAGCTCTCCCTCTTTGAGAGCACTCACGCCATGTATTTGTTTTAAAGGTATTTGATCCAATTGCAGCATATTACCTCTCATCTCCGGCCGGCCATACAAAAATACCAATCGTTCCTGGCCCTACATGGGTCCCAATCACAGCGCCAAGTTCAGTATATATTCGATCCCCCAGCTCAAAATGCTCTGCCAGCTGAGCCACGAACGCTTCTGCCGCTGAGCGATCTGCCGTATGACCCACAGCAATATTAATTTTTTGGCCTTTTAAATCCCGCTCCAGTAGTTCAATAATTCGTGCTGTCGCTTTTTTATGCCCTCTCGCCTTATCAACCGAATAAATAATACCTTCTTTGTCAATCGAAAGAATCGGCTTAATGTTAAGCAACGTACCAACCATTGCCGCTGCCTTGCCAATACGTCCGCCTTTTTGTAGGTATTCCAGGGTATCCACCAGGAAATATAAACAACGGCGCTCCCCACGACGTTCCACAGCCCGAACAATATCAGTCGGGGAGTGTCCGGCAGCCGCCAGCTCTGCCGCATAAACCACTAGCATGCCGTATCCGTATGAAGCTGATTTGGAATCCACCACAGTCACTCTATGTTCATGCTTCTCCAGCATGGATTTGCCCAGCAGAGCAGACTGATACGTTCCGCTCACACCCGAGGATAAATGGATAGAGATAACCTGGCTCTCGGGGTATTGCTCTAACAGCGTCGTGTATGTCTCCAAAAAACGGGCTGGTGAAGGCTGTGACGTCGTAGGCAGCTCATCAGCCCGTACTAGTTCGCTGTAAAACTGCGACGCTGACATCTCAATGCCGTCCAGGTAAGCTGTGCTGCCGAACATCACTGTCAAGGGTACAACAACTATACCGAGACGGTCTGCTAATTCTTGTGGAATATCAGCCGTGCTATCCGTCAAAATGATGGTACTGCTCATCGGTCAGACCTCCTTTTGTTGTGGACTTCCATGGGCGTGCTAAAGCACATCAGGTTTCCACTGAGAACAAATAAGGATAAATCGGCTGACCACCTTCATGAACTTCCACTTCAGCATCCGCATAATTTTCTTCAAGCCATGCAACAAGCTGATCTGTGTCTTCTTGATTTGCGTCTGAACCTGTGAGAATCGTAACAATTTCATCGCCATTCACCAGCATCTTCGCTAGCAAAAGACGGGACGTTGCCATTAAGTGTTCCTCGGTCGCTACAATTTTGGAATCCTGAATACCGATGTAGTGCCCGGCTGTAATATGCAGGTCATCAAGCGTCGTATCCCGTACCGCGTAGGTCACTTGCCCAGACTTCACCCGGGTGACTGCGTCACGCATATTGTCCTGATTTACCTCAAAAGCCTCTTCCTCCTGAAAGGCAAATGCTGCCGCAATGCCCTGAGGAATTGTTTTGCTCGGAATAACCGACACCATACGTTCCATCTCTAGCAGTTCACGCGCTTGTTCTGCCGCCAAAATAATATTGGAATTATTCGGAAGAATAAAAATATGTTGAGCCGCAATCGAACGCGCCGCATTAACGAAGTCCTCTGTGCTTGGATTCATTGTCTGGCCGCCAGAAAGGACAACATCGACGCCTAAACTTCTGAAAATATCAGCAATTCCTTCACCGGAAGCCACAGCTATAAAACCAAAGGATGCCAGTTCATGAGCGGGGGGCTCAGACGGCTCTTCCTCACGTGCAGGCTCTGTTGGTATTTCAGCAAACCACTCAGGCTCAGGAGCAACATCCATACCCGCAGACAACAAATCACGATGCTGCTCGCGCATATTTAAAATACGAATCTGTGTAATTTCTCCGTAACGCAGTGCCAAATTCAGCACTTCACCAGGAGCCTTAGAATGCACGTGAACCTTGATGACATCATCGTCTGAAATTACGATAATAGAATCACCATCTACGGATAACGCTTTCCGGAAGGCTTCTTCATCAAAATCGGTACCTTGCGCTTCGCCCAATTGTCGATTAATAAAAAACTCCATATCATACAAAAATTCAATATTATCCGTTTCGAGCTTCGCTTGCGCAGAAATCGGCGCATCTGGGGAAGGAACAACTGCAGTAGCAGTAGGTCTCTCCGATACGTGAGGAGCAAAAACCGGGCGTACATTATCACTTTTTGCAGTTGGAGACGTCACCAAGCCGCTTCCAAGATGTTGCATAAAGCCTTCATAAATATACACAAGGCCTTGCCCACCCGAATCTACAACTCCTACTTGCTTCAGTACGGGGAGCATGTCCTGCGTCATGGCAAGCGTTTCCTTCGCCTTGGCAAGCACTTCTTCCATCAATTCCGTGATGTCGTTCGTCCGGCGCGAGAAAAATACAGCATGCTTGGCCGCTTCCTTCGCCACGGTAAGAATTGTACCCTCCACCGGCTTAACCACCGCCTTGTAGGCCGCATCCACCCCGCTCTGCAATGCCGATGCGAACTGAAGGGTATTCAATTCCTCGTATGGGGCAGCGTAACGGCTGAAGCCACGAAACAACTGAGACAGGATAACCCCTGAATTGCCGCGGGCTCCCATCAGCAAACCTTTGGATAATATGCCGGACATGACACCGATGGAGGAAGAATCCCCCCTCTTTAATTCCGTTACGCCCGCGCTCATCGTCAAATTCATGTTAGTTCCCGTATCACCGTCTGGCACCGGGAATACATTTAGTGAATTGACATGTTCCGCATGCTGCTGTAATTGTTCCGCCCCGGCTAAAACCATTGCGGTAAAATCTGTTCCATTCAAAGAACGATTACTCAAGAGAATTCCCCTTCCTAGCTTAATACACTTGTTTTACTATCAACCTTCACCACACCTTATCCAGCTGTGCCTACAGGTTCAATTAAATTATACTAAAGCCAGACGACGAATACGAATGTCACACTTTCATAAGCTCTTGTACTCACGTCTGGTCGCTCTTCTACAGGTCATATAAAATGAAAAACCAGTCAACTGCCCAACATAAATCATCGGCTGGAATGATAACTATAGTCCCGCCTCTGAACCGCCGGCATGACTGGAATAAGAATTCACATTCCATTTAAATACAAAATAATCGCAGCAATAACTATCCCATATTGTACTATAATGCGAAAGAGAAATAAATAAAGTTTTTGAATCAGTTGACGGAGCTTTTTTGACTATGATATTATATTTAAGTATTGTTTTGTTCAGGTTAGTGACTTACAAAGTCCGGCTGACCCAGTCGGCCTGAAGAGAGACCCGTTCCATATGGAATTTGGTTATTTTCAGAATAGGAGGTGGAATCATGTCTCGTAAATGTTCTGTAACAGGCAAAAAGCCTGGCAGCGGTAACCACGTATCTCACGCTAACAACCGTAATCGCCGTACTTGGGGCGTCAACGTACAAAAAGTTCGCATTCTCGTTAACGGTAAACCGAAACGCGTTTATGTCAGCACTCGTGCATTGAAAGCCGGTAAAGTGACTCGCGTGTAGTCGTAAAAAAATATCGTTATAAACAAAAGGCACCTCGTTTTAAACGGGTGCTTTTTTGGTTATTCGAAAAGTAATATCCATCTGGTTCAGGAAAACAAAATGTCAGGCACCTTCCCGTGCGTTCCAATCTTTTACTACCGAGCTACCTATCTGTTATGCCCGGGAAGCGTGCCCTGTGTACCTCTAGCTTTCATCCTACATCCTGTGTTTACATTACGTTGAATTCAGTTTTTCTGGAATGTATTCAAAATGGCTTTAACGAATCCACCCAGAAATTTTGGCAGCTTGATTGTGTAAAACTTCATGCCTCACCCTCCCCATCATCCTCCTGCATCCGTTCTCTGTAGTTTATGCAACCTATCAAGGGTTGTTGCCCCACAAAAAAAGGCTACATGAGAATCCCGCTCATGTAACCATATTTATGCACAACCATCCCAGGCTATACCATCAGACAAGTCCGCGAACATAGAGATATGCTGAGAGTATGAAAATAAACAGGATATAATAAAGTACGCTGCACACCACAAAACCTATTCGTAAACCACGCCGTTCATTTTTTCGAAAATAAAACAGGACAATTAGAACAGCCAAAAGTGAAAGAACGGCATTCCAAGGAGCCTTCACTAGCGAGAAACAGCTAAGGGTCAATCCCGTCGCCATGCTCGCTACAGTCATCCACAATGCTTCGGTCAGCTTCACTTGGACAAACGTGCTGCACTGTCCCGAATCGCAGCAATAGCCGCTGCGCGGTCTTCTCTGCCGAATACCGCACTACCAGCCACCAGCACATCAGCCCCCGCTTCAAATACGGCTGGTGCCGTCTCCTCCGCAATACCTCCGTCTACCTCGATATGTACGTCTGGACGACCCAATTCGTTCAACCAAGCACGGATTTGTCTGATTTTATTTAACGTCTCTGGAATGAAGGACTGACCTCCAAAGCCAGGATTGACCGTCATTACCAGAATCATATCCACATTTGGCAGCACTTCCTTGATCGCATATGGTGAAGTACCTGGATTGAGAGCCACTCCAGCCAGAGCGCCTTGCTGCTTGATCAAGTGAAGGACGCCATGCAAATGAACACAGGCCTCAGCATGAACAGTGATGATATCGGCTCCTGCTTTTACGAAATCGCCAATATAGCGTTCAGGATGCTCAATCATCAGATGAACATCCAAGGGAAGAGTCGTGTGCGGACGAATAGCCTGAACGATAGGTGGGCCCAGTGTAATATTGGATACAAAATGTCCATCCATTACGTCCACATGAATCCAGTCTGCCCCTCCTGCCTCAGCTTCCGCAACTTCACTGCCCAAGCGAGCAAAATCAGCGGATAAAATCGACGGTGCTATTTTTAACATATACTCAGTACCTCCGCTTTTTTTCTTTTAATTCCTGATAGAACTGCAAATAGCTATCATACCGTCCCTGTGAAATATGTCCTTCTTCCAGGGCCTCTCTTACTTTACAACCAGGCTCGTGAATATGGGTACAACCCCGAAATTTACATCCTTCCGCATACTGCTGGAATTCACGAAAACAGGGAGATAGCTCATCCACACCCAGCTCCAGAAAATCCAGCTGGCTAAACCCCGGTGTATCTGCTACAAATCCTCCGTTGTCTAGAGGAATCAGCTCCACATGACGAGTCGTATGTTTTCCTCGGCCCAGCTTATTGCTTATGGCGCTCGTCTCCAGCGTTAACCCAGGCTCTAGAGCATTAAGCATAGAAGACTTTCCTACACCTGACTGCCCGGAAAACACGCTGATTTGACCAGCCAATAGCTTCTTAAGCTCAGCCGTCCCTTCTCCGGTACGGGCACTGGTTACCAGCACTTCATAACCGATCTTCTGGTACATCTCCTGAACGGCCAGTACGGTGTCATCCTCTGAAGGGCTGCCTTCATACAAATCGCGCTTAGTCAGACAGATAATTGTATCCAGCCCGGCGTGCTCAATATGGACTAAAAATTTGTCCAGTAAAGGCAAGTTTAAATCCGGCTCACGCAAGGAAAACAGCAGCACGGCTAGCGTGGTATTTGCTACCGGAGGACGTATTAGCTCCGTCGTACGCTTTCTAATCTCCTTGACCATACCTTCCCCGTTTTCAGTCAGTTCGTAAACGACCCGATCACCAACAAGAGGCGTAATCTCTTTTTTCTTAAAAATGCCGCGTGCTCTGCATTGTACCGTAGCTTCGCCAGATACCGGACGCCCATCCTGATCCAGGCTGGAGACATAATAATATCCGCTAAGCGCCTTGACGATCAGACCTTCAGGCATGTGTAAGATGTCCTCCTTCATAATGTTCAAGTTTCATTGCGTATAACAGGTTAAGCATCTTCCTATTGCAAGTTTACTGATGCTGAATAGCCTCAATCACTTTTTCCTTCTTTTTGTGGGAAGCGTGGCCTGGGTTGTTTTTATGACTAACCGCCAACTCACTGCGCGTACCCCCCGTGGAATTCGTTCCAGGAACAAAGGCGGAAGGGTCACCATTACCTCCTGTGCCCTCCTGATTGTTCGAGTCGCCCCCACTATTACCACTATCATTAGAATCTCCCCCGCTATCACCTTGCTCGCCGTTTCCACTTCCATTCTGCGAGGAAGTATCATCAGGTGTATCCGTTGGTGAAGCTCCGGCAGGCGGAGCAATTTGAGGCATCGTCACTGTTCCATTTTTTGCCTCAATATAAGAGACTGGATACGTATCAATAAAGTCACCATCTCTAAATACTGAGACAACACTGTCTTTGTTCGGAGCCATTAGCAGGTTGATAGTGAACACCTGTGTCGTATTAATTGTACGGCTTCCCCATTCCTGATTTTCTCCACGTGCATCCGTATAAGTGATACGAATTTTGCTGTTTTTACCCTCTTCCTTCGGCGCAACAGGCACATTAAATGGCAGCGTAATTGCTTCTGGTGGATAACCAGTGCTTACATAAAACGTAATTTCCGTATTTGGTGGCAACTCACTGCCTGCCTCTGACGGCCACTGTTTGGTTACTCTTCCTTTTTCCTGCTCATAGCTAAATTCTTCTTTAATCGAGCCAACCTTCAGCCCTGCCTTTTTGACCTCATTTTCCGCTTGATTCTGCGTCTTCCCTACGAGACTTGGCATTTTCACAGTGTCAGCGCCCTTGCTGACTGTGAGCACAACCTGGACTGAATCCTTATCAAATGGCTCATTGGCAGGGGGTGTCTGACTAAGTACAGTCCCTGCGGCCTGATCACTGAACTGCTCATTTTGCTGAATCTGCGTCTCCTTAATTTGCTGGGCGGTCAGCAGCTTAACAGCATTCTCGTAGCTTTGGCCTTTGACATCCGGCATCGGGGTGAGCGGCTTGGCAATCCCGACTTTCAGACTAATCTTGGTTCCTTCCTTGACTAAAGAATCTTCAGGATAGCTTTGATAAAATACAACTCCAGGCGCGATTCCCTCTTTGTATTCATGCTGGATTGGCTCCTCGATGAGTAATCCCGCTTTACTGAGATTAACCTTCGCTTGGTCTTCTGTTTGTGTCAATACACCTGGTACTTTTACCTCAGGCACGACGAGTACACTTTGCACATAGTACACCACTCCGCCCATGCACAGAAGTAACACCAACACTAGTGTTACCCACAAGATCGCTTTTTTTCTATTTTTCTTGGACGATTGCTTGCTCGGAAGCTGTTCAGACTCACGCGATTGAGCAGGTACATCATCCCCACTAGAAGACATCCCTAATTGTTGAGGCTTAATAGCCGGAATAACCCGTGTTTGATCCTCATCATCCAAATGTGTAAACTCCAGCTTGGATTCATTACGCCGTCCCGGCAGCAAACAGGTTTCCAAATCTTTTAGCATTTCGTCTGCCGATTGATAACGCTCTTCTGGATTTTTGCGCATGGATTTTAGAATGACATTTTCCACACTTTGCGGAATCAACGGATTAATTTTACGCGGTTCCTCAAATTCCTCTTGCAAATGCTTGAGCGCTACACTAATTGGACTTTCTCCCAGGAAAGGGAGCTGCGCCGTCAGCATTTGATATAAGACAATACCTAAAGAATATAAGTCCGATTTTTCGCCGGTGACGACACCCTTTGCATGCTCAGGTGAAAAATAATGAACAGAACCCACAACAGAACCCGTCTGGGTAATGGTCGTTGACGTAACAGCTCTAGCAATCCCAAAATCGGTTACCTTAACTCGTCCATTACGTCCAATTAATATATTATGAGGCTTAATGTCTCGGTGAATGATCTGATTTTGGTGGGCATGCTCCAGCGCATCACAAATCTGGGATGCAATCCGTACTGCTTCATCCACTTGCAATGGCGCACGTTCTTTAATAATCTCATTCAAATTTTTACCTTCGATGCACTCCATTACAATATAATGGATTTCATCCTCTTGGCCGACATCATAAATACTGACCACATTCGAATGCGAAAGCGAGGCCGCAGACTGCGCCTCACGCCGAAACCGGCGAATAAATTCCTCATCATGAACAAATTGCTGGCGCAACACTTTAACTGCAACATTGCGATTCAGCAAAATGTCTTGAGCCTTATACACCAGCGCCATACCGCCGCCACCGATGCGCTCAATAATTTCGTATCTTCCCCCTAGCAGGTGCCCGATCATGCGTCACACCCCTTTTCACTCAATGAAACCGTGTCATCGGGCAATTCAAACAAAGCCACAGTAATGTTATCGTCTCCTCCGGCAAGCAGCGCCAGATGTAGCAGACGATCCGCACGCTCCTCCAAAGGATTCTCTGCGGCACCTACTACTTTACTGATTTGTTCTTCCGTTACCAGATTGCTTAATCCGTCGCTACACAGTAACAGTACATCGCCTTTTTCCAGCGCAATGGAGTCAATATCCACTTTCACCTCAGAATCAGTACCCAGCGCCCGAGTCAGCACATTGCGACGGGGATGGTTCTCCCGTTCTTCCTTACTGATCTGACCGTTTTTGAACAGCTCATTAACCAAAGTATGGTCTTCTGTAAGCTGACGTACCGCTCCTTTGGATATGACATAGGCGCGACTATCACCGATATGTCCGATAATTCCGGATGCATCGTTTAGTAAAACCGCAACAACTGTCGTTCCCATATTATGATACTTGTCATCGCGTGCAGCCGTCTGGAAGATGACTTCATTGGCATGCAAAATAGCGTCGCTGAGCGCCGCCGTCAAAGAATGTGCGGATAATCCGCTCTCCAGCGTCGCCAAATCAGCGGCAAGTGTCTCTACCGCAAGGCGGCTGGCCGTATCACCGGCCAAATGCCCCCCCATACCATCGGCAACAATCCCAAGAATATAGCCTTGCTCCAAGTGCCTGATCCAGGCAGAATCCTCATTCACCGAACGTACACGTCCGACATGGCTGACATGAACTGTTTTGATCAAATGGTTTCACCCCAACTCCATATGCTTTGCACGCAACTGACCGCAAGCAGCGGCAATATCGTGACCCTGTTCACGCCGGATCGTCACATTGACGCCTTTTTCGGCAAGAATACGTTGGAAATTAAAAATATCGCTGCGTGATGTGCGCACATACTTGCGCTCAGGCACATGATTGACTGGAATCAAATTGACGTGACACAGCATGTCCTTTAACACATCCGCTAGCTCTTCAGCATGTTCTGCCTGATCGTTTACCCCGCCAATCAGGGCATATTCAAACGAAATTCTCCGCCCCGTCTTAGCAAGATAGTAACGTAGAGAATCCATAACATCTTTAAAGGGATAACGCCGATTTACAGGCATCAGCTTCGAACGAAGCGCATCATTAGGCGCATGAATGGATATTGCCAGATTAATCTGGGTATCCTCGTCGGCAAATTTATAAATATTCGGTACAATACCGCTAGTCGACACCGTGATATGACGTTGACCAATGTTCAGACCTTTTTCATGAACCATTGTACGCAAAAACGTCATGGTCGCTTCATAGTTTTCAAAAGGCTCGCCTGAGCCCATAATCACGATGCTGCTCACTCGTTCATTCGTTTTATCCAAAATTTTCTGAGCCTGTACTACCTGTGCAGTAATTTCACCAGCTGTCAGGTTCCGTTTGAGGCCTCCGAGCGTCGATGCGCAGAAAGTGCAACCAATCCGGCATCCCACTTGCGTCGTTACACAAATACTGTTTCCGTAATTGTGTCTCATAATGACCGTTTCAATGGCATGATCATCGTGCAAACCGAACAGGAATTTTACTGTACCGTCCTTTGATTCCAACTTTGTAATTTCACTAAGCGTCACAAAACTAAATTGCTCCTCAAGCTTCTCTCTCAGCGCCTTGGACAAATTCGTCATCTCGCTGAAATCATTGACCCGCTTCACATACAGCCAGTCAAAAATTTGTCCGCCACGAAAAGCAGGCTCGCCATTGTTCTTGGCCCAGTCCTGAAGCTCCTCCAGAGTTAAATCATATATAAAAGGTTTCATCAATGTTTGCACCCGTTCCTTCTTCATTAAGTTCTGTTTGATCGTAGATCGTATTTTTCATTCTTCCTATTTTAGCACAAATCCCTGGAGGGGTAAAAATTTTTCATCTTCATGCAAAAAACCGCCGGAAATGTTCCGGCGGAATGTGGAAATACTGGTGGGCAGCTGCCTGGAATTCTCTTCCGCGCTATTTCACCCGACGCAGGCGCGCGATATAAAACCCGTCGCTGTGAAAATGCTGCGGTAACAGCTGTACCGAGCCTCCCTGAATACTATCCTTTTCGTGGCTCACGTCCGGGAAGGAATGACCCTCTGCCAATTCATACTCTGGATGTTCGCTTAAAAACTGAGTCAATTGTCCTTCATTTTCGTCCGGTTCAATCGTGCATGTGCTATACACCAGAATACCACCTGGCTTCAACAATCCCGCCACACTATCCAGCAACTCATGCTGAAGCTGTGTAATGTCGCGAACATCCTGCGCAGTTTTGCTCCAACGCAGGTCCGGTTTACGACGAATTACTCCAAAGCCAGAGCATGGCGCATCCAGTAAAATACGGTCAAAAGAAGCTGGAGCATAGCGTTCTTTCAGTTCTAGCGCATCACCAGTGACTGTTTCCACAGCATCCAGGCCAAGTCGATTAGCCTGTTCACGGATTAATTGATGCTTATGGGCATGCAGATCATTCGCAACGATCCGGCCTTGATCCTTCATCAGCTCGGCCATATGAGCTGTTTTTCCACCTGGAGCGGCACAGCAATCCAGTACCAGCATGCCAGGCTCAGGAGCGACTGCTTCGGCAACGAGCATGGAGCTTTCATCCTGTACGGACAGCAAGCCGTCCGTATACCACGAGGTAAGCGCCATATTTCCACCGCTACGAACAACAATCCCATAGGGACTAACTGCGGAAGGAACGGCATCAAGCCCTTTTGAGCGCATCTCGTCCAGCAGCTGATCACGGCTGGTCATTGTCGTATTCACCCGTACGCTGACCGCAGGGGGCTCATTATTAGCCTGACAGATAGCCTCAGCAGTATCTGCACCGTATTGCTTAATCCAGCGCTTAACCAGCCACTGTGGATGGGAATGTTCTAATGAAATCCGTTCCTCTGGTGACAAATCGTCAGGAATACGCAGCTTGTCCGGCTCACGCAACATGCTGCGGAGCACGCCGTTGACCATACCGGAAATCCCCTGATGCCCACGACGCTTAGCAATGGTCACCGCTTCACTAACGACTGCATGATCTGGAACTCGATCCAGATAAACCACCTGATACACACTCATCCGCAGCAACGAACGTACCCAAGCCTGAAGCTTGGCCGTTCCTTTTTGAACAAATTTATTCAGGAAATAATCTAGTGTATTTCGGCGTGCGATTGTACCGTATACAAGTTCCGTCGCCAAACCAGCGTCACTTGCAGATAAACCTGCCTGCTGAAGCCGACGATTTAGCTCAAGATTGCTATATGCACCCTCTTGCTCCACACCGGTCAACACATCAAGTGCAACTTCCCGCGCCGTCTGATTGCGAGTCTTGCCGGATCTGGCACCCACTCCCTTGCCTTGGCCTCCCTGGCGGGAGTGACTCCCGCTCATCCGAGCACCGTGCCTGGCTTCATCTGTCCGCCGCGCGCAAAGGTTCCGGCATCCATAACCTTTTTGCCAGCCGGTTGAACCTGAGTCAGCCAAAGAGTTCCTTCGCCTGTCTGCACCTCAATGCCACGAGCAGTCAATTGAAGAACCGTTCCGGGTGCTGGAACATTTGAGCCACTCACTTCACTGTTTATGAAAGGCTGCTCAGCAGCCCAAATTTTAAAAACATTTTCCTCCCAAAGCGTAAACGCACCGGAAAAAGGAACCAGGCCGCGAATCCGGTTGTATATCTGCTGAGCATTGGCACTCCACGAAATACGCTCATCCTCGCGGTTCAGGTTCGGGGCATAAGTTGCCTCGTCCTCGTTTTGCTGCGTACGGTCTGATTGGCCTGCCAGCAACTTAGGCAGCTCGTCCTGCAAAAGCTTTGCTCCAGCTACGCTTAGCTTCTCAAAAATCGTACCCGAGGTATCCTCCGGCTCTATAGCAATCTCAACTCGCGATATCATATCGCCAGTGTCCAGTCCTTCCGCCATATACATCAGCGTCACACCCGTCACAGTTTCACCATTAATAATCGCACGCTGGATCGGTGCACCTCCCCGATAACGGGGAAGTAACGAACCATGCACATTCAGACAGCCGAACCGAGGCAGGTCTAGTACGGACTTAGGCAAAATTTGCCCATAGGCTGCGGTTACGATCAGATCAGGACACAGCTCTGCCACCTGAGCCACCGCTTCTGGCTGGCGCAGGCGGGTCGGTTGCAGTACAGGTAATCCGCGTTTTTCTGCCGCTTCCTTGACTGGTGTAGGCGTCAATATTTTTTTTCGTCCCTGTGGCTTATCGGGCTGTGTAATCACACCAACCACGTTATAACCGTTATCCAGTAACATGTTCAGCGATGGCACTGCAAACTCAGGCGTACCCATAAAGATAATACGAATGTCTTGACTCATCGAACCTCACTCTCCTATCTGACGGTTCGGTCCTGGCTGTTCCAGCGCAACCTCATATACTTTTTCTGCAATATCCGTGAACAAAATTCCATTTAAATGGTCAATTTCATGCTGAAAAGCACGAGAAAGCAACCCTGTCGCTGTAACGGTAATGGTTCTACCCTCGCGGTCCAGTCCCTTGACTGTAACCTTCTCGGCACGACGCACATCCCCGTTCAACCCTGGTATACTCAGGCAGCCTTCAGGACCCAATTCCTCCCCTTCTTCGGCCACGATCTCTGGATTAATCATTTTAATCAAACCATGCTCATCTCCAGCATCTACAACGATGAGACGCTTCAAAATACCTACTTGCGGAGCAGCAAGACCTACTCCCTCCGCTTCATACATCGTATCTGCCATATCGTCGAGCAGCTTTTGCACGTTAGGCGTAATTTTAGTGACTTCCTTTGCTACTTTGTGCAATACGTCATCCGGCTCCAACACTATAATTCTAATTGACATGACAACAGAACACCTTCCTCTTTATGCTTCATTTAGGCCTAACTGTATTCATCACAAACGCGACTGCTACATTATCCTATGTACGGACGGCTTGTCCGCATTAATTGTGCTAATAACTTTTGTGGCAACATTCTACATAAGCATTTGCGGATCAACATCCAGACTAATTAGCAACTTTTGTGCCTGTGCTGATTCGGCCATTTCATCAGCTACTTGCTGAGCCAAACTAATCGCATCGATATTTCCACGCCATTTTATCATACATTGAAATCGGTATCTATTCTTGATTCTCGAAATGGGTGAAGCTACTGGTCCCAAAATGTCGAGTACATCCGATGTAAGACGATCCATATTCCCGAACCATCCCCGTTGTCTGGCCCGTCCCTGTAGTGTTGCTGAATAATTCTCAGCCAGCCGGACCAGCACCGGGAGTTGTTCATGAGAAAAGGTCACCAAAATAAGACGACAATATGGTGGATAGTGCAAATTGCGGCGGTGTTTCAATTCTTCCCTCACAAAAGAAGCATAATCATGGCGACTTGCGTGAATCACCGAATAATGCTCTGGAGTATAGGATTGTACAAATACTTCCCCTGGCAATTGATGTCTCCCAGCACGTCCAGCTACTTGTGTTAACAGTTGAAAAGTCTTTTCCGCGGCCCGAAAATCCGGTAAATTGAGAGCCGAATCCGCAGTAATGACACCAACCAGTGTCACATCGGGAAAGTCCAGGCCTTTGGCAACCATTTGAGTACCGAGCAGCACGTCCGCTTTTTTATCACGAAATTGCTTGAGGAGCTTTTCGTGGGCATTTTTTTCTGTCGTTGTATCAACATCCATTCGAACAACACGTATACCGGGGAATAGCTTCGCCAGCTCTTCTTCCACTCGCTGGGTACCTGTACCGAAATAGCGAATATGCTCACTACCGCACTCAGGGCAAGTCTGAGGTACAGGCTCGGAATAGCCACAGTAATGGCAACGTAAATTGTTCGACCGCTGATGATACGTAAGCGAAATATCACAATGCGGACAACCCGCGACATAGCCACAGCTACGGCACATGACGAACGTGGAGTGCCCACGCCGATTCAACAGGAGTACCGTCTGCTCCTTACGCTCTAACCGCTCTGCAATTCCATTATGCAACGCACGGCTGAACATAGAGCGGTTGCCAGCACGCAGTTCCTCACGCATATCCATGATATGTACTTCGGGTAACGTGTTCCCCAATGCGCGAGTTGGCATTTCAAGCAGCAACGGCGCAAACTCGTCGTTGCTTTGTGAGCGAGCTGCATAGTAGCTTTCCAGCGACGGTGTAGCCGAGCCGAGAATAACAACAGCCCCATGCTGATGGGCTCTGCGAATGGCGACATCACGCGCATGATATTTAGGTGTCTCTTCCTGCTTATAGGACGTTTCGTGCTCCTCATCCATAATAATAAGACCTAACTCACGAAAAGGCGCAAATACTGCCGAGCGAGCACCAATCGCCACTTTCACACGGCCTTCGCGTATTTTGCGCCATTCATCGTACCGTTCCCCCCCGGACAACCTACTGTGCATCACTGCTACCTGATCGCCAAACCGGCCTTTAAAACGCTCAACCATTTGTGGGGTTAACGATATTTCAGGTACCAGCACAATGGCCTGCCGATTCTGCTCGATACAACGCTGAATCGTCTGTAGATAAATTTCCGTCTTACCGCTCCCTGTGACTCCATGCAACAAATAAGCTCCTTGCTCACGTGTGTCCAGCTGGCGAATAATCCGTTCATATACTGACTGCTGCTCTACTGTGAGAGGGAGTGGCTCTGTAGGCTTGAAGTGTCTGCCCCGGTAGGGGTCGCGGAACACTTCGACATCCTCCAGCAACACATAGCCCTTATCTTCCAGCGCCTTAACCGTTGCAGCCGAGACACTCAGTGAGGTCATGACTTCCTTCAGTGACAAAGGCAGAAACTCGCTACGTTCCAGCAAAAAAGCAAGTACCTCCCGCTGACGCTGCGCTTTGGCAGAAAATTGCTCCAGTGCCGTTGATGCCTCGTCTATGCCAATAGCCAGATCAACGGATTTCATGGTCTTTTTGCCAAGTTTGTCTTTGATAACTTGACTTTCCTGAAGTACACCCCGGCGTAACAGGGATTTAATAACCTCCGCTTCTTCAGGGAAACGTCGACTGAGTTGCTGCAATGGGACTTGCTCCTTCTCCTGAATGAAGCTAACAATCCGACGCTCCGTCGGATCACTCATACCATCGTCGATCAGAAGTGCCCATTCGAGTTCATCGCCCTGATTCGGTTGTATAGTACGTTGTGGATGCGTTAACTCATGCTGTTCCGCAATTGAGATATAACGTTCTGCTTTGCCCTTGAGCGCGGTAGGAATCATCACTTGCAGTGCCATAATTTGATTACAAGCATAACGTTCGCTCATCCACTTGCCCAGTTCGACTAGGTCGGCAGATAAGGGTGGTACCAAATCCAGCAGTTCCTGGATCGCTCTCATTCTGTATTTCGGTGGATCATCAGCTGGGACTACCGAGATGACAAAAGCCTGCACCGTCCGTTTGCCAAATGGTACAGCTACCCGACTACCCGGCTCAATCCAAGGTCTCATTGAGTCTGGTATCAGATAATCGAAGGTGCGGTCCGTATCCTTGGCAGGTACATCGACAATGACCTTGGCAACTAAATTGCCCGTCTCCATTAATGCAGCACCCCACCCATGCGTCCCGCGGCTATAGTAAGCAACTTACGCGCAACTTCTTCCTTTGACTGTACAGGAATACGCTCTACGATCCCGCTTCGGTCATAAATTTGAACAGCATTCGTATCGACGCCAAAACCAGCACCATTCACAGTTACATCGTTTGCCGCGATCAAATCACAATTTTTACGTTCTAATTTATCTATCGCATACGTCTCCAAATGTTCGGTTTCAGCTGCAAAGCCAATTAAAAATTGATGTTTCTTACTCCGTCCGAGTGATTCTAAAATATCGACGTTCTTCACTAGCTCTAGCGTAAATACACTATCTTTTTTCTTGATCTTGGTCTGTGCAATCTCACGTGGTCGATAATCTGCAACTGCAGCAGCCATAACGACCATATCGCTCGTTTCCCATTGTTTTAATACAGCGTCGTACATATCTTCAGCTGACTGGACTCTTTCAAGCATAATACCAGTAGGCGGTTCCGCGCTGGTATTGGCAGCAATCAAGTGCACCTCTGCACCCATCTCCTGAGCCACTTTTGCAATGGCAAAGCCCATTTTGCCAGATGAATCATTTGTGATATAACGTACTGGATCAATTCGCTCGATCGTGCCTCCAGCCGTTACAATGACTTTTTTGCCTGAAAGCACCGATTTATTCTCATTCACAAGTGACTCAGGCATTTGAGCCTCCATAGATTCGTCACCAAACCATCGTGGTTCAGACTTGATGGTGGTTTTTTGTTCCTGAGCTTGCTGATCAAAAAAACGCTCTATGGTTTGCACAATTGTGTCCGGCTCTTCCAAACGTCCTTTGCCAACGTAACCGCAAGCCAGTAATCCTTCACCAGGCTCAATCATCTTCACGCCACGTGATACAAGCGTCTCCATATTTTGCATGACTGCGGGATGAGTGTACATATGTACATTCATCGCAGGTGCCACCATAATAGGCGCTGTTGTAGCCAACAACGTTGTAGACAGCATATCATCAGCAAGACCATGCGCCATTTTCCCGATAATATTCGCAGTTGCAGGAGCAACAAGCACCAAATCAGCCGCATCCGCCAGATGAATATGGGATACGACTGACGGCTCTCTTTCATCAAATGTGTCACTGTACACCGGATTACGAGAGAGCGACTGCAACGTAAGTTCGGTAATAAACTCCTTGGCAGAGGCCGTCATAATCACATGAACATCGGCGCCCTTTTGCGTCAACCTACTACACAGCGCTGCCCCTTTGTAAGCAGCAATTCCGCCAGTTATACCAAGAATAATAACTTTTCCCTTCAACATCGTTAACTCCCCCTGACCTAAAAAAATAACAACCTTGCGGTTGTCAAAGGAATTGGCATTGCGCCCGGTTATAATAGTTGTGTATAATTCTTACTCGTCTTCGCCGCTTTCAAGACGCAGATGATCCGCGTAAATCTCTTCCAACGCCACTCCAACCTGTTTGTGGGATTTAGGATTCTTGAGAGTCGTCTTTTCACCCTCGCGCAACTGTCTGGCACGACGTGAAGCCGCTACAACCAACGAATACTTACTATCTGCCTTTTTCATCATTTCATCAATGGAAGGATACAGCACGAATAGACACCTCTTCATGTAGTTTTGGGACTGTATAAGCTGAACTCCAGTGTACACCTTCAAGCTCAGCTTATACAGTATTATTTCTCTTTAGGTACGCTTGGCATATGTAAAGCCCTCGTTTAAGGATGAACCTTACAATGTTCGGCGATAATAATGGATTCTATTCGTTTACAAGCGAAATCAATCTCATCATTGACGACCGCATAATCATAGTGACGCAACAAATTCATTTCATCCACAGCTACCGACATACGGTGGTCTATGGTCGCTTGAGTTTCTGTGCCCCGTCCCCGGATTCTATCCTTTAATTCGTCTAGCGAAGGCGGAAGCAGAAAAATGAATATGCCTTCTGGAAATTTTTCTTTAACCTTTAGCGCTCCCTGAACTTCAATCTCCAGAAAAATATCTTTTCCCTGCGCAAGGGTCTGATCTACAAAATCACGTGGAGTACCATAATAATTCCCTACATACTCAGCATACTCCAGCATTTCATCTCGTTCAATCATACCCAAAAATTCTTCACGCGTTTTAAAAAAATAGGTCACTCCATCCTGTTCGCCTGAACGAGGTGTTCGAGTTGTAGCAGAAACGGAGTATGTTATCTCTGGTAGCTTCTCACGCAATGCGTTGCCTACCGTCCCTTTACCGACACCCGAAGGTCCGGATATTACAAATAATAATCCCTTAGCCATAGTACACTCCATTTTTATTCGTCATTGTCATCATCTTTAGTGGATAGGCGATGAGCGACCGTCTCCGGCTGCACCGCAGACAGGATTACATGATCACTGTCTGTAATAATAACAGCCCGCGTCCGGCGGCCATAGGTAGCATCAATTAGCATATGACGGTCCCTGGCTTCCTGTATAATCCGCTTGATCGGAGCAGACTCCGGACTGACGATGGAGATAATTCGGTTGGCCGACACGATATTGCCGAAACCAATATTGATCAATTTAATTGCCATATTCAGGTCTTTCCCCCTATACATGTGACTCTTGCAGCCGTGCCGCTACCAGGTAGCTACTCAATATTTGCAGCCTGCTCACGAATTTTCTCGAGCTCTGCTTTCATCTCAACGACCAAATTAACCAATGTGAGATGATTAGCCTTGGAGCCGATCGTGTTGACTTCCCTGTTCATTTCCTGGATTAAAAAATCTAATTTGCGACCGGCCGGCTCGTCTGACAGCAGCAATCCCTTGCACTGTCCAAAGTGACTTTGAAGCCGGGTAAGTTCCTCGTCAATATTGCTGCGATCCGCGAATAACGCAATCTCCATTCCGAACTTATGTTCATCAAGCGTAAATGAACCGTCCTGAAGCTCTTTAAGCCTGTGTTTCAGCCTGTTACGGTAGTCGCTCACAACATGAGGAGCCAGCACCGTCATTTCATGATGCAGAGATTCCAGACGTAAAATACGGGATTCCACATCTTGCGCCAAATGCCCGCCTTCTCGCCTTCTCATCTCCAGTAAACCTTGCAAAGCTTCATTCAAAGCCCGCTGTAGTTGCTCTTCCCAGTCCTCTTCATCTCCATGGCAAGCCTCTCCAGGCTCACCCAGAACGTCAGGCAAAGCAAGAATATCGCCTATCCCTAACGTTCCTTTCACTCCATAACGATCCGCCAGCTGCTCCGCTGCATGCAGGTAAGCCTGCACCACAGTGTCATTCAACCGCGCGGCGGGCATCTGTTCTTCATCACGTTCCCTGTGGATGAAGACATCGATACGGCCGCGTTTAATCTGCTGTTGAACCGTTCTTCTCAAGCCATCTTCGTATCGAGTCCATTCGCGCGGAATTCTCATCATCACTTCGCAATAGCGGTGATTCACCGATTTCAATTCCAAGCGCACTTTATAGCCCTCATAATGAAGGATGGCTTGACCGTATCCGGTCATACTCAATGACATCGGCATCACATCCATTATACTATTGTAATTGATTATTATAGTCGAAACAAGGGGGCCTGTGCACGGCCTGATTTTTGCCATACGTAAGAAGTCAGTTCAGCTGTCATTTCATAGAACATAAATGGAGTCATAAAATAGATTCCATTAAAATGTTCCATTGCCGTATCAAGTAACTCCTTGGCAATAGACACGCCCATTGCTCGTCCTTCCGGACCCTCAAGACCAGACATACGTGCACGTACCTCATCGGATAACTGAATCCCTGGCACTTCATTGTGCAAGTATTCTGCATTGCGCCCACTAGCCAGCGGCATAATACCGATAAAAATCGGTACTTCCAAATGTCGTGTCGCTTCCGCGATGGCTGCAATCAACTCGTGGTCGTATACGGGCTGAGTCATAACATAATCGGCTCCGGAGGCAATCTTCTTCTCCAACCGCTGTACGGCTTTACCCAAATGCTTGACATTAGGATTAAATGCGGCACCTACCACAAAATTAGCTTTCTGCTTCAGTGGCTTACCGGAAAATGCGACTCCATCATTTAATTGCTTGATCATGCGTATGATTTCAAAAGAGGTCATATCATACACCGAACTGGCGCCTGGCAAATCACCGAACCGCGCCGGATCTCCAGTAACCGCCAGTACATGGTCAATACCGAGCGCGTCAAAACCCATCATGTGGGATTGAGTACCAATCAGATTGCGATCACGACATGCTATATGAATTAATGGGCGCAAGCCTGTTTCAATACTGACCAAATGTCCAAGCGCCATGTTGCTCATGCGAGTGACTGCAAGCGAGTTGTCAGCTAGTGTAAGCGCGTCGGCCCCTGCTTTCTTCAATGCATGAGCACCTTGCATAAACCTTGTAATGTCCAGATCGCGCGGAGGATCCAGTTCTACAATGACTGTATGACGTTCCTTAACCAGATCCACAATATTGGGCTCGCTGGTATGTTTGCCATTTCCTCGTTCCTCTTCATCTGCAATCTGCTCTGCCACTTGAAAGGACTCTTTCGACAAAGCTTCTTTTGAAGCCAGCGGAGGCGGTTGCAAACGGTTCAAGGCTTTGGAGATAGCTGCAATATGTTCCGGTGTAGTTCCGCAGCAACCACCGAGCAGCCTCGTCCCCAGGTCTACAAAGGACTTGGCACATTCTCCAAAATATTCAGGTGATGCACCGTATACATAGTGACCGTCCACATAATCTGCTAGTCCTGCATTCGGATATACGGACAGCGGTACAGACAAAGGGCCGTCCAGCTGCTCCATTACACTCATAATTCCCTGCGGACCCGAGTGACAGTTAAATCCAAGGATGTCTGCCCCCTCATTACGCAGCACCGAAAAAGCTTCCGCCACCAAAAAACCATCCTGGGTACGACCAACCTGATCAACTGCAAACTGACAAATTACCGGAATGTCACTGTATTTACGTACACTGTGAAGCGCAATGCGTATTTCATCCAGTGAATAAAACGTTTCGCACAAAATGCCGTCGACTCCTTCGGAGAGAAGGGCATCAATTTGCTGCTCATAGTTTCTTGCCAGCTCCAGTTTTGATATGTTAAGCCGTTTGCCCCCACATATGGAACCCACTGCACCTACCACATAATGTTCAGGTCCGGCCGCAGCTCTGGCAATTCTCACACCGGCACGATTGATCTCTTCTACCTTAGATTCCAAACCAAACCGGGCTAACTTATAATCATTTGCAGAAAATGTATTAGTCTCCAGCAATCGAGCTCCTGCACTTAAATATTGACCATGCACGTCTGATATAACGTCAGGCGAAGTGATGTTCAGTTCTTCGAAAGACGTATTTACTGGAAATCCTAGCTGGTATAAAAAAGTCCCCATTGCGCCGTCTCCGACAATAATTTCACGATTCAGCACAGTACGCAAATCCGGTTTCATGTCCTCTACTCCACCCCGCTCTTTATTTTCATACTAATGTAACATAAAGAGACTACAAACATAAGCCAAAAACAAAAAAAGCCGCCCCACCCCCCGACAATATGATATCAGGAGTGAAGCAGCTTCATTTATCTTTTCTATTTCCTACTATATTTTCCCATCGGAAGAATGGAGAGAGTACGCGTAAAAAGTCCCTTTTTTATTCACTTTAGCCACAATAGAATCCGTTCCCTTTTGCTGCTTGGAGAACGTATATTGATTCCCTTGAACTTTCACTTTATAGCCGGTCAAATTGATATTAAACAACATCTGAGCCTTGGGCTTGACTAGCTTCAAAGCTTCTGAAGCAGTATATTTCGGGCTTGCAAATGTTTTTTTGAAATCTGCGTCATCGTTCCAGTCTACCCCATAGGTGGATACGGCCAGCACTTTACCGGTTACCGCGCTAATTTTGACCTCACTCGCCTCGTTTGCATCCTCAAACGACCAGTATGAAAGTCCCTTCGTCTCGTCCTTGTACCGTGAAGCGTGCTGTACCTTGATTCGCTGTCCACTCACACGCTTAAATGTGTTCATTGCACGGTTCAGTAACACAGGGTCCACCTGCTTCAGGGCATAGTCTGCGTTGATGGTAATAGCGTTACCTCGATCCACATCCACATACAACGAGGAAGCTTGTTCTCCTGCACCCCAAAACACCCAGTAATTTGAAGGCTTGTTGGACTGATAAGGGGATTTGACCCGCCAAAATGCTTCAAATTGCAGAGGACGCTTGCTGTCAAACGCTTTGGCGCTGTTTAGCACTTTCGTCTTGAGTGGTGCGTTCATCGCCTTTCCCAAGCTGCTTATTTTATATCGTATGGTTGTAGAATCCACTCTGTTTTTTTCTTTATTATATTCTGTCTGCAACGTAGCAGTTCCGTCTTCCAGTTCGCCCTCTACAATCCAGGTTTTCCCCATATCTGTCACATCGTCAAATTGAAATGCTGTCTTTGAACCAATGAGTTCTTGCACCGCTTTTTCTAAACGGCTTACCACTGTCGGAGTTAGCGAGCCAACCTGCTTGTCCGTCGTTTCCGCGGCAGCAGGAATGGTCGCCGCCTGAACCGGAAGCGCGGTGGCTACAAATATGAGGACTGCAACTGCTGAAATCCAACGAAATTTCCGCACTATGAACGGCCTCCTTATTGTTTTTTCATTTTCTATATTATACATCGTTCAGGCGCCAAAAAAAGACAGAATATTGCCTTCTTCATCGTATTCCTTGTATACAGGGGCATGTAAGTCCAAAAAAAGAAGACCTCTAAGGTCTTCTCAGAGTGTCGAGAAAGTCCAGAGGACTTTTCGACACTTCTATTTTTATATGGGGAGACGCATCTTTTAAAACAAAAATCGATTTAAAACGATCTGAGGACCCTAGTTTTTAGACCACTAAGACAGTTTTAAACCCCCTGCAAAAAAACAGGGGGTTTCTCGACAGCCTGAGAAGACCTCTAAGGTCTTCTTTTCACTCACTTCTATACGATTCATAGGCCAGTTACACGCTATCTTTATAATTCACATGATTCAGAACAGACGACCTTCGTACACGATCTCAGCCGGGCCCATCATATATATGTGATTATCTTCCTCGCTCCATTCGATATCCAGATCGCCGCCCTTCAGGCTTACAATGGCGTGACGATCGCTGTATCCGTTTAGTACAGAAGCAACAAGCGTAGCACAGGCTCCGGTTCCACAAGCTAGCGTTGGTCCGGCTCCCCTCTCCCATACTCTCATATCTATATGCTTCCGGCTACGTACCGTGGCGAACTCAACATTTGTTTTTTTAGGGAACAACGGATGGCATTCCAGCTTTGGCCCCCAGGCTTCCAGCTCAAAGCTTGGCGCATCCTCCACATAAATGACACAGTGCGGATTCCCCATAGATACAGCCGTAAAGCGAAAACCACTTCCTCCAGCTTCAATAGGCTCGTTAATTACGCTAGTCCGCTCTAGTGTAGTTGGAATTTTCAAACCCTCAAGAATCGGCTCTCCCATATCTACCTTCACCCTACGAACAAGTCCGTTCTCTACAGTTAGTTCCACCTGCTGCACACCTGCACCCAGGGTCTCGATCGTGATCTGTTCACGGTTGATATGTTTACGGTCATATACGTACTTGGCAGCACAACGGATAGCATTACCACATTGCTCGGCCTCCGAGCCGTCCGAGTTAATGATGCGCATGCAGAAATCCGCTTTCTCTGACGGCAATATATATACCAACCCATCGGCGCCAACACCAAAATGTCGATCACATAGCCGAACAGCTAATTCCGAGGCGTCAGACGGCAAATCCTGATGCCCAAACCAAACGATAAAATCATTACCTAGACCGTTCATTTTTGTGAATTCCATAGCTTACCTCCGCCGTTGCTGCTGATATCATGTTCCTCATGAAGCTTTGATCCCATGATATCATACAGGACAATAGTGGGAAAGCGATGCGATATGCATGACCCGATTTCTAGGCTGAAAACTTCGTACGTCCCGCTGAAAAGTGTGTATTTCCGCCGCGACGACGGTTGCGTCGACCGCCCCATACACTTCCTGCTCCCATCAGAAACGTCGGAATCCCAGCTGCGACAATGGATAGCGCCCACTCACGCAAACCGAGCGGTACCGTTTTGAAAATAGGTTGCAGCATAGGCACGTACATAACCACTAGCATTAGCACTACGGAGGACAGCACGGCAAGCACGAGATAACTGTTTTGAAACGGATTACGATGGAAAATAGAACGGGAACTGCGGCAATCAAATACATGAATTAACTGTGCCAAGACTAGCGTAGCAAAGGCAACGGACTGTGCTTTGATCAATTGTCCTGCGTCATCCGGTGCAATACGTAATGTCAGCCAGAAGGCCGCTAGCGTACATAAACCAATCAACAAGCCACGACTAATGATTTTCCAGCCCAATCGACGAGCAAAAATATTTTCCTTTGCGCCACGAGGTTTGTGCTCCATAAGATCCTTTTCTGGCTGGTCCACCCCCAGAGCCATCGCTGGTAGGCCATCTGTCACCAGATTCACCCATAAAATCTGGATCGGTAACAAAGGTAATGGCAGCCCGGCCATCATGGCAAAAAACATCGTCAAAATCTCACCAACATTGGAGGCGAGTAGATAACGGATAAATTTACGGATATTCTCGTAAATATTCCGTCCTTCCTCAATTGCGGCTACAATGGTTGAGAAATTATCATCACTCAGAACAAGCGCAGCCGCTTCTTTGGTCACGTCCGTCCCCGTAATGCCCATGGCAATACCGATGTCCGACGCCTTTATCGCTGGAGCGTCATTGACACCATCTCCGGTCATGGCTACGACATGTCCGCGTCTTTGCAGCGACTTAACGATCCGTAGCTTGTGCTCCGGCGAAACTCGTGCATACACAGAGACGGTATCAACGGCTTTGTCCAGCGCCGCATCATCCATCGCAGACAATTCCTGTCCTGTCAACACATGGGATCCGCGCTGAAGAATGCCAAGCTGCTGTGCAATGGCCTCTGCAGTTGTACCGTGATCTCCGGTAATCATCACAGTGCGAATGCCAGCACGACGGCACTTGCCAATGGCTTCGCGAACCTCACGACGTGGCGGATCAATCATGCCTGTCAGTCCAATAAAGATCAGCTGTGCTTCAGCCTCCTCAACCGTGGAGACACGCTCATGCGAGCGGATATCACGGTAAGCGACACCAAGTACACGTAGCGCCTCCGAGGCCATTCCTTCGTTAGCCGCCAGTACCTTTTGGCGCAGCGTACCCGTTAACGGAACGACATTTCCTTCCCATAAAATGTAGGAGCACTGACCCAGCAGCACATCCGGCGCACCTTTGGCAAAGACGATGTGTCCTCCCTGGTGGCGTACGAGTACCGACATTCGCTTCCGATCCGAGTCAAAAGGGAATTCTCGCTCCCTTGTGTACAGCTCATATAGCCCTTGTCGCGTGACTCCGCCCTTGGCAGCTAACGTGACCAGCGCTCCTTCCGTCGGATCACCCTTCAGCTCCCAAACGGCGGCCGGCGTCGGCTCTTTGGTTTTCTTTTTCGAACGTAGCTCCTCTGTATCGGCTTGAACAATTTCCGCATTGTTGCAAAGTACACTGGCTTGTAGCAGTCTACGCAGAGATTGTCCGTTTTTAAGATCAGCAGGAAGGTCTCTATCCATAATATGCCCGTGTGGGTCATAGCCCTCTCCCGTAACTCCCCAGAAACGACCGTCCAGCCATAGCTTGGTGACTGTCATTTTATTTTGGGTCAGAGTACCCGTTTTGTCGGAACAAATGACAGATGCACAGCCGAGCGTTTCAACAGAAGGCAGCTTACGTACAATCGCCTTTCGTTTAATCATACGCTGCACACCCAATGCGAGCGCAATCGTCACAATAGCTGGCAACCCTTCCGGTATAGCTGCCACAGCCAAGCTCACTCCAGCCAAGAACATGCTCATGGCTGGCTGTCCATGTAAAATGCCTGCTACGACAACGAGCACCGTTAGCGCCAACGCTACGATAATCAAAATTTTGCCCAATTGCTCCAATCTGTGCTGCAACGGTGTCTCCTGCGACTCCGTATTTTCAATCAAGTCTGCGATCTTACCCATTTCGGTACTCATACCTGTACGTATAACCATTCCTTGTGCAGTTCCTCTAGTCATCATCGTACCCATAAAACCGATGTTTTTTTGATCCCCGAGTGGTACTTCGGCGGCATGAATAGGGCGGCAATGCTTACTCACCGGAACTGATTCACCTGTCAGGGCGGACTCCTCTACATCACAGCCGTTCGTGCTCAACCACCTTACATCTGCGGGAATGCGATCACCACTTTCCAGCAGCACAATATCACCCGGCACCAGTTCTCTGGCCTGAACTTGAATTCGTTTGCCGCCCCGCAACACTTTGGCGGTTGGGGCCGACAGTTGTCTCAAAGCTCGCAATGAACGCTCAGCTCTGAATTCTTGTACAAAGCCGAGAATTCCATTCAGTACAACAATAGCAATAATGGTAATCGCGTCCAAATATTCGCCAAGCAGTCCGGATATCAGGGTCGCTCCCATCAATACAAGCATCATAAAATCCTTGAACTGATTGAGCAGCAGCAAGATTGCCGAAACTCGCTTCCCCTCGCTCAGCTCATTCCATCCTGACCTTTCTCTTCGTTCCGCAAGCTGTTCCTCCGAAAGACCCTGCTTCGGGTCGACTTCCAGACTTGTTGAAAGCTGTTCATTGCTTAATTGGTGCCAGTGTGCTTGTTCCATTCTCCCCAATTCCCTCCCGGTCAGATAGTCCGTTTCCGTCGGTTGTGCGTAGGATGGCTGCCCGTTATTATATTTTTGTGCCGCGATTGCTGATAAGCTGGACAGACTTTCTAGATTCAATCTATTCGGACAGGACCTGAAATATCACAAAGCCGCTTAAGTTTTGTCCCAAAGTTATGTATCATAGAAGGAAGGCGAAAATACATTTGCTTCAAAGGAGAACATAATTATGGCATTGGACGGAATCGTAACCCGCGCTATCGTACACGAACTGCAAGGAATCCGGGGCGGGCGCATTAATAAAATACATCAGCCAAATGATCGCGATATCGTGCTGAATCTGCGGGCACAAGGCGGAAGCGTAAAGCTGCTGCTGTCGGCTAATCCGACCTTCCCGCGTGTACATTTTACAGAACAAAGCTTTCTTAATCCGACAGAAGCCCCTATGTTTTGTATGCTCCTTCGCAAACATTGCGAAGGAGGCGTTATTGAGAAAATCACGCAGGTGGGCATGGAGCGTATTATTCACATGGATATTCGTCAACGTGATGAACTGGGAGATATTTCACTCAAACGAATTATCATTGAACTGATGGGTAGACACAGCAACATTATTTTGCTTGACCCGGAAACAGGCGTGATGCTGGATGGCATTCATCATGTCACACCGTCTATCAGCAGCTATCGGGTCATTATGCCCGGCTTTCAATACACGGAGCCTCCTGAACAAAACAAGCTGAATCCATTAGAAACGGAAGAGGCAGCCTTCATATCCTCGTATCAAACTGCGATCGAGGCCGAAGAAGCTCCCAAACGCTGGATCGTGAACACTTTTACTGGACTCAGTCCCCTCGTTGCTGAAGAGATACTAACTCGAGTAACTAATGAAGTATCTGGTGATAGTGATCGTTCACTATGGAGTACATTCAGTCACATCATGGATGACGTGCGGAATCATCGTTTTCAGCCAGTATCTGGACTAAACGCACAAGATAAAGTGATATTCTCAGCCATTCCACTGACGTTGATCCAAGAAGAACGTAAGGAGTACGCTACTATCAGTGAGTGTATGGAGGACTTCTTCGGTGAAAAAGCAGAACGGGATACGGTTAAGCAAAAGGTCAGTGACCTACTGCGGTTTCTGCAAAACGAGCGGAGTAAAAACGTAAAAAAACTCGACTATCTCCATCAGGATTTGGCCGAGGCGGAAGATGCGGATCAATTTCGCATTTATGGAGAGCTGCTATTCGCTTCGCTGCATGAGGTGAAAAAAGGGGACAAAGAAGTGACGCTCACCAACTTTTATGATGAGGAACAGCGTCCAATGACCATCCCACTGGACCCGCTACTCAACCCATCGGATAATGCACAACGGTATTTTAAAAAATACAACAAATATAAAAACAGCTTGGCTGTCATTGACGAACAACTGGAGAAAACGCACGAAGAAATCCGTTATATGGACAATCTTCTTCAGCAGCTAGCCCACGCCTCTATGAATGACATTGAGGAAATACGTGAAGAACTGGTTCAGCAGGGCTATCTCAGAGATCGGGTCAAAAAAGGAAAGAAAAAGAAGAAAAACGACCGTCCAACCCTGCACGTCTATACATCATCCGAAGGTATCGAGTTACTGGTCGGCAAAAACAACTTGCAAAATGAATATGTGACAAATCGACTGGCCGGACCAAATGACACCTGGCTGCACACAAAGGATATTCCGGGGTCACACGTCGTTATTCGTGCTGAGCAATTCGGGGATACGACGCTGGAGGAAGCAGCTCAACTCGCCGCCTACTTTAGCCAGGCCAAGCAGTCCAGCAGTGTGCCTGTGGACGCCACCCTGATTCGGCATGTACGTAAGCCCAGCGGAGCCAAACCCGGCTTTGTCATCTACGACCATCAGCGTACGCTCTTCATTACACCCGATGAGGAACTGGTCAAAAAGCTGCCGAATCGCATCAAAAACGGCTAAGTCTCACCAGCCTATTAAATCCACAAAAAAAGCCCTTTGTTCTTTGCACGATACACTTCTTGTGTTCCATGCATAAGGCAAGGGGCTTTTTATTTACTTTTGTCCAACAGCAGCCTTCCTCAATTCCTCGACAACCTGATCTTCCACACTACGGCTACCCAGATCACCGTGGAAAATAACACCTTGGCGTGCACCGTGAAAATCCGAGCCGCCAGTTGCAATGAGCCCATATTGCGCCGCCATCGCAGTATATCGGCTCTCAGCCTCAGCATCATGGTCCGAATGTCGCACCTCCAAGCCCACAGGCTTCGCCTCCTCTATAATAGAGCGAACCAGCTCATCATTTCCGTACAAGCCAGGGTGGGCCACCACAGGTACCCCTCCTGCTTCACGAATCCAGTTTATGGCCTCCGCAGGCTCTACACGGGGTACAGACACATATCCGGGTGCTCCTTCCGCCAAGTAACGGTCAAACGCATCCCGCATATCCTTCGCATACCCTTTTTGAACCAGCGTATCTGCCATATGCGGACGTCCAATGCTTTCATCTGGTGCCAGCGGTCTGCCCATCGTAGCCACCACTTCATCCAGTGTGATTTCCACGCCCAGACTACGCAATTGACTCAAAATCAAATCATTACGGGTATCTCGCGCCTGGCGAAGCTTTTCCAACCGCTCCAAAAACACTTTATTGCGGTAATCCATAAAATAACCGAGTATGTGAATATCCTTACCGCCAGCTCGAGTACTAATTTCCACTCCTGGCACCACAGTAATTCCTATGCGGTTTCCCTCCTTCAGAGCTTCCTCCAGACCAGCTACCGTATCATGATCTGTAATGGCTACACCTGCCAGTCCTTTTTCCTTGGCCCAGCGCACATTATCTGCGGGTGGCTGCATGCCGTCAGATGCTTGGGTGTGTGTATGTAAATCATATCGTTTTACGTTAATCTGCTCCTTCATTATACATCCCCCTTCTCTTTCACCTTCGCCAGCTCGTCCTGCGAGTCCCTCAGCACGTCCGTTCCCTGATCATGACGACGCAAGTAAGACAGGAAGGTGACTACCGGAATCGGCAACAACGCCGACTTCAAATGAATTGCATAAAATTCTCGTTTGAACGCGATATCTGAAATGTTCACAATTTTCAACAAACCGAGCGCAACTTCATGCTTCACCGAAGAAGGTGATAGCATGGTAATACCCAGTCCAGCCTCCACCGCCGATTTAACCGCTCCAGTGCTCCCCATCTCCATTACAATACCAAGTCGAGAGGCATCCACACCACGACTTTTCAGCTCATCTTCTATCACTTGACGTGTACCCGATCCCTTTTCTCTGGCTACAAAGGGATGCTTAAACACATCTTCCAGAACCACTTTTTTAGCCTTGGCCAGCGCATGTCCTGAAGGCACAATCAGTTTCAGTTCGTCCTGCATTACAGGTTCTACCACGATATCCGGATGCTGGACTGGGGCCTCAATCAGTCCTAAATTCAACTGATGTTTTAGTATATCATCCATAATTTGAGTCGTATTCATCACATTCATTGCCATGCGTATATGAGGGTATTCCTGGCCAAACGGCCCCAACATTCTTGGTACAATATACTCACCAATTGTTAGGCTGGCGCCAATATGCAATCTTCCCTCCAGCATGTGAGTAAAAGCAGACATCGCCTCGTCAGCTTCCCTAATCAGTTGCATGCTTTTTTTCGCAAAAGGTAGTAGTGTCGCTCCCGCCTCTGAAAGCTCGATTTTTTTAGTCGAACGTTGCAGCAGCTTCGTGCCGAAATAATCTTCCAAAGACTGAATTTGCATCGTCACCGCAGGTTGTGTCATATGCAGCGCTTGTGCCGCCGCCGAAAAGCTCCCACGCTCCGCTACAGTATAAAAAATGTGCAACTGATGAAAGTTCATACTGACAGCCCTCTCCCCTCTGATCTCTCTATTTTACCATAAGAAAAACATCTGTCGAAGCATTTCCAAGTAAACTTACTGAATTGGGGGAGTTTTATTGCTGGAAATAAAAAAAGCATGCAGCTGATAACTGCATACTTTCTACTCAAAATTGACGGTAATCATAAGTTCGGAGATTTTTTCATCTAGAGCCAACCGCCCAATCACCGTCTATTTTTGCTTACGAGTGCTTTTCATCAGTGTCATGCGCCGCGAATGGCGTAGCCATGAATAGTATGACTTCAAATCCCTTAATTCAATGGTCTCCGACATTCGACCCAAAAAGGTAATGACAATCATCTTGTGAAGCGGATTCCCCGCAATATCCATCTCGCCGGGCAACTCTCCAAATTCGGCCACGACGACCAGATCACCATCAATTAAATATACATCCTCTTCGTTATGATAGTAGGACTCCATCCTGTTTTGCTTCAGGCATTCCCAAAGCCAGGCGGCGATATGATTCGTCTCGGACTGTTTCTGCTCTATCCGATCTAAGTAGCGAGTTTTCGCATGATTTGTAATCACGATATCGGCGACTTTTTTATCGCCCATCTCCACGTAGAACGGTTCGTATGTACTCCATCGCTGCATTGCTTTGTCACGCACGGGATCACTCTCCCCACCAGATAGGTCTTTATATCTACCAATATATTCATATGTTACCTCAACAGACCCGGGACTACAAGTTACAAAATTGAAGTTTATGGGCGGTTTTTAAAGATTTTTTAGGTCTAACAGCATTAAGACCATTATGCAAAAGTCCTGACTTTACAAAAAAAAGCCAGCCCGTAGGCTGACCTTTTAAGAATATTTTACAATTTATAGATATTAGAAACTTATATTTCATATTCTTTCATCTTTTCCTTATCGTCGTTGTACTCCGTCCTAATCTCATTTCGAAAAGAACGCTCGACCTTACGCACATAGGAAAGTCTGCGAATATTTTTAACGGTGTCTTCTGCCCGATCCGCATTCATATATATAACTACATAATGCATACGCTTTGAAATAAAGTGGACATTTCCGTATTTCTCCAGATTGCGGGCAGCCTTGATATCGCTTACCCAAATGATGTACCCTGTCCGCTCGGCAAACATTCGCTTCATCTCCCCTCCACTCGGTATCATTCCTATGACCTATCCACAGGAGCATTTCCCTCCGCTGCCACATCCGCCCTTTTTCACATTCGGATCATTGCTCGGCACCTTAATGGTCTCGGACACGGAATATGCAATCGTTTCAGACATGGCATGAAGCATATCATCCAGCGCCTTTTCAGCTCGTTTGAACTCCTTAACCTCCACGAATTGTTCCAGTTCCAGCTCAACGACCTGCACTGCATCCTTCGCTTCATGATAGTTCGGATGAAAATGCCCAAAACGCTCCGTTTCCGCGAATAGCTCCTTTTTGGCATCCAGCTTGCGTACACACGCCTGAATAGACGGATTCAATTCCACACGCTGTTTCCAATATAAATAATCCGATACCTCAAAGGATCGGTTGACCATATCGCCCAATTCATAGGCGTTAATAAGCACTTCTGCCATATTGACCGTATTCAATTCGGCTACGCTCATGAATGTTCATCTCACTTTATATAAAGTTCTACCCAGTAAAAGTAGACTCATTTATCATACCACATCCTTCTTTTGAGAAGAAGGAGTTTCATGCACTTCCTGGCTCTACTATGTAAAAGGAACCAGCAGCCGCATGTCTGACCATTCACTTGGCTGTAAGCTCGCTTGAGAAGGTGTTTCGTCATCCATTCCTGAGGCATACCAGCCTGTGACACTCCATGGTGCACCGGGAACCACCGCCTCCGGTATCCATTTAACCTCTTTCCCACCGATTCGCAGTCCCACAGCGGCCTGCCAACGTATCGCTTGCTCGATCAACTGCCGGGCAGTGGAAGTATGGTAACTCCTCCATTCTTTTGTCCATGAGGAGGGGACTGTAGATCTTTCTGGAAAATAGTCAGATGGATCAGGCAGCGTGTGCTCTTGTTCGTAAAAATGCAGCGTGCGCCCTGTATAAACCAAACCTGCTCTTCCCTCTTGGGAAAATATAGGACGGGCCTGAATCGGGTCGGACTCCATTTCACTGTTGGGACTGCCTGAACTTATGTTCTCTGTTTCCGAAATCAATGGGTAATGATGAGTTGGCTCGTCCACACCTTCCGGTTCACGACGTGGGCCTAATCCAATTGCAGCAAGCGTTTTTCGTATTTTGACAGCAGAGCTCGCCGGAATAATAAAGTCCCTATCGCCCAGCCGTTCCAGTAATCCTTCTAGCGCGGGATGGCGTGCAACTATGTCTGCATCCTCCTGTGTGCCACATCGCAAAAGTGTTACCTTTGCAAAAGCGGTCCGTCCGACATCACCTGCCCACTGTTCTACCGTCATACGTACATGATCAGGCACACCTGTTCGGCTGTATTTATCCAGAAGAGCAGGAATTGCTTTGGCTTCCATCCCTAACTCGATTGCCTCTGTAACACTTTCTCTGGTGAGCCGGTATACTACCATACGATCTCCTGTCACACGTTCACAGCAGCATTCCAGTCGCCAGCGCACATCATATGCCACATCTGGTGGAACCAATATTTCAAAATCAGGTTGTACATAAAAAGCACCTTGCTCTTGATGTGTATCCTCGTAATTATTGGGACGAAGCATTTCTATCACAGATACATTCCAGCGAAAACACAGTTCACCCGATACAGTCTGGCCCCAATCGCCCATTCCAAAAGCAGTCAGGGCCTTAAGCCAACCCTTCAATTCCTCCATGAAAGGTTCATTGAAATTATAATCAGAGCCCGTTTCTCCCGCAAACCCTTCCGGATTTGAGATTGTAGGAACAAGGTCTAAAAGGGCACCATTCTTGGAATCCGCTCTGCTCGTACTCTCATGCTGGATTAGGCCTACCTGAAGCATCCATTGCAGCAGAAACTTGATAGATATCCACCCTTCTGTCCCTACATACTGGGAGACGGCACACAGCATATAGCGAAAATGCTGCATAGACGCTTCGGCCTTGCCGTATCTTTCCATGAGTGTAGCAAAAATATGCTTGCGCATTTGCCAAGCAGACAAACGAATCCAAGTCGCCAGTTCCGTTTCCTGAATGCGAAAAGATACAGTTTCTTTCACTAACAGCCCCAAACTGAGTAGCAAATCCATCATTACCACCGTTTGCACTGGATACAGCTCTGCATGCGCATAATGCAACCCAAGACCCATCAGGTCATCTGGGCGAAAGGGGGTCAGTTCATTCAATTTTTGCAATGATCGCTTATGTATGGTTCCTTTGGCCGTCAAAGGGACACCTTGCACCGCAATACGTGACAACGCATGCAGTAATTCCGACTCCAGGCCTGTCATTGATTCATGTACCGTTATCGGATGATCCGAATGCATCATGTTCATTGGATTTTGCTCTAACAACATATCGTACAGATCCGGTAGCCGATGAACCGGAATATATAAAATTCGTTCGCCCCACGATTTGGTAACAGCCTCCAGCCAGCCTCGGGCACGTAATCCACGTAGTGCCAGTTTCGTTTCGACTCCGCTTAACACTCCCCGGGTAAGCTGTATAGGTTCTTCTTCCTTCATGGGCTGTCCCGCGTACCAGATAAAGCATCGCCTAAGCACCAGTAGCTCATCCGATGAAAGCTCATTCCAGCTGTCTTGCGTGTTCGTTACGCCCATTCTTGATTAGGCCTCCTTTTTCTTCCCACGATCAGGCTTAGCATTCCGGCCTCCGTTAGCCTCTGTCACACTAAATCTGCGAACCGCATATTCATAGCCTTGCTCGATCAGAAACAACTGACGACGAGCTGCAAAATCCGTCTCCTTGCTATTCTCCGTCACTAGCGCATAAAAATAAGCTTTATTCTCGCCCGACTTTGGTCGCAAAATACGGCCCAGTCGCTGCGCTTCTTCCTGGCGAGAGCCAAAGCTACCCGATACCTCTATGGCTACTGCCGCATCTGGCAAATCCACCGCAAAGTTTGCAACCTTGGACACCAATAGGGTCCGAATTGTACCCTTGCGGAACGCATCGAACCAACGCACCCGCTCGGTCTGGCTCATTGAACCCGTAATCAGTGGGACGCCCAGCTCCTGAGCCAATATACGCAATTGGTCCAAATATTGACCAATAATAAGCGTGGGCAAACCGCTGTGCTGCTGCATCAGGCTACGCACCGCCTCCAGTTTGACCGGATTTTCGGCTGCAATTCGGTACTGCTGTCTGCCCTCCGCACGCATACTGCGCTCCAAGAGTTCAGCTGTCATTGGAAGCCGTAGCTCCACACAATCGACCTGAGCGATCCAGCCCTGTCGCTCCAGCTCCTTCCACGGCATATCGTATCGTTTGGGTCCAATTAAAGAGAACACATCCCGTTCACAACCATCCTCTCGAACCAGCGTGGCCGTTAACCCCAAACGACGGGTAGCCTGAATGTCAGCCGTCGCCCGGAATACTGGCGCGGGTAGCAAATGAACCTCATCATATATAATGAGTCCCCACTTCCGCTCACTCAGCAGTTTCATATGCTCAAAATCCCCATCTTTGGTACGACGGTGTGTCAAAATCTGGTAAGTTGCCACCGTAATCGGACGCACCTCTTTTTTCTGACCACTATACTCCCCGATGGAATCGGCAGGAATATCCGTCTTTTGCTTTAACTCTTCTACCCATTGCCGTACAGAAGTGGTATTGGATGTTAGAATAAGCACCTCGCACTGAAACCGATTCATTACGGCCATACCTATCACTGTTTTTCCGGCTCCGCATGGAAGCACCAGTACACCACTACCCCCTAAGCCGTCCGCCCCTTCAAACGCATCAGCGGCCTTTACTTGATAATCACGAAGCTGCAACTTCGTTTGTCCCTTTCCCAAGGTAAAACTAAGCTGATTCCCTTCAAGATAGCCTGCCGTATCCACAACGGGATATCCCAAGCGCGTTAATTCCTGCTTGAGCAAGCCCCGATTTTCGGGCGGGACCGATGCGCTTACCTCGTCAACGCGAAGTAAACCAAGCTGTTTTAGCTCTTGCTTGGTCAGTAGCTCATCCAGTAAAGCGGGGGTCTCTGCTTCCAAGATCAAGCGATCACCTATTGTATAGCTGTTGGCTTTCCCTGTCTTTATACCTCCGTCTGGCTCATGTTCAGCACGGTATGCGCCAATCGTATCTGTGCTATAAGTTCGCTCTTCTTCCGTACCCTCCCTTGAAAGCGTCAACGTCCCATAACGAGAAACGAGCTGTTCAATATCCTTCAACAAATCACGTGGAATATCCCAACGAGACATGGAGTTCAAACTATTTTGAATGTCCTCAGCACTCCATCCGAGGGCAGCTGCGTTCCACAAAGACAGTGGAGTGAGGTGATATGTATGAAAAGCGGACGGGCTTTTAACCAACTCCGCATAAATCTGCAACTGTGAACGAGCCCGTTCTGAACCGGGCAAGCCCATTTCCAGCAGAACGGTAAAATCACGTTGTACAATACAAGGATGTTCTGGATTCATAACTACCTCCTGATAATCTAACCATACATCATTTTAAAGTTATATAATAAATAGCTTATCCGTTTATTCGCATATCAACCAGAACAGCAAGGAGCCCAACCCATATTCGGGTTGAACTCCTGATTAGAAGCTCGGGGTAAAGACCTCCCCAAACCAATGCCTACCTTAATTATTCTTCTAGTGGACCTGCTCGGAAATATGACTAAGCGCCTCTCCAGCGTTGTCTGCAAAAATATTACGAACAGCCAAATCCCCGATCGAGACAATCCCGATCAGACGGTCACCTTCCGTCACGGGCAAACGACGGATTTGCTGCTCTGCCATCAGCTCAGCTGCTTGATCCACCGACATGTCCGCACTAGCTGTACGAATACCTGTTGTCATAACCGTATCAACCGAACCCGAACCTGAATTTTTAGCCGCATAGCCGCGAACGACAAGATCACGGTCCGTTACTACACCGATCAACTTATCACTGCCTTCGCTTTCCACAACCGGAATAAAACCAGTATCATTGTCCTTCATTTTGACCGCAATTTCATAAATATTGTCCTGCGGGGTAACCGTTACGCATTTTTTAGTCATAACTTCCTGAACTTTTTTCATGGGTACTCCCTCCTTTTCAAGAGTAGGGTACCCCATTTCATTCAGCTCATACTCCAGATTGAACCGTTCCCAATTCAACTCATTTTAGCCCTTAATTGCCCCTGCTTTTCGTTCCGCAGCGTATCCCGTAGACATCGCAATAAACAAACGAACCGCGTTAATCATAGCATCCTCATCAAAATCAAATTTCGGATGATGGTGTGGATAAACTGCTCCTTTAACTGGGTTACCCGCTCCTACGAACATGAAGCAACCTGGCACACGTTCCAAATAATACGCAAAATCTTCAGCAGGCATCAGCTTCGACGCTTCCTGTACATTCTCCTCGCCAAAAACAGATTTTGCTTCATTAAAGAAACGAGATGCTTCATGTGCGTCATTGACAACTGGTGGGTATCCCATAATATAGCGAACCTGTGCTGTTGTACCGTATGTTGCGGCTGTAAGCTCTGTCACCTCATGCAGTCGCTCCTTCATTACCGTTCGTGTCTCCTCATCAAACGTACGAATCGTCCCACTCAAGCGACACGTTTCTGCGATCACATTTTGCGCAGAGCCCCCTTGGATGGTTCCCACCGTCAGCACAGCAGGTCGCAAAGGGTCGACTGAACGGCTTACGATACTTTGCAGTTGCATAACAAGAGCTGAACCCGCCACGACACTATCATTAGTGGACTGAGGCATGCCACCATGCCCACCCTTACCTGTGATTTCAATATAAAAATCGTCTGCCGCCGCCATCAGCGGCCCTGCGCAACTCGCGGCCGTCCCGACCGGAAAAGGTGTCCATAAATGGATGCCATAAATGACATCCACACCTTCTAATACACCATCCTTTATCACACTGACCGCTCCGCCAGGCAGCAATTCCTCCGCAGGTTGGAACAACAACCGAATTTCTCCTTGCAGCTCGTCCCGGTTCAGACTAAAATAGTAAGCCGTTCCAAGCAACGCGGATGTATGTCCGTCATGGCCGCAAGCATGCATGGCTCCGTCCACGCTGGAGCGATATTCACATTCCTTTTCATCCTGAATCGGAAGAGCATCCATATCGGCACGCAGTAAGACGACAGGCCCCGATTTAGTACCACGAATGGTACCTACAACACCGTGTCCCCCTACCTGACGGCGAATCTCGATTCCCCAACTCTCCAACTTATCCGCTACAAAAGCTGCGGTTTTGCTTTCTTGAAAGGAAATTTCGGGATTCTTATGTAAATGTCTACGCCATTCCACCATGTTTTCTTGCAAACGATCAAACCAGGTCTCGTCTATCACATGTTGTGTCATTCTGCTCCACCTCTCCTTTTAAAGCATCGGGCAAGTTCCCGATTAATCATGCAGCGTCACCACGTATGCACCGCTGCTCTCAAGTCTTCATTTTTATCCTATTGTAGCAGATATGGAATTGTTGCGATATCTGTTGCTCCAGGGAGCTTGCAGAAGCCCATCAAACATAATATGATAAAATGGATAAACGATAAAATGATAACCGTCTGCGAGGAATATACCTTGTGGCGAATACCGGGGGAAGCTGATATGAGAAATACGAAGCCGGAGACTCGAAGAAGAGGCACACCGGATTTCCAATTGCTGATCCTCACTTTGTTACTGGTTGGATTCGGTGTAATTATGGTATTTAGCTCCAGCTCCAGCGTAGCTCTGCTGAATAAAGAATACAATTTTGATTCTTTATATTTTGTGAAGCGCCAATCTGCTTTTGCTGTACTTGGACTTTTTATTATGTTGGTAGCTATGAATATTAAGATGGAAAAATATAAAAAGCTTTTTGTACCTTTATTTTTCATAACTATATTACTGCTAATCATCGTTCTTTTTACAGGCTCACTTAACGGCGCAAAAAGCTGGCTCAGGTTTGGTAGTGTTGGATTCCAGCCAACGGAGCTTGCGAAAATTTCCATCATTCTTTACTTATCCGCACTCATCGTCAAAAAAGGAGATCGCTTTAGAGATCTGCGGACTGGCTATATACCTGTAACAGTCATTGTAGGCTGTGTTGCAGGACTCATCATGCTTCAACCTGATTTAGGTTCCTGCTTCATTTTGGTTGCTACGAGTGGTCTGATTATTTATGCCGGGGGAGCCAGTGTCAAGCATATTACAGCATCAATCGTCCTGCTCGTGCTAGGTGCTTCCATCGTATTTGGTATTGGGTCGTTGTTTGGAGGAGATTCTGGAACCACAGATGGACAAGCTGCTGCCCAGCAAGATTATAAAATCGGGCGCTTTCAAGCCTTTCTTAATCCCGAGAAATATAGACAAGGTACGGGATACAATCTGGTACAGTCCTTGCAAGCTATAGGTGAAGGCGGCTTAAACGGGTCAGGCTTTGGTAAAGGTATTATCAAGCTTCACTATCTTCCTAATTCATTTAATGATTTTATCTTTTCCGTAATCGGTGAAGAATTCGGATTTATCGGAACAGCCATATTCCTGATGCTATATTTGTATTTCATTTGGCGAGGCATGATCATTGCTCTGCGTTGTCATGATCCGTTCGGAACGTTGGTAGGCACCGGCATCATGGGTTTGATCGCCATTCAGGCCTTCATTAATATCGGCGGTGTAACCCAAACGATTCCAATCACTGGCGTAACGCTTCCATTTATCAGCTTTGGTGGCTCCTCCCTACTTGTCATGATGTTTTCCATGGGCATTATGCTCAGTATTTCTCGTGAGAACACCAAACAAGCGGTGCAGGAACGCACCACAGGGGTAGCTGTCCGTAATGAAGTACCCAATCGCTTTCAAACTCGTAGAACCAACCGTTTTCGCTAAAAAAGAACTTCCAAGGTCCACTTACAACGGTGGCTTTGGAAGTTCTTTTGGTTATGTATAAAATACGAGAGCCCTCTGCAAAAATGGCTATACTGTTGATTCACAAAACGAAAACTGGCGATTCTATAACCACCAGTTTTCGTGTTTTATTCGGGTTATCCCACGGAATTTCCCGACATGTATACAATTGGTTAAAAACATCAATTTGTCGGTTCCTGATTCTTTTACACTGCGTCGTCCTTGAACGCGACACCTTCCACTTTTACGTTCACTTCCACAACCCGCAAACCCGTCATACTTTCGACGGCTTCTCGCACATTTTGCTGAAGAATTCGGGACACCTCATGAATAGGTGTTTCGTAGAGCACGATAATACGTAGATCAATGGCAGCTTCCAGCTGTCCAACCTCCACTGATACGCCTTTTTGTACATTTTTACCGCTCAGCCTTTTGGCCCAGCCTTCCGATAAACCGCCTGACATTGCAGCAATGCCCGGTGTCTCTAATGCGGCCATCCCGGCAATTTTACCTACGACATCGTTGGAAATCTTGATGTTTCCTGCTTCCAGTTGTTGAATTTGCTCTGCCATGACCTATGTCCCCCTTCATCCATCCTTTATTTGTATTGTAAAGCCTCAGCCACTCCAAATGCAAACCCTACGTATGAAAAACAACTTTCGTTTACAACCTATATCATTTTGGGTATATTAATTTAGAAAATCCATACAAGTGACAGCTTTCGCCAAACTTGTACACATCTATTGATATCGAGGTGCTCTTCATTGAAAAAATGGTTATCTCCCGCTTTGCTCATAGCGACATTTGCTCTTAGCGCAGTCGCTCATTACACCCATTGGAACGCTATAGCCCAATTTGTCATTTGTGCAATTTCTGTTGTATTCGTAGCCGGTTTTCTCGGCAGGGCGACCGAAAGTGTCGCGCATTATGCTGGCCAACGTCTAGGTGGGTTCTTAAATGCCACCTTTGGTAACGCAGCCGAACTGATCATCGCATTCTTTCTCGTTAAAGAAGGTCTTTACGATATGGTAAAGGCCAGTCTTACCGGTTCCATCATCGGTAATCTGCTGCTGGTGCTCGGAGCAAGTCTGTTCGCTGGCGGTTTGAAGTACAAAGTGCAAAATTTCAATGTATCGCTGGCTGGATTAAGTGGTTCTCTGATGATTGTGGCTGTTATTGCCTTGTTCGTTCCAGCTGTCTTTCTGAACACACACGTTATCACGGATAGCGAATCAGATACGCTCAGCCTGATTGTCGCAGGCACGCTCATTGTCGCGTATATTGCGTGGCTTATTTTTTCTATGATTACGCATAAGGACTATTTAGCTGACGTGACCGAACAAAAAGATGAAGAATTGCCACATGAGCATGCCCCTGTGTGGTCCAGAAACAAATCCATTGCCTATTTGGTACTCGCTACCGTCATGGTCGCTTTTGTCAGCGAATGGCTGGTAGGTACACTGGAGGTGTTTACGACCCAATTTGGGCTCAGCGAATTGTTCGTAGGTGCCTTCCTCGTCGCTATTATTGGTAATGCAGCCGAACATAGCGCTGCTATTTTACTGGCGATGAAAAACAAAATTGGTGCATCGGTCGAAATAGCTGTCGGCAGCAGTTTGCAAATTGCGCTATTTGTTGCCCCTGTGCTGATTTTTGTCAGTTACTTTATGGGAAACACGATGAATATTGTTTTCACCACTATTGAGCTGGTCGCCATTGCTGTCGCTGTATTTATCGCCAAATCCATTACCCAGGACGGCTCAACCAACTGGTATGAGGGACTCATGCTACTGGTAGTGTATGTATTGTTAGGTGTATCCTTCTTCCTTGTGTAGCTTTTAAGGTTTTAAAATGTACATTAGGATGGTGGAAGGGCGAGGCGCTTTTGCCATCCTAAAGGAACATTTTTTTAAAAAAAGGCATCAAAAAAAGCATGCTCTCAAACTCCGCATGCTCTCATCAATTCAACCGTCTTCCTAATTGGCCTTATTATTCATGGCCTCATATAGAATAGCCAGATTGCGTTCCAGCTCACTGACCAGCTGTTTACCTACCATTTCCGGAAGAAGTCCAGCGCGAACCGCAAAATCCACTTCCTTGGAAAATCCGTACATCTGAGTATCCAGCACTTCCTCATAGAGAGGGCAATAACGGGTTGCCAGATTCTCCATCTGTACTTCAATAAGCTTCTTTATTTTATCTGCATCTTCCTGAAGCAGATTAATAGCCTTGATATTCAATTGTTCCTGCAAATCAGATGAAGTCATGGATTCTTCCCCCCTATGTCTCAATGTCGCACAAGACGTCCTATCCTTAATATTAGACCAAATTGCAGGCTAATACAAGAACCTGACAAAAAAAGCATCCCTACAGTTACAGGTAGGGATGCTTTTGCTTCAAGAATAAAGTTAGCTGGCTACTGAAATATGAAGTCCGTGCTTCTTGAATACCTCGATGATCGCTTTCTTAGCTTCCTCCGCATCTGGTCCATGAACGTGTAGTTCATAGCTATGGCTGCTGACTAGGGTCGTAAACAAGCCCAGTATACTTTTCACATCAATATACTTATTTTCGGAATGAAGGACGATGGAAGAGGTGAACTTGCTCGCCGTCTGTGCAATTTCAACAACCGCCGCGTTATTATTGGACATAGAGATCCCTCGCTTTACTGAATTGTCATGTATCGTTACTCACCCATAATAATACATTGAAATCGCTTTCTCAGCAAGAACGGATATCGTTATTTTAAATTCTCAGGGTTTAATGGCTCCAGCTCAGGCAGTACAAAGATGCCGTCTTTACGAATCAAAACATCGTCAAAATAAATTTCACCACCGCCATATTCTGGACGCTGTATCAACACCAAATCCCAGTGGATCGATGAACGATTACCGTTATCCGCTGTTTCATAAGCTTGACCCGGTGTAAAATGCAAGCTGCCGGCGATTTTCTCGTCAAACAAAATATCCTTCATTGGATGTAAAATGTGCGGATTAAATCCGATGGCAAACTCGCCAATATAACGTGCTCCCTCGTCAGAATCGAGAATATCATTCAGCCGCTTCGTATCGTTACTCGTCGCTTCCACGATCTTACCATTTTCAAAACGGAATTTAACATTTTCAAAAGTAATACCATTATACAGGGTTTGTGCATTATAGCTGATAGTTCCGTTAACGGAATCACGTACAGGCGCGCTGTATACTTCGCCATCCGGGATATTGCATTGACCTGAACACTTGATAGCTCCGATTTGCTTAATAGAGAAATTCAAATCCGTACCCGGTCCGCTGATCCGTACCTTGTCCGTCCGATTCATCAGGTCTGCCAATGCATCTTGAGCTTTGTCCATTTTTGCATAATCCAGATTACACACATCGAAATAAAAATCTTCGAACGCTTCTGTGCTGATATTTGCCAATTGAGCCATGCTGTCATTCGGATAACGCAGCACTACCCATTTAGTGTGTTTCACCCGTTGTTCGCTATGTACCGCATGCTGATAAATGGAATTATACATTTTCATTTTATCTTCCGGCACATCTGACAGATCATTTACATTTTCACCTGCACGAATTCCGATGTAGCAGTGCATTTGCTTCATCCGGTTAAGGTCAATCTCAGCCCAGGTCTCCAGCATCTCCTTTGTCGCGTGACGAAGCATGGCGCTCTGTACCTTACGGTCTGTAAGTTGTACAAAAACATTCCCACCTTTTTTACCAACTTCATGAATGACGGCGTTAAGCAAGTCGCGCTCTGTACCAATCATTTCGATCAATACATTTTCTCCAGGCTGCACTTCAACAGAGTAACCGACCAGATTTTCTGCCAGCTTAAGTATTCTAGGATCTTTCATGTAGTGTCTCTCCTTCTCTATTTCATTCTTTTTGAACAATGGTTAATTCAAAATTCATTGTATCATGCCCGCCACGTTACTTGTAGTCCTTAAAAGTAACTCTGGTTATCAAAGCCTCTTGATGCAGTTCTTCATTCGCTCCTTGTCGGGAAATCCTGCATTCCGATGAAAGCTTTAAGGGTAAACCTGTTTGGCGATCTATGGTCAGATGATACACAGTACGCACAATGGATTGCTCCAGCTGGTTGCTCATATCCTCACAACTTTGTGCCCATATTTGGCTCAACTTCTTTTGCAGTTCTCGATTCGTTCCTGTATGCTGCGTTTTTAATATCCCGATTTGAGGGTTTAAAGTATTCATTTCTTTTATTAAACGATCTTTCAACCAGCGCTTTGCCGAAGCAGATTCCGGTTCAATCCTCAACACCCAAGTTCCCCGGGCAGCTCCCGTTTCCATACGAATGCTCTTATTCAGTGTATTTAATTCCTCAAGCTCCTGAATCGGATTGAAGCGATTTAACATACCATTTCCAACCAGAGGGGGATAACCGGATGTCAGCGCAACCCATTTTCCACTCTGACGAAGAAAACGTTCTTGTGTAACATCATGCTCGGACTTACCTTGTTGCAGAGCTGCGTAGCCACCTTGCTTACGAAAAGCCACTGCAGAGCCCCAGTGCATGGTCAATTCATCGTGATTTCTTAGCCTACCGCGATATTCAAACTGCTTATTCGTCGGCAGACCACTGTCAGCTCTAATTGCAGTCCGTCCAGTAAACGTTACCATCTCTTTGCCGGCCATTCCTGCAACAGCTCTCTTAAAAATCTGCTCAGGAGTATATTGTCGATCCAGTGCACAACCACTTAACACACCTATTACAAGGAACACACAAACCTGCATCACCCATTGCTTTCTCCAATACATCCATCATCCGTCCTATCCTGAACATAACTGTACTCATGAGCAATAAGCCTGCTTCAAGGCAGTTATGCTACCTGGTTCACTTTATCGTGTTTTCCCTATAATTCAATCATACACACGATATAGCTACGTCTAGGATTACCTGTCTGCAATGGGTTATGCAAGACAAAAAGAGAACATTCCCTATGGAATATTCTCTACACATTGGCTACATGATCAACAACTATTCGATTGCGTCCTTCATTTTTCGCTTCGTACAAGGCCATATCAGCCCTATAAAATAAAGATTCAATACTGATCTGCTCATCCAGCCAGTTCCATTCAGCAATCCCGCAAGAAACAGTCACCTGAGGCTCGGTTTCATGCTGCACACGGTAACGTATTTTTTCTGCATATTCGAGCGCCTGCTGAACCCCCAGCTGTGGTAAATAAATGGCAAGCTCCTCGCCGCCCCATCTTGCACATACATCCTCATCGCGAGTCGCCGAACGAACGATATTGCTGACGCTTTTCAAAATTTCGTCACCCGTCTGATGCCCATGCGTATCATTCACCTGTTTGAATTGATCAATATCTACCAAAATAAGAGATCCACAGAAATCCTTTTCCTGATGTTGCTGAATGATTTGGTCCACATAGTGACGTACATACAGACCTGTTAACATATCCATATTAGCCAACCGCCGCACTTCAGCGTGCAGCATAGCATTGGTTACCGCCAATCCGATATGAGGGGCTAGCATTTGCAGCATTTTGTAATTATCGTAAGAGAAAGAGTGTGGAAGCTTGCTGGACAATAGTATAACCCCTTTAGGAGTACCGCTGGTCTTCATAGGTACAACCATCAAAGACTGGGAGTCTGTCGCATCCATAAAATGAGAGGATATCTTTCCATCCTTTCTATAGTCCGACACAATCACTGGTTCTCCTGTTAAGCGTATCAGCCCAGCAAATCCATCTTCAAGAGGGTAACTTTCCAGTCTTAAGCTTTCCACATTACTCGACATGACTTTAAAACAGTTTCCATCCTGATCAAGCTGTACAATACAACAAAAGTCCGCCATGAACATTTTTAATAACTCCTGCACGGCAAATTCAAATATTTCATTTAACTTCAGGCTCTGATTCAAGCGCTGAACCAGTTCATTAATGAGACGCAATTCATGGATAAGTACATTCGATTGCTCAAGCAGCTTCGCATTTTCAAATGCAGTACCAGCCGTATCCGCCATCATGGCAATCAGCTCTACATCCACTTTTTTCATACTATCCGCACCCGATGGAAGAATCATATGGAAAACACCATATACACCCTGCTTGCCACGTAATGGGATGGCGATTTCAGTTATTTCATCTTGTGTACCGACAGGCTCGTTCACAGCCATTTGCCCTTTCATAAATGCACGGACGCATACATCTTCATCCCGTTCATGCAGCAGCAAAGGTTTGACCTGCGGATTGCGACTGTGTCGATCCTGACTCATGTACAAGGTGATATCTACATGGGGAAACAAATAGGCGATGCTCCCGAATACCTCATCCAGCACGCCTTCCACGTCAATTTTGTCATGCATCCGTTTTACAATCTGAAATAAAATAGAACGGCGTCTACCTTCACGATCGCTTCGATTCTGCATCCCAAGGATATCTTCCATAAATATGTACTCAAACTTCGAGTAAAAGCAGGATTTAAAATGTAAAGCAGCTACTAACAATGTGTCCTGATTTGAGACAGAATGTTGAGCAGGCCGTGTAAAACGAAGAGCGGCAAAGGGCTCCCTCTTATAATTACGGCATAGTATGGGAACCATAAACACAAACGCAAGGCTTCCATCACGAAGTTTGCGTTGGCTCACTTCCACCTCTCTAGATATGCAACAACGTTCGACCAAATCCAAATCCTCGTCATCATCTTCTTCCCTACCAGCAACACGAACACCTATAAAATTAAAAACAGCAGTATACTCTTCGTTAATCCAGGATATACCATTGCTCTGCTGTAACCAACTCCGATATCCTTGGACAAGAAGCTGATTAATATAGGGGAAATCATAGGGTGTCATATCCATGTTCTGGAGCCAGGCAAAAGACGTATATCCTTTATCATCAAACAGCGGAGCACCGCTAGCCTGGACTGTTTTACTGTCAAGCATTTGCTGATCCGTTGTTGAAAATTCCGACATATTAAGGCGCTCCTTCACAGCAAAGTTAGCTGTACCAAGACAGCGGCTATACACCACTATAGCTCATAATATGATCTATTTTACTCTCAACTTTAGAAATTTGCATCCATTTTTCAGAAATTCGTCCCACTTTTTTAGTTCTAAAGCCCTATCGACAAATTTTGACGTTTTCATTCTTTTTCTCTTCTTGACATTGACCTACTCTTACATATAGTATATATTATTGAAAAAGACTGTACGGCAGAACTATCTACTGTGCGGATCTTAAATTTTGGGCGTAACAGTTTGTGTCACCCTCATCTTTTTTGTTGCTGACAGGACAGCGGCTGAACTTTTCTGTCAGTAGTGCGTCTTACCTTAATAGGTAGCGCCGAACAAATTGGAGCGCAAAGAGAGCCCCACTCAAATTTTAATTATGAAGGAGTTAACTCTATAATGGCACGTTACACTGGTCCTAAATTTAAATTGAGCCGTCGTCTCGGTATTTCCCTGAGCGGCACAGGTAAAGAATTGAAACGCCCTTTCCCTCCGGGACAACATGGTGCAAACCAACGGAGAAAAATCAGCAACTACGGTATGCAGCTTCAAGAGAAACAAAAGCTGCGTCACATGTACGGCTTGGGTGAAAAACAATTCCGTACCCTGTTCAACAAAGCTCAACACATGCACGGTATCGCTGGTGAAAACTTTATGTTCTTGCTGGAAAGCCGTCTGGACAACCTTGTATTCCGTCTTGGCTTTGCTAATTCCCGTGCAGGCGCACGTCAATTGGTAGCTCACGGTCACGTTACTGTGAACGGTAAAAAAGTTGACATCGCTTCTTACCAAGTAAGCCCTGGCGACGTGATCGGTCTTCGTGAAAGAAGTCGTTCCCTGTCTTCCATCAAAGAAGCTTTGGAAAACCGCAACCACTTGGTAGCTTACCTGGAGTACAATGACGCAGCTCTGGAAGGTAAATTCATTCGTTTGCCTGAGCGTGGCGAATTGTCCCAAGATATCGATGAAAAACAAATCGTCGAATTCTACAACCGCTAATCCTTGCATTAGCACCAAAAAGCACCCGAATTTATTCGGGTGCTTTTTATATTCTCTATGCATCGAGCCTGAGGGTTTTATTCAATGGGGATGTATACCTTCATACTCAAATGATCTGGATAGGAGGAATTCATCACGTCCGTAATTTCAAAATCAGGCCCCTCCCTCCGTTCAAAATTAGAATTAGGAAGCCATGTGCCATAGATAAAGTCTCGTATATTCTGAACCCGTCCATCTGAACCCGAAGCGTCAAACTCAGCATACTTCCCTGCTGGAATCTCCATATATATGAAACCCTCTGCCAGTTCTTTTGACTCTTTTTCAACTGCCTCGCCCACCACAAATGAAAATGCACCGTTGTCTTCAAATCGACAGGCAACCCCATATGACATTCCCGGTGCAATTTTGTTCGGGATACACATAAAATATTCATTTGCTCCAAAGTGTCCATAAAATCCTGGGATTTCTTTATAGTGCTGCTCATTATTCAGGTTTGTTTTATATTCATATCCTACAATTTTGACCGTTTCGAGCTGCAATATCACCGGCTTATTCACATCCAAATCCCCCATCGTATTTTTTTGGTAATCCAGAAAATTGATTTTACTTTGCTCAGGAAGCTCAATATCACCGTTACGATACTTCCCAGGGGTGATCCCAAAATTCTTTTCAAAAGCGCGGGTAAAAGCCTCTTGTGAGTTGTACTGATACTCAATAGCAACGTCCAACACTTTTTGATTGGATTGTTTTAGCTGTTCAGCCGCCTCGGACAATCTTCTCCTTCTTATATATTGTTGAACCGTAAAACCCGAAATGGCCTGAAAAACCCGCTGGAAATGAAAAGCTGAAAAGCATGCCTGTGAAGCAATATCGGCAATTTTTAGATCCTCCCGGAGATTCAATTCAATAAACTCAATCGCACACTGAATTCGTTTAAAGTAGTCCATATAATCCTTCCCCGCACTTGTAATTGTTTTGGTTATCGATCCTACACCGAAATTGTGCAACCCACGTTTTCATTATGTATAACTCTTTACCTACATGTTTGATTATTTGTGCTAAGTTTACCATGACTTTTCACTTTGCAGAAATAAAAAAGCAACGCTGAGATCGATACAATCTCAACGCTGCTTTTGAATATATTTTCATTATCCAAGCTTGATTTTAGCAAATTTCCGTTTACCTACCTGCACAATGTCGCCTTCCTTCGGCATGTATGCTTCGTTCACATCGGTCCATTTCTCTTCGTTAATTTTGACCGAACCCTGCTGAATACTGCGCTTGGCTTCACCGTTAGATGCTGCAAAGCCCAGATGAGTCAGCAACTGGATCACACGAATGCCACCTTCTTCTAACTGATCAGCCGTCAAGGTGAACTCTTCAATATCGTCAGGCAGCGCACGTTGCTGGAATACGGTCACAAAATGCTGCTTCGCTGCTTCCTCTGCTTCTTCACCATGGTACATGCGCACTAACGTTCCAGCCAGCTTCATTTTGGCATCACGTGGATGCACTGAGCCGTCCTTAACACCTTTCGCCAGCTCTGCCAGCTCCTCGTTGTTGATATCCGTTGCAAGCTCAAAATATTTCAGCATCAGCTCGTCAGGAACGGACATGGACTTACCGTATATTTCGTTCGGCTCCTCATCAACACCAATGTAGTTCCCCAAACTTTTGCTCATCTTCTGGACGCCATCCAGCCCTTCAAGCAATGGTAATGTAATCGTAGCCTGCGGCTCAACTCCGTATTCTTTTTGCAGGGTTCTGCCCATTAGCAGATTAAACTTCTGATCCGTCCCCCCCAATTCAATATCGCTTTGGAGAGCCACGGAATCCATGCCCTGCATCAGCGGGTAAAAGAACTCATGGATGCTGATCGGCAATCCGTTTTGGTACCTTTTTGTAAAATCATCCCGTTCCAACATACGGGCAACCGTTACTTTGGCCGACAGGGTTACTACATCAGCAAAAGACATTGGCCCTAACCATTCGGAATTGTAGAATACCTTTGTTTTTTCAGGATCGAGAATTTTAAAAATTTGTTCCTTGTACGTTTGTGCATTACGCTGTACATCTTCCTCAGTCAGTTGCTTGCGAGTCTCCGATTTACCTGTCGGATCACCAATTCTGCCTGTAAAATCTCCGATAATCAGTTGCACTTGATGGCCTAATTCCTGGAACTGGCGCAGTTTGTGCATAACAACCGTATGTCCGATGTGAATGTCAGGCGCAGATGGATCAAGACCCAGCTTAATTTTGAGTGGCTCGCCGCTAACGACTGATTTGATAACCTTACGCTTCAGCTCATCCTCCGGAACAATTTCCGCCACACCCCGCTGTATCACCTCTAACTGTCGCTCGACCTCTACCTGTTGCTCCGGCTTCAATTCTTCCCACTTCATCCTGTATACCTCCTATTTTCCATCCAAAATATAACATATTAGACAAACCAAAAAGCCCCTTTCATCCCAAGGGACGAGAAGGAGCTGCTCGCGTTACCACCCTAATTAAAGAAACGCATGTCAAAGACAGACATTTCTTTCACTTCATTCCTATAACGGGCCTACACCCGGTACTGGATTACTATGATAGCTTCGCAAACCTGCAAATGCTTTCCATTCATCCAGACAGCTCCAGACGGTAATTCAAAGGAGGGACGCTACCGATTCACACCACCCATCGGCTCTCTGTACAACGTGAATCCGCCTTCTACTGAAGTCTTTCTCTGCTTTTCACGATATTTACTTTGACCTATTTATAACACACTGCTTTTATGTAGTCAACGACACCAAAAGACAGGCTTTTTAGCATATGGGTTCATTTTGTAATTTTATGCTATAATAATGGCTGTTATAAAGGAGGAAGACTTAATGGTTGAAGAAAAAAACAATGTATCAGAGCCAAAGCCTTCCCGCTTGCGGACAACCATGCGAAGGCTCGGCCGTGTCATAAAGTGGGTCGTCATCATCGGTTTTATGGGGGCACTATTTGCAGGAGGAGCCGCCGCCGGCTATGTTGCTTCTATTGTAAAAAGCGAACCCGTGCGTTCCAGATCCATGATCCTACAGGAAGTAGATAAGAATGCAATCACAGGCTTCGCTTATTTCAATGATGGCTCTCCCATCGGACAACTTCGGACAGAAGAAGATCGAAGACCTGTCACGTTTAAGGAGATTCCACAACTCGTCATTGACGCAGTCATTGCCATTGAAGATAATCATTTTTACGAGCATAAAGGTGTCGATCTGTCGGGAACGCTGCGTGCTGTGAAGCAAAAGGCGCTGCATGAATCCGTACAAACCGGGGGTAGTACCCTCACCCAGCAGCTTGCGCGTCGTGTCTTTCTAAATCTCGATCGCACGGATGACCGCAAGGTCAAAGAAATTTTGCTGTCTCTGCGCCTTGAGCGCTTCCTAAGCAAGCAACAAATTATTACGGCCTATCTCAATAAAGTACCTTTTGGTAATGGTTCAAGCGGTTACAACGTCTTTGGCATTAAAGCAGCGGCAAAAGGTATCTTTAATGAGAATGATCTGAACGAGCTTAATATAGCCCAGGCTGCCTATCTAGCAGGTTTGCCACAGCTTCCTTCTTCTTATTCTGCTTTCAATGGTAAGGGTGAGTTTAATGAAGCTGGCTTTAAAAGAGCCATCAATCGCCAGCACCTAGTACTCAGTCGAATGCTGGAGGAGAACAAAATCAATAAAGCACAGTATGATGAAGCGATGGCTTTTGATATCAAAAAATCTCTCGCACCACGCACTGTTAAAGCTTATAACACCTATCCATACCTTATGATGGAAACAGAACGACAAGCTGCGCAGGCACTCATGTCTGTCACCAATCCGGGTCAAGCAGCTAATGCCAGTGCAGATACCAAGACCAAGGATGATAACGATTTACTCAAAGAAGCCGAACAGCAACTTCGCACAGGCGGTTATATGGTGTACACCACTATTGATAAGAGCGTATACAAATCTATGCGTCAAATTGCAGAAAATAAAAACAACTTCTCTGCCACTAATAAAACCAAGGGTGACGAACAAGCAGCGGCTATTTTGATTCAGCATAAAACAGGCGCCATTCTTGGAATGATGGAAGGTCGGGACTTCCAAAAGGAGCAGATGAATTATGCCACCCAGATGGTACGTCAGCCGGGTTCGGCAATGAAACCGATTGCTGCCTATCTCCCTGCATTGGACAGCGGTCTTGTGCAGCCTGGTAGTATCGTGGATGATGCCCCTATTATTTTGAAAGATGGCAGTAATGGATATCACATTCCGAAAAATTCTAACAACCGCTATCAAGGATTGGTCACGGCGCGTTATGCACTGAATCAATCGCTTAATACGATAGCACTCAAGCTGTTTAACGAAAAAGTAGGGATTAGCAATGCTTGGGCTTTTGCTAAAAAACTGGGTATCACCACCTTGGAATCTAGTGATAACAACGCCCAAACGGGTGTACTTGGCGGCTTAGCCCACGGGGTGACCGTCGAGGAACTCACGAATGCATATGGAGCCATTCCAAATGGCGGTGTGTTTAATGATGCCTATATGATCGAAAAGATTGTGGATTCGCAAGGCAATATTGTATATAAGCATCAGCCTAATCCTGTGCAGGCCTTCTCACCGCAAACCGCCTACCTGATGACAGATATGTTGCGTACAGCCGTGTCGGAAGGCACAGGCAGACTGGTGAAGCGGAACTTTGATCAATCCGGTAAGATTCCGATTGCCGGCAAGACAGGCACTACGCAATCCTACACTGATGTTTGGTTCGAGGGCTTTACGCCTGACGTCACACTAGGTGTATGGGTTGGTTACAAGCAACCTGTCAATAAGCTTGAAACGAAAGTCCAAAAAGAGCGGGCTCGCCGCTTATGGGCTCTAATCATGAATGAAGTAACAGCTAAAGATGCTCAGCTGTTCCAAACGGACAGCTTCAAGAGACCTGACGGCATTGTAAGCCGTACAGCATCCGCATATGGTTCGGACATTTATAACAGTAAGTATCCACCTAAAAACAGTGAAAATGGTGTGAGCCGTGCGAAATATATTACCTACCAAGGTGTGAATTATATTCCACGCGATGGTACACCGGATGATATGTTATATGAACGGACCGTTAGGAAACGGGAAAAGTCAATCTCAGAATTGATTAAAGAGCTTCAGCAAGCCTTTAAGGTGATGAGACGACATAATTCGTTGTCCTACTATCTACCTCAGGATGCAGATAAGGAAGCTCCTACTCAGATTGATCCACGCAAGGACGATGGAGCAGCTCCTAACGCTCCATCTAGCGTCAACGTAAGCTATAGTGACGGTAAAGCCATAATCAGCTTTAGCCCAAGCGGAAACAGCGACGTCGTAGGATACCGTCTGTATCGTTCTACAGATGGGGGTAGCTTCCAACGGCTTGGCAAGGTCGTTATGGCTGACAGCTCCAAGGTGTTCTCTGACAGCCCTGGAGGCAGCAGCTCCAGCTACTACGTGACTGCCGTTGATGTGGGCGGTCATGAGTCCGGGCCAAGCACGAAAGCAAGCGCAGCACCTGTGGTGCCACCTGCAGATTCTGAGTCTCCAAACGTTCCGGGCGAGGGAGATGGAACAGGTGCGCAGCCTACAGAGGTTCCTACTGCCCCTGGACAGCCTCAAGCTAAAGCCGCTGGCTCATCCGTAGCGCTCCAATGGAGCGCAGGTAAATCTGCGGACGCTATTACAGGCTATAACGTGTATTACAGCGAAAACGGTGCGGAGCCTTTTACAAACATAGGCTCTACCGCATCTACCAGCTTTGAATATAAGTCAGGGAAAAAGCTAAAAGGTTGGTTTCGTGTCACTTCCATGAATGCCATGGGGGAATCGGCTCCTTCCGGAGCCGTCCGTCCATAACTGAAGACAAAAGCAGAAAGTGATAGGTTGGGTGAAGATGAGATTTGCCCTAACAAAAAGGGAGTCCCCTTAGCCATTAAGGCTTTGGAGACTCCCTTTTTTAATTCTAATATGCAGAGCACTTCAATCCTCTATGGTGGATAAGTCACCTGTAGGAAGGTTAAGCTCCCAGGCTTTCAACACGCGTCTCATAATTTTACCGGAACGGGTTTTGGGTAACTTTTCCTTAAACTCAATTTCGCGTGGAGCAGCATGAGCAGACAGCCCTTCCTTAACGAAGCGATAGATGTCCTGCTTTAAAGCTTCAGACGGTGCATAGCCTTCACGCAGTGCAACAAAAGCTTTGATAATCTCTCCCCGCACGGTATCTGGTTTTCCAATAACTCCGGCTTCCGCTACAGCAGGATGCTCCAGAAGCTTGCTCTCCACCTCAAAAGGGCCGATGCGCTCCCCGGAGGAGTTAATGACATCATCAATCCTACCCTGAAACCAGAAATATCCGTCCTCATCCATGTAAGCTGAATCACCCGATACATACCAACCGGGAAAGCGGAAATATTCCTGAAACTTGTTCGGATTGTTCCATATACGATTCATCATGGATGGCCATGGTGTACGGATCGCCAAGTGGCCCATCCGGTTAGGAGGCAACACCTGCCCTCTGTCGTCCAAAATAGCAGCTTGGATACCTGGGAGTGGCTTTCCCATCGAACCTGGCTTAATCGGCAGCTCAGGGTAATTACAGATCAACTGTGCTCCTGTTTCTGTCATCCACCAAGTATCATGAATGCGTTGTGTATACACTTGCCATCCCCATCGCACCACTTCTGGATTCAGCGGTTCCCCAACGGATAAAACATGCCGCAGACTGCTAAGATCATATTTGGAAACAACCTGCTCCCCTGCGCTCATCAGCATCCGAAACGCTGTAGGAGCACTATACCATATGGTCACTTCGTGACGCTCAATCGTGCGGTACCAGTCTTCCGGGCTGAAACGCCCCCCACGAATGACATTCGTCACTCCATTTAGCCATGGAGCAAAAATACCGTATGATGTTCCCGTGACCCAGCCAGGATCAGCAGTACACCAATACACATCATCTTCTCGCAAATCCAGCACCATTTTCCCAGTATAGTAATGCTGAATCATTGCATTTTGCACATGATACACGCCTTTGGGCTTGCCTGTTGAGCCTGATGTATAGTGAATAATTAATCCATCTTCACGATTCAACCATTCTGGCTCAAGTTCCTCTGAGGATGTGAGCATTTCTGTCTCAAAATCGATAATTCCCTGCTCGCGTTCATCCATATCACCAACCACAAAAATATGTCGCAGCTCAGGAAGCTCCTCACGTTTTACCCGTGACAGAAGCGCAGGTGTGGTCACTAATGCTACTGCCCCACTATCCTCCAATCGATCCTTAACCGCAGTTTCCATAAACGCCTCAAACAATGGACCGACAACAGCCCCTACCTTTAGAACACCAAGTAAACTAATAACCAGCTCGGGTGAACGCGGCATGAAAATAAACACCCGCTCCCCTTTACCAATACCGTATTTGCGAAGCACATTTCCGAACCTGTTAGAGCTAGCACGAAGCTGAGAGAAGGTGTAGGTTTCATGACGGTTTGAGTCACAATACAATAGTGCCGCTTTCTCCCCTCGTCCTTCCTGTACATGTCGATCAATGGCTTCATGTGCCATATTTACCTTGCCTGTTTCATACCACGTAAAATGACGCTCTGCATCTTCCCACTGAAAGTTGTTGTAAGCTTGTTCATACGGGCCCATGTTGGATGTGGGAACTACAGTCTGGAGTTCTTCAAACTTCATACGTTCAGCCTCCTCACAATAGATTAATGAGAATCACACAGAACAAGATAACGCTTACAAAATCAATAAAGCAGATGAAGTCCTTTGGTTTACTGATTGATTTAAATTGTGAACATTTTATGTCTAAAACAGTATATCATAGGTCAGGATGTGACGACCATCCTTTTCATTTAATTGTTTTTTTGCTATAAGTAGGGGATATGAGGAACGAGCTTATGGCGAACAAGGAGGGCGTACGCATGCAGCATTTAAAACTGTACCACTTGGATACGTTGGATTATAACGGACAAACAATCTATGTAGAAGGCCCCGTATCCGCGGATCAACTGCGTTCATTTCAAATGCACAAGCAATTAGATGCCTTTCGCAAACCAAAGGAACAGTTCGATGCATTAGTGGATATTTCGGAACTGCCAGAAGGCAGAATTATCATTGCCCACAACGGGGAAACTCTCCTGGGATATGTTACTTTTCATTACCCAGATGAGATGGAGCGCTGGTCGGAAGCTGGCATGAAGGATTTACTGGAACTTGGAGCTGTTGAGGTAGCCGATGACTATCGTGGTCTGGGCCTGGGTAGCCGAATGATTCGGATTGCCTTTGAGGACGGCCAGCTTGAATCCTATATTATTTTTACGACCGAATACTATTGGCATTGGGATTTAAAAGGCAGCGGCCTCTCCGTATGGGAATACCGCCGCATGATGGAAAGTCTGATGAAAACTGTAGATATGGTCTGGTACGCCACGGATGATCCTGAAATATGTTCACATCCTGCTAACTGTCTGATGGTACGAATGGGAAAGGATGTGCCCCTTGCATCACAGGAGCAGTTTGACCATATCCGGTTTGTCCGAAGATTCATGTATTAAAAAATTATACCATTAGCCCAAATGCTTGAGCATGAACTCCACAATACGATGCGAACGATGTGAAGCTTCTACCGTAAATTCAGCATAATTAACGTGAGCCGATCCATCAGCCTTATCTGACATAGACCGTAGGACAACATAAGGCACAGCGTTCATATGAGCTGTCTGAGCCACAGCTGCACCTTCCATTTCGGTACAAGCACCGTCCATTTCCTGATGCAATGCAGTCACTAACTCACGACTTGCAACAAATTGATCGCCAGAAAGTACCTTGCCGACAATATAACGATCGCCAAACGATTTGCAGGCTTGCTCAGCTAGACTTACAAGCTCGGGATCAGCCACAAACTCTGAGGTGTCCTGATAAGGAATGACCCCTCTGGCATAACCCAAAGGCGTTACATCCATATCATGCTGCATACATGTGGATGAGATGACAATATCCCCAATGTTTAAATCGGGATGAACGGCCCCTGCCACTCCCGTAAATATAATCTGTTCTACACCAAAATGATCAATCAGGATTTGTGTTGTTACTGCAGCATTAACCTTGCCTACACCGGATTTGCAGACAACGACTCTTTGCCCGTGAATGATTCCTGTAGTGTACGTGATTCCAGCCTTGACCGTCTTGCTTGCTTCCGTCATCGCTGCCAGCAGCAATTCAATTTCTTCATCCATAGCACCCATTAATCCGTAAAGTCGGCTCATTACGCATCCCTCTATTCTTGGTTTGATGATGATGTCCATAAGAAGCTTTATATCCGCGAAAAAAGCTCCATCAAAGGAGCTTTCAACGAAGGTATATCCTATTCAGCACTGCGTCTAGTCTAAATAATTAACTGACAACCGCAAAATAGTTTCATGCGGCAAAATAACGCGAGGGTTCTCCACGTTTTCCTTTTTCATCAGCTTGGTCAGCAAACGCATCGCTACCGCACCCAAATCGTACATCGGTTGCGCGACGGTTGTCAGCTGAGGACGAACCATAGAGGCCATACGAATATTGTCGACACTGATTACCGAAAAATCATCAGGAACTTTCAATCCCTCATCCTGAATACTGTGGATCGCACCAATTGCCATTTCATCCGTAGCAGCAAAAATCGCACTTGGCTTCTTCTTTAGGCCGAGAAAATATTTCATTGCTTCGACACCGGATTCATAACGGTAGTTCCCGATTCGCACGAGATCCTCCTGATAATCAATTCCGGCTGTTTCCAGTGCTCTCTTGTAACCTTGGAAACGTGCATAGCCGTTTGCAGGGTCTTGAAGCGTACCACTGATCATTGCGATTTGACGGTGTCCATGGCGGATCAACGTGTTTACTGCATCATAAGCAGCGGCTTCATGGTCGATATCGACCGAAGGATAGCTTCCTTTTTCATCACTCGTTGCACATAGAACAATAGGGACCGCAGCTGTATGGAACGCCTGAATATGCTCGTCCGTTACTGTACCACCCATGAACAGAAGACCATCCACTTGCTTTTCAAGCAATGTGTTGATGACACGAATCTCTTTTTCTTTTCGCTTGTCGGCATTACACAAAATAATATTATAGTGATACATATTCGCTATATCCTCAATACCGCGCGCAATTTCTGCAAAAATTGAGTTCGATATATCCGGTATAACCACGCCGACGGTCGTTGTCTTCTTGCTGGCCAGACCTCTAGCGACCGCATTTGGACGATATCCCAATTGTTCAATCGCTTCGTACACTTTCTTGCGGGTCTGAGGTTTCACATTAGGATTATTGTTAACTACGCGGGACACTGTGGCCATTGAGACACCAGCTTCGCGAGCTACATCATAGATCGTTACCGTCACATTCCTTCTCTCCATTGCCAATAAATTTTCAACCGAATCCTAGATCAACTAATTAGAACCATGATACGACAAAATACTACTTTATGCAACGACAGCACACATTCTATCTATGTGAGATGATCGTGGAGTGCACGGGCTGTAATATTCGAATGGGATGTATGCCAAACAGCCTCTCCGTCCTTGATTAAAATGGCCTGCGGGGATTCATGCTTCACCTGAAGCCTGTCCGCGGTTTCATTGGACACCGGCCGATCTTCTACTACATAAATGATACCGTATTCAATATTTTCGTTGGGAGCGCCATGCAAATAGGACTCCACTTCCTGATATGCGCCTGCACTTATCGGACAACGTGTGCTATGTTTAAAGAGAAGCAACGGCTTGTCTGATGACGCTTCCAGAGCCGTATTTAATTGTTGAACAGTAGTCATTTTTGTCATCGTCGCCATTGGATATACATTCCTTTCTGTGTCTTGTCGTATGGCCTATTCTCATCGTAACAAAAACAACATGTAAAATCCAATGGTGACCATGAAAATTTTCATATTTTTTAGTTTTTTGTATTCGTAAATACCGATTCACTGGTAAAACCGGATAATTGAACCAATTTTCTCTCTACATCATTCATCCAATCTTCGTCTCCCAGACTTCTCGCATAGCGATAAAGATCCAATAAGAGATTAATTCGAAGCTCCATCCGCTCCTCCAAAGCAGATTGCCAATCCACATTGGGATTGTCCGCTTCCTCCAGTACAAGCTTGCGAATGATTTCTGCCAGTTCATTGTTGCGAGCAAAAGATATTCTCCGTGCCGTAGGTTTGCTCCCTAGACTTTGTAATAGTGTCTTAATGTCTTTCGTCACATGCTGCAAAACCTCACTGGAAAAGCATGACGAGCATGAGAATACAGGGACGTGCAAAATTTCAACCTTGCCCGCATAGATTACCTTTCGCAGTTCCAGTCCCATCGGTTTGCCACATTGGCATTGCTTATGCATTTAACCACCTCATTACGTAGGATCAAACTATACGAGGATCTCGTCAGAATCCAAAATATATCTATCTACTAGTCTAATAAATATTTGTTAACTCCATTAAATCTATCATACCTTGTTTTATTTCGACTTTGGGACCTCAAATCCTTCCACAGATTGCAGCTATGAACAAATTACCAAAGCTTTGGCGGGTCAGAAAATGACGACAATTGCTGTTAAAAAGCAGACTACTAACATAAGAATCTGCGAAGGAATGGACTTCGGGCGTTCTTTTTCTTAAGATGTAAAAGTACAGATTACAAAACAGAGGTGTCATCATGTGACGCACGAAAGGATGGTTGGATGTCAAGACTTGCTGGAAAAAAGGTTATCGCCCTAGTGGATGAGGAATTCGAGGATCTGGAGCTGTGGTATCCGATTTACCGTGTTCGTGAAGAAGGCGCAGAAGTGCATTTAGCCGGTGCGGAAAAGGGTAAAAAATATATTGGAAAATATGGCGTACCTGCTGAAGCGGAATATGCCTTTGAGGAACTGAATAGCAGTGATTATGACGGGATTCTCGTCCCTGGCGGTTGGGCACCTGATAAACTGCGCCGCTATCCCAAAGTAATTCAACTCGTTCAGGAGTTTCATGCTGCTCATAAGCCGATTGGACAAATCTGCCATGCAGGCTGGGTACTGATCTCTGCTAAAATTTTGGATGGTGTTACGGTAACCTCCACACCAGGTATTCGTGATGATATGGAGAATGCAGGAGCTATTTGGAAGGATGAGGCAGTTGTAACGGATGGACATATTGTATCTGCTCGTCGGCCGCCTGATCTTCCACCTTACGGAAAAGCGTTCTGCGATTTGTTAGCAGATAACACCCGGAAATAAGAGAATAAGTCCTGCCACTCAGGGCTTGAATAACCCAATCTAATGGAATCAGGATAATTGCTAATTATGAATTTTCCATAATCACAAGAGGTTGTCAACAAGATGAAAAAAAGAACCTTCAAAACCATGAATAAAGTGGTTTTAAAGGTTCTTTTTCGTCTAAACCATGCTACGCCATTAAGGTTTGCTACGACAAACCTAACAGTACGGAGTTCGGCTCCTCCTGAAGCTGTATACGGACATTACATATTACTGCCGTCCAGGCCCGGCCGGAGTGCAGCTGACATTAGCTGCAGTGAGCTTGTCTTCGATCGCTGCACCAGTGGACATGCCAAAGCAAACCTGAGCGACTGTCGTTGCCTCAGATGCAGTCGTATTCAGCACACGATGCTTGACCCGCAATAAAGATTGGGGAGACATGCTGAGTTGATGTATCCCCAGTTCCAGCCAAAGAGGAACGGACCGTTCATCTCCAGCCATCTCACCACATACACTCACATCAATTCCTGCTTGATGTGCCGCTTGTGCAGTCATGCGCAGCATTCGAAGTACAGCTGGATGGTATGGATGGTACATATGTGCAATCTGCTCATTCATACGGTCAACAGCCAGCACATACTGAACCAGATCATTCGTTCCGATACTAAAAAAATCTGTTTCAGCTGCCAATAGATCAGCGATCATCGCCGCAGCCGGTACCTCAATCATAATTCCTCGCTGAATGTTCTGATTATAGGCAAGCCCTCTTGCATCCAAATCCGCCATAGCCTCCTTCAAAAGAGCATCTGCCTGGCGGACCTCCTCCACGGATGAAATCATCGGATACATTACCTTGATATTTCCCATTGCACTGGCTCGCAAAATCGCAGTCAACTGGGTTTTAAACAATTCCTTCCAATCCAGACTGATCCGTATAGCACGGTAACCTAGAAAAGGATTTTCTTCCTCTGGTAGTTGAAGATAGTCCAACGGCTTATCTCCACCGATATCCAATGTACGGATGACTACGGAGTGGTTTCCTGCCTTTTCCGCTATCAGCCGATATACTTCATACTGTTCCTCTTCATCTGGAGCAGATTTGCGATCCATGTATAAAAATTCCGTGCGGAACAGTCCTACACCTTGAGCGCCATGCTTCAAAGCCGCCTCCAGCTCTTTAATCGAACTAATATTGGCCGCCAGCCTCAGAGTGGTTCCATCCTTGGTCACGGCATCTACAGAAGCAAGTACCTGAAGCTGCTCTTTTCTGCGTCGCTGCTCGTCGCGCAAAATTTTATAATGATCAGTTACTGTTTTTTCTGGATTCACATAAACTTTGCCCAGGTCTCCGTCCACAACCATCATGTCTCCCGTTTGAACGGGCAAATTCAGATTGCTCTCTAGTCCTGAAACAAGTGGAATACCAAGTGCACGGGCCATGATCGCAGAATGCGAAGTTTTACCACCATTCATAGTTACAATCCCTAAAACATAGCTAGGATTCAAGTGTGCCGATTGGGAGGGTGAGAGCTCCTTGGCTACCAGAATATAGGGCTGTGTGTCCTTGGGAAGAGTCACCTCCGGTGCACCTAGCAAATGCTTGAGCAACCGGTTCCCCACATCTTTGATATCGATTGCCCGTTCCTTCATATATTCATCGTCCAGTAAATCAAACATTGTCACAAAATGATCAATGGCTTCCTTCACGGCCACCTCGGCCGCCTTGTACTGACGCTCAATAATTCCACGAATTTCATTCATGAATTCCGGATCTTCCAATATCGCAAGATGAGCATCAAAGATGCTGGATTCTTCTGGCCCCACCATCTCTCGAAACTCATCCTTAATAAACTGGATTTCACTTTTGGATGTGCGTATCCCTTCATACAAACGTTCAAATTCCTTTGCAAGATCTACCGCATCCATTTTTTGATCAGGTAAATCCCACTCCCAGCTCGGCAGGACAAATGCCTTCCCGATTGCCACACCTGCTGCGGCGCCGATGCCTTCTATCATGTTTCTACCCCTCCAACATTCCTGTCATGCAGCACAACGGACATTACCGAGGCCTGACCTTTTTTCACTGTTTTAAACGGAGCAAAGCTCCACGACTTGACGCGATCTGGATTCGTGATGACCATAGGAGTCACCAGCGATGGAGCTTGCTCTCGCAGCGCCTGCAAATCAAATTTGATCAGCAATTGCCCCGGTTCCACCGTATCGCCTGCTTCTACCATAGCAGTAAAATTCCCTTTTAGCTGTGAAGTATCAATCCCTATGTGAAGCAGAACCTCAAGTCCCTCTCGTGTGGAGATGCCTAAAGCGTGCATGGTCGGATACAAGTGCATCACAGTACCATACACTGGAGACACAAGTTCACCACGTTCAGGAACAAAAGCAACACCGTCCCCGACCAGCTTCGTCGCAAAAATTTTGTCAGGCACTTCATGAATCGGTAGCATTTTTCCATGTACAGGAGCGTTGAACAAAATTTGAGGGAGATCACGTTCCATCAGCTTCGCGATTTCCTCACGAATCAGTTCTGAATACGTTCCGAATACAACCTGCAAATTCCCCCCACCCAGATTGATAAGCCCGGCCGATCCCAAAGCCTTCATCGCTCCGGTATCAATCAGCCTGTCATTGTGGACGGTCAGCCGCAAACGTGTGATGCAGGCCTCTACCTGCACAATATTTTCCTTCCCGCCAAGTGCTTCCAAAATAAGCGGAGCACTATAAGGAATATTGCCGGCCCAATCCTCCAGAACCGAACCTTCCTCGCGCCCAGGAGTTGGAATACGGAACCGCCGGATAGCCCATCGAAACAGTACATAATATACAAGCCCGTACGCCACTCCCACTGGAATTAACAACCAGGCGTTATGTGAGAGATGAAAATTTAGAACATAATCTATAAAACCCGCCGAATAGGAAAATCCGTGATGAATATCCAGCTCAAAGGTAAGCCACATGGCCAGCCCAGACATAACTGCATGAACGAGGAACAAATAAGGAGCAGCAAACAAAAAGGCAAACTCAATCTGTTCCGACACTCCAGTAAAAAAGCAAACAAGCGCAGCTGTCAAAAATGTTTTTTGCACCTTTGGCTTCAAATCTTCACGCGCTTCCTGAATGATCGCCAGCGCAATGGCAGGGATGGCAAACATCATAATGGGGAACAACCCGGACATGAAATAGCCCGCTGTCGGATCGCCAGCAAAAAACCGGGGTAAATCGCCCTGTACAACGTTGCCAGACGGCGTTTTATATGTACCCAGTTGAAACCAAAAAATATTATTAAGCAGATGGTGCAGACCAAAGGCCGCCAGCAACCGGTATAGAACACCGTAGATAAACAGTCCAAAGCCGCCCAAGCTTGATTCCAGACCTACTATAAATTGCAGCCCTCTCTGTATGAGTGGGGCAATAATTAGCATGAGTCCTGCAAACACAGCCGAGAAGAGGCCAATAAGCAGCAGAACAAATCGGGTACCTCCAAAAAATTGAAGCACCTCGGGCAATTTGATGCTTTTGAAGCGATTATAGGCCACCCCTGAAATGACCCCCAAAATGATACCAATGAGCGTCGCCGGTTGAATGAGTCCGTTTCCAAATCTCAATGTGACCTGATCGTATATAGCCATACCAGCCAATGCTGCCAGCCCCGCCTGACCTGCCTGATTCGACATACCTAGGGCAACACCAACCGCAAATAAATATGGCAAAAAATAAAAAACCCCGTGTCCAGCCGCATTTGCCATATCAGACACCATAGGGAATCCCCATGTGGACCAAGGAAGGCTGCCGAGACTTAGCAATATTGCAGCGGCTGGTAGCACCATCGTCGGGAGCATGACAGCACGACCGAGCTGTTGTAAGGATCCGAGCCAATTCATGGCATTCCTCTCCTTTCTATCCCTGATGGTAAGCCGAATAAATACTTTTGTCAAAGCAATGATTCCATCTGCCAAAATATTTATTTACGCTACTACAGGTCAAAAAATTTATCATCACAACAGATAACACTATGAATCCGTTTAGAGCAATTTCATCATCAAGACATACATACATTATATGGATTCCTGAAAGTATAATATACTGTACCATATTCCTCGTTTCGCACCAAAAACCTTCAACCCTGTGAAGCAAGGGAAGAAGGTTTTTATTCATCTGCGTATAGCACAGATCACTGATCCATGTTTATCCTTTACGTACAGCTTGGGTCACTGAGTCCTCCACCTTAATGCAACGATCCATAATAACCGTCATTCCATGCTCCTGCGCAATGTCAGCGGCTTCCTGGCTTATAATTCCCTGTTGAAGCCACAAAATCTTAGCTCCAATAGCAGCTGCTTCACGCGCAACCTCTGCACAGTATTCACTGCGGCGGAATACATTGACCAGCTCCACAGGCTCAGGTACTTCAGCAAGGCTGGCATAACAAGTCTCCCCAAGAATCGTTTGCCCTGCCGCCGCAGGGTTAACTGGAATAATCCGGTATCCCCGCTTCTGCATGGCATAAGAAACCATGTATGAGGTACGGTCCGATTTATCAGACAAACCAACAACCGCAATATTGCCTACTTGTTCCAAAATGCTTTTAATCTCTTCTCTCGACGGATTTTCAAAAGCCATTCTGTTCCCTCCTATTCGCATCTTCGTTTGTTTTTATTTTACCCATTCTACAGAAGCACCAAGCGTCGTTAAATGGTCAAAGTACTGCGGATACGATTTGGCGACATGATGTGCATCCTTAATCACTAACGGCTTCTGTGCGCGCAAACCAACAATCGTCAAGGCCATAATAACACGGTGATCAAAATGCGCGTTAATTTCCACGCCACCTTCGACACCCTCCGGTCTGCCATGTACGATAATTTCTGCTTGACGTTCTTCTACCCGAGCACCAGCCTTGGTCAGCTCATTCAAATAATCGGTAATGCGGTCACATTCCTTATACCGTAAATTCTCCACGTTATAAAAACGGGACGTGCCTTCAGCAAATACAGCCGCAGCCACCATTGCAAGCACAGCGTCTGTTGCAGCATCACCGTCAAACTCAACAGCTTTCAATCGGCCATTGCCCTTCACAACGACGGTATCGTTCTCATGTGTCAGTGGCACTTCCATCATACGTAGCACATCTACGATAGCGCGTTCTCCCTGTTTGCTCTGCTCTTTAAGACGATGGATGGTAACATCGGAATTCGTTACAGCCGCCGCCGCCAGCACCGCTGCACTCCCTGGATAGTCTCCCTGTACCGTATACGTACGTGGCTGGTAGGATTGCCGCCCCGGGACACGGAAAGACATGTAATCATCGCTTGCATGAATGATAATACCAGCCTCTTGCAATACCTCCAGAGTCTGCCCAATGACCACCTTAGATTTCAAATCATGCAGCACTTCGATTTCACTGTCTTCCTCCAGTAAAGGCGTAAGGAATAGCAGGGCGCTCAAATATTGTGAGCTAACCGAGCCAGACACCTGAATTTTACCGCCCTTCGCCTGACCACCCTGAATACGAATGGGCAACTTACCTTCACGATGATCTACTTTCACGCCCAGTTGCCCCAGTGCATCGATTAAATCATCATGTGGTCTCTTGCCCAATGAGTCGGGATATGTATTAACAAATGTAACATCCGGACAAAGAGATGCAATACCCATCAAAAAACGGAGCACCGCTCCTGCGTTTCCCACATTCAATTCCTTCACAGCTTGAGGATGGCTACCAAAGCCTGTAATCACTATTTTTTCATCATCCTCTTCCAATACTGCACCCAAATCGGCGATACAACGACGCATAGCATCACTGTCTTCACTATGGGCTGGATAATAAATGGTACTTTGTCCCTCAGCAAGTGCCGCAGTGAGCAGATAACGAGTAGTGTAGTTTTTGGAGGACAGGGCCCCAATCTCTCCTTGCAAAGAAGGGGTAGGTCTAACGATAACATCCATAATGTACATGCTCCTTTTCAGTTCAAACCATCCTATTTTACGTTAATTATACAAGTTGTAGCATTCATTTCTCCACCCAAAAAATAAGAAATATTAATCTAGGTCACCCGAGTGAATCCCGCTGGTTAATTAATCTATACCTGCCTTTAGGATTAAGCGGATTGACAGCCCGGAGATACCTTAGCTATCATACATAGAGTGTGTGTGACATTTTGCACACGTCAAAAACATATGTAGCACCCATTATATATCAGAAAAGAGGTCCGGCCATGACGCAAATCGCCCTGATTGAACCTTCTGAGTTGCGCGCACGTCTGCAAGCAGGAGAGCAATTGCAATTAATCGACGTCCGCGAAGCGGAAGAAGTAGCGGAAGGCATGATTGAAGGTGCCAAGCACATTCCGCTCGGACAGCTTCCGGGTCGTCTTGAAGAAATTGAACGCACCGGTGAAATTATCTTTATTTGCCGGAGCGGTTACCGCAGTGAACGAGCCTGCGAATATCTACAGCAGCTAGGTTATGAAGGCTGTACTAACATGACTGGCGGCATGCTGCAATGGTCACAGGAGCAATAGAAACCTACTTAACAAAAGAGACGGGAACCTTCTCGTCTTTTTTGTTTTGACTCAAAGCTTAGACGCGGTAATGCATTAAAATATTTTGTCCCTATCATACCATAGCGCCAAAAGATTACACAATCCTCTACTGCCATCATAATCGTATCCATAATTATAAATTAAAAAACGGAAGCTTCTTCTACCCATAGGGCAAAAAAGCTTCCGTTGTATTACATAATGCTATTCATGCATATCCGTCCGTTCATTAGAACCATTGATGATGGAATACGCCTTCTTTGTCCACACGTTTGAACGTATGGGCACCGAAGTAGTCACGTTGTGCTTGCAGCAGATTTGCTGGCAAACGCTCAGTGCGGTAGCTGTCATAGTATGCAAGCGCGCTGGAGAAGCCAGGCACTGGAATACCTTGGGATACAGCCACGGAAATCACTTGACGCCATGCATCTTGATACGTTTCAACTACATTTTTGAAGTAAGAATCCAGCAACAGGTTTTTCAAGGCAGGATCGCGGTCATATGCATCCTTGATGTTTTGCAGGAATTGCGAGCGGATAATGCAACCGCCGCGGAAGATCATAGCGATTTTTCCGTATTTCAAATCCCAATCATATTCATCAGAAGCTGCACGCATTTGAGCGAAACCTTGAGCATAGGACACGATTTTACTTGCAAACAGTGCTTTACGTACACTTTCGATAAATTCTTTTTTGTCGCCGCTGAAGGACTCAGCATTAGGACCGCTCAGCACTTTACTTGCCGCAATGCGCTCGTCTTTCATAGCAGACAAGAAGCGGGAGAATACGGATTCGGTAATCATGGACAATGGCACACCCAGATCCAGCGCGCTTTGGCTCGTCCATTTACCTGTACCTTTTTGACCAGCAGCATCCAAGATAACGTCTACCATTGGCTTGCCTGTTTCAGCATCGTACTGAGAGAAAATGTCAGCTGTAATTTCGATCAGGTAGCTGTCCAGTTCCCCTTTATTCCATTCCGTGAAGATTTCATGAAGCTCTTCCGCATTCACATTCAGGACTGATTTCAACAAGTGATACGCTTCACCGATCAATTGCATGTCGCCGTACTCGATACCGTTATGCACCATTTTTACATAGTGACCAGCACCGTCAGGACCGATATATGTACAGCAAGGGTCGCCTTCCACTTTAGCAGAGATTGCCGTTAGAATCGGCTCTACCAGTTTATAGGCACTTTCTTGTCCACCCGGCATGATAGCAGGACCATTCAAGGCACCTTCTTCACCACCGGATACGCCTGTACCAATAAAGCGAAGTCCTTTTTCCTCCAGCTCCTTGCTGCGACGCTGTGTATCAGGGAAGTAGGCATTGCCTCCGTCTATAATAATGTCGCCCTTGTCCAGATGAGGCACAAGCTGTTCAATCGTGGCATCTGTTGCTTTACCAGCTTGAACCATGATCAGGATTTTACGGGGGGATTCCAATGAGTTCACAAATTCTTCAATAGAGAAAGTACCCGTCAGTTTTTTACCTTCTGCTTCTTTGATAAGATCGTGCGTTTTTTCTGGAGAGCGGTTAAAAACCGAGACGGTGAAGCCTCTGCTCTCAATGTTAAGGGCTAAATTCTTACCCATTACCGCCAGGCCGATCACACCAATTTGCTGTTTTGCCATCTGGTTCCTCATCCTTTGCAACATATTTTGTCTTCTATATCGCCGCTTTACCGCATTACACTTTATGTGAATCGGAACACGTGCACTTCTATTTTAACGTTTTTGATGTAAGAAGTGAACCCCTGTCTATTCACAGATCAAAACACCCCATTTACATGAGGTGTTCAGATGTACTACGCTTCCATCATCAGCAGTTGGTGGGATAGCGTTTGCAGGCGTTCATGGCAATTCCCGATTTTAGCCTTATCTCCGTCTGTCATCGCTATGAACAGCTTCTCCAATTCATCGTCCACTTCCATTTTTAGCAGCAGCAGTCGGGTTTCTCCTTCATTGGAAGCGTACATATCCTCCATTTCCTGTGCGGACAGCACCGGTCCCTTCTGATAAATGACACGCTGCTTAAAGCCTGTAACCTCGACCAGACGAATGACCTCACCAAACAAAATATTTTCTACCAAAATATGATGATCCTTGACTCTTTTGACAATGGCATGACCTCGGGTGCTTCCAATCAGCTTCTCCAACCACTCAGCCAGCTTGGCATCGCGGATTACATAATCTCCAGCCAACTTGTAGTGTCCTGTGCGCAGCTGTTGAAAACGGAGCTTCACCAGCTTACGCCCGGTTCTCACCGACAAAACCAGGTACGACTCATCCTCGCTCCAGTACAGCGAATACCCTTCCGATATCAAATCCTTGATCAGATTATGGATATGCCGACGGCTAAACCGGAGCTCTAGATTGCAATATTCTACCTCACAGCCCTTGTTCACGGCATTCCCTCCTTTTTCAAGTCCGATTCAAGAAGTCCGGCTACAGCAAGCCTGCGGCTTTCCCGCTTGATCTTCCCTTGCTCTATTTTATACTTCATTTTATGTAAGGGTACTTGGTTATTTGACCTATTTTTATGAGTAACAGCGAACAATCCTACTTTTGCCTTATATGCTTGTTTCAAACCTAGTCTAAAGTCGGCCAAGCCCGGCGGCATTATGCTATAATTGGACATATTACGCCACACGTTATGGCTTAACCCAGTTACAGGAGGAAAAGGAATGACATTTAGTGGATTTACTGCAAAGGACTTCGATGTTTTTGAAATACCGGGATTGGAGCCTCGTATGGAAGTGCTGATTCAGCAGGTTCGGCCCAAGCTGGAGGCAATTGGCGAGGAATTAGCCCCATTTCTGACGGACTTATGTGGAGAGCCCATGCACGTTCACGTCGCCAAGCATGCACGACGCAAAGTCAATCCCCCCAAAGATACTTGGGTAGCCTGGGCGGCAAATAAGCGCGGGTACAAGGCGCTGCCGCATTTTGAGGTAGGTATGTTCGCTTCCCACCTATTCGTTATTTTTGCAATTATTTATGAAAGTCCTAACAAAGCTACATTTGCCCAGGCACTCGAAGCCAATCTGAGCGATGTGCGCTCTAACCTGCCTGATCATTTTTACTGGTCCATGGATCATATGGCTCCAGAAGGCACAGAACAACAACACATGGATAATGAAGATTTTCAAACGATCATCCATAAGCTACAACAGGTAAAAAAAGCGGAGGTCATGTGTGGAATCCGTATTGACCGAGAAGATCCACTTGCCAACGACGGGGCTGCATTATTACAGGCAGTGCGTTCTACCTTTGAGCATTTGCTGCCGCTGTACCGAATGTCTTTCTCGAAAGAGTAGCCCTCGCCGCTTTTCAAGGCGCTGTTCAGGCCTCCACAGTCTTCCTGCGTGGATTGCGCGCCAGAGCCAGGTGGCAGCCAAACATGAGCAGCATCACGACCCCACTGATGATAAATGGAGCGGTGTGTCCGACACGGTCCCATAGCACTCCTGAAACGAGCGGGCCTATAACCATGCCTGAGCCTTGAAGTGTTAAAAAAAAGCCCCACACCGTTGCTCGCTCGCTTTCCGGAATCAATCGGGCAAGAAAGGTGTTCCATGCAGGCAAAATGAGCGCATATCCCAAACCAATAAGCGCCACGGATACAAACACCAGCGGAATAGATCGAACGATTGAGAAGAAAAACAGCGTAATTCCGGCTAGCAAAAAGCCAACATGTAGAAAATACTCCGTTCCAAGTCTGTCGACCAACTTGCCACAAGGGATCAGTGCTAGCACAGTCACCCCACCGCCTGCAATCAGAAGCACGCTGTACAGGTTTGGTGAAATCCCGAGGTCCGTCCGAGCGTACAGCGTCAGTACGGGGCTGATCAAACCGATAACAAAAGACTGCAAAAATAGCGCCGGGTAAATTAACGGATTGACGTTAAGCTTTGTTTTGAGCACAGCGATCGTCTCCTGGATTCCTTTCAGAATTTGCTGTTTCTGCTTTGTGTACCCATCAGACGACACTAGAGCGCTCTGTTCGAGGTCACCTTTATCAGGAGACCTTTTCGGTCCTGGCAGCATAAGAGCAACCAACAACAATACAATACTGCATCCTATCAAAATCATGAACACCATGCCGTAAGAATGCCCATAGTGGGATATGGCAAAGTTCATAATGAGCGGACCCAATCCCGTTCCACCCATAGACGCAATTTCCAGTGTGCCCATCACCGCGCCATTGCTGTTATTAGGCCCGGACATTTCGGTCGTTCCGGTCATAACACAAGGCCAGAGCGGAGAAGTACCCAGACCGAGCAGCAGACACGCAACGACGAGCCACACGGGCTCTGTCAATACGCTCAGCATAATAATCGCTACAAGCGTAAACAACAGTGCGGTCGACATCGTTCCGCGGTAGCCGAGCCGTTCAGCCATCCAACCCGCCGGTGCCCGAAACGCATTGTCTCCAAAATACTGAAGCGAAAAGGCCAAACCAATAATCCCGGCCGACAAACCAAGCGTTTCTCCCATATATACCGGCAGGATGGATACCAGAAGAGATCCTTTCATAAATTCGACCAGAAATACCAAAACCCACAATTTGCTAAAAAAAGGAGTCCACCACCGCTGCGAAGCTTTTTTTCTTCCTATTTGCCTCATCTAATCCACTTCCTCCACCTTCGTTTTTTGGCTGTATAGACCGGGTTCTCAGCCTACTCCACTCTTTCGCAAATAAATGCGCCCTCAATCGCTTGCATTCCTACTTCAAACTGCTATACTCAATTTTGTTCTATTATCACTTGCACAGGATTGTCGAAATCCTGCACGAAAGGTTGTGACAACACTAATGAATCAAAGCAACACCCCGCTTTTTACTGCTTTGAAAAAGCATGCTCAGAGCAACCCGGTTCAATTTCACATCCCAGGCCATAAAAAGGGAGTGGGAGCTGATTCGGAATTTCGCGAATTTATGGGGGATAATGCCTTTTCCATAGATATGATCAACATCGCTCCATTGGACGATCTGCATCAGCCATCAGGCGTCATCGAAGAAGCTCAAAAGCTTGCAGCAGAGGCCTTCGGAGCTGATTATACGTATTACAGTGTACAGGGGACAAGCGGAGCCATCATCACCATGATTATGTCGATTTGCATACCTGGTGATAAAATTATTGTACCCCGAAACATACACAAATCTATAATGTCTGCCATTATCTTTGCTGGTGCAAAGCCGGTATTTATTTCTCCAGTCAGTGATGAGAATCTCGGTATTCACCACGGGGTTACAACCAAGTCCGTACGCCGGGCATTGGAACGCCACCCTGACGCCAAGGGCGTCCTTGTTATCAACCCGACATATTACGGTGTGTGCGCCGATTTGAAGGAAATTGTAGATCTCGCTCACAGCTATAATGTGCCGGTCCTGGTCGATGAGGCTCATGGAGTACTGATTCATTTTCACTCTGATCTACCGATGTCCGCCATGGAGGCGGGAGCAGACATGTCAGCTACAAGCGTTCACAAGCTGGGTGGTTCCTTGACTCAAAGCTCAATTCTGAATGTAAATACGAAAAACGGATACGTTAACCCACAGCGTGTACAAACGATTTTCAGTATGCTGACAACAACGTCGACTTCGTATATTCTGCTGGCTTCGTTGGACACATCCCGACGTAATCTGGCCCTTAACGGTCATGAAATAGCACAACGCGCTCTGGAATTGGCTGAATATTGTCGTTCAGAGGTCAACAAGATTGAAGGGCTATATTGCTTTGGCAGCGAAATTCTTGGCACGGAAGCTACCTATGATTATGATCCAACCAAAATTACGGTTCATATCCGCCATTTGGGCCTTACCGGATACGATGTGGAGAATTGGCTGAGAGATCACTACAATATCGAGGTTGAGCTTAGCGATATGTACAATATTCTCTGTTTGGTGACCCCTGGTGATACCAAAGAGGAAATTGAAATTTTGTTGAAAGCTCTGCGTGAGCTGGCTTCTCTGCACTATTCCACAGGTCAGGAGCATGAGCTAGTTGTAAAGATACCGGATATCCCTCAGCTCTCCCTCATTCCAAGAGACGCTTTTTATGGAGATACGGAAATCGTGCCTTTCAAGGAATCTGCAGGTCGCATTATTGCAGAATTCATCTATGTGTATCCACCTGGTATTCCAATCTTACTGCCAGGAGAAGTTATTTCGCAGGACAATATTGATTATATTGTTGATCATGTAGAAGTAGGCCTGCCTGTTAAAGGACCTGAGGACCGAACAGTACATCAGGTGAAGGTTATCGTCGAAACTGACGCTATTTCATAATATTGAACTGTCAACACATGCTTAAAAAACATGTTGATAGTCAAGAAAAAAAGCCCCTATTCGGGGGCTTTTTTTCTTAAAGAGCTATACAGCTGCTGCATCCAATTCTATTCGTATTGGGCAACAAGCTCGCTATATGCGGCTTCTACACGTTTCCACTCATCTTCGTCCTCAATATTGTAAAGCACCATTTCTTCGTTTTCTTCTTCCATACGAAGAATAATGCCATCCGCTTCAGGATTGCCTCGCTCAAGCAGAAGAGCATAAATGTGATCTTCTACGTCAAAGGTCTCTACCAGCACCATTTCTACATCTTTACCATTTTCATCAGTTAGCGTAAGAACCATTTCTTCATGTTCGTGGTCATGATCGTGGTTGCAGGCTTCACCGTGTTCATGTTTGTGATCACTCATGGAAATACCTACCTTCAAATTGTTTTATTTTCCCCCGTATCGTAACATGATCAAGGGTGCAGGTCAATTTGTGGTATGCCTAATTTATCGCTGTAATGACTTTTTCGGACACCAAGGTATAGCTGCCGTCTTTGCTCTCTTTAATATAGAAACCAACCCGGTAATTCCCTGCTGTTTTGAAATCATACGTAAAGTCGTTCGTACGGAACCAGAAGTTATCCTTTTGCGCTCCTTTGATATCTTGAGACTGAATATCCTTCACGTTGCCCGAAGGGTCGGTGATCGCTACCTTCACTCCGGAGATATCTGTTTTCAAGGTATCAATTTGACTAAATACATTAAATTTCACTTTATTGCCTTTATTCACGTTACCAAACACAGTATCTCCTTTGAACAGGAACATATGCACATTAGGCTGGTCGAAAACAACTTTTCCACCGGATGGATCAAAATTGACAAGTCCGTTAAAATCACGGATGGGCACATAGGTTTTCCCATCAATGACAACTGCACCATCTTTTGACACTTCTCCATTAATAATCAACTGCACTTGGTCCTTGGCGGATTCCGCCGAAATGGCGGTCCCTCCCATTATTGAAAAGGCCATCATCAGGGCCATCACTCTTCTCCATTTCATAACTACTAATCCCTCCATCGTCATCTGTTTAAAACCTTCTGTCGTACATTTATACCTAGCTCAGCCGCACAAGTTGCGCTGTGTTTCACAAATTGTCCAAAGTTTTTACATAAGGAGCCAAATCTTTAGTTCCGGTAGCATAGGTGATAAAATACGACTGTAGAAGTCCTAGTACACAAAGTCTGGAGGATAAATCCATAATGAGCCTAACGATACAAATGCTTGGCACAGGCAGTGCCTTTGCCAAGCATTATTACAACAACAACGCGCTGCTGGACAGCGGAGAAGGCAAACTGCTGATCGATTGCGGTACAACCGCTTCTTTAGCATTACACCAAATGGACGTCCCTTTGCCTGATATTGACGCAATTTTAATCACACATATTCACGCAGATCATGTCGGAGGTTTGGAGGAATTCGGTTTTCAAATGAACATTCTTCATCGTCGCAAGCCTCTACTTTATATCGCCGAACCACTAATCTACCCTTTATGGGAGCATACACTCAAGGGCGGAATGTCACAGCAGGGTATGATTGACAAGCTTGAAGATGTATTCGAGGTAAACGTAATAACGCCTGGTGTACCCACTACATTAGTATCCGGTATTCAGGTGGAGCTAATCCCTACAAGGCATATTCCTGGTAAAAACAGTTATTCCATATTCATTAATGACCGCCTTTTTTATAGTGCAGATATGGTTTTTGACCCTGATTTGCTTCATCATCTGGTGCATGAACGAGGATGTCGGAGTATTCTCCATGAGGTTCAATTACAAGGCGCTGGAGAAGTCCATACGACATTGGACGAGCTGCTAAGCTTGGCGCCATCTCTTCAAGAACGGATTCATCTAATGCACTATAGTGATGATATGGAACAGTTCAGGGAGAAGGCAGGGGTCATGTCCTTTCTGGAGCAGCAACGAGTATATCAACTTACAGAGTTGGAACGTGCAGAGTAGCATGCTAAATACAGCTTGAACAATTAACAAAAGCCGCCTGGCTTTCCTACAAAGGATAGCCAGGCGGCTTGCTGTTCTTGAATATAATGATGAACTTGCATTCTAATGTTGCGAGTTAAGGTCAGAACAATGGCAGTTGATCCAGGTTATTAGAAGGATCTCCATCGGCATCTCCCCGAATTCGTTTGCTTCCATCCTTGGCCTTGAACACGTTAACGCCTGCAATTGAGCCTGCCTCAATCTCATTCAATGCTTGGCTATAATCTAAAATCCGACCGGTAGATGTCTGAAAAGACGTAAGGTCGCCATCTCCGTTTTTACGTACTGCTGTAATTTGCTCCCGTTCTGTATTAGCCATGCTGTATCGCTCCTTATCCATAGTATAGTGGAGGAACTTTTACTAGCATGCACATTGTACAGATTTGTATGCACCTTACGCTGTCGACTACAACTTTTTACGCATACGTACATGCGGTATTCCCGCATCGTCAAAAGGTTCATCGGAGATCGTCTCATAACCGAGCTTTTCGTAAAACTTCTCGGCTTGACATTGGGCATCTAGCAGCGAGTATCTTAGCCCCAATTCACGTGCACGTTCCTCCAGTGCTAGTAGTAATACACGTCCATAGCCTGCGGCACGATGCTCCTTGAGGACGGCAATACGTTGCATTTTAGCTGTATCTTCCTCATAGTATGTCAACCGACCAGTGGCCACCATTTCACCATGTTCACAAATTAGCAAATGATGGGCCGTATCTCCCAGCTTGTCATAATGATCAACTTCTAAATCGAGAGGAACTTTTTGCTCTTCGACAAACACTTTGGTACGGATCGATATTGCCTCCTGTAGCTGCTCCTCTGTTGTTACACTTATAATTTCTGCGGCCATCATCTGTTCCCCCTATCATTAATTCCAGATTGCAAACTCACTAAATTCGAATTATATATATAAATGCTCATGAAGTACAGGCTGACTTCTATTTTTCCACTTTACATATATGGTTAATACATGATATTATCTAGTAACCGCAGGACGGTAGCTCAGCGGGAGAGCATTATCTTGACAGGGTAAGGGTCATGGGTTCGATCCCCATCCGTCCTATTCGTCAAAAGCCTTGATACTCAAGGCTTTTTTGTTTGTCTCGAGATAAATCCAGTTATCCTGTGAAAAGAAAATAGGTTATTGACTAAGATTTAGTCAATAACCTATTTTTCAATCAAAATGATGCCCACTTCTTCAACAAAGCCTTTCACCTTGATCCTTCTATTATATAGAAGAAAAAAAGCAGAACCTCCAGCGCAATACGCATAGAACTCTTAGATTACGATATAAACCTCCCCGCTCTCACTGTCAATCTCCGTGGGGTAAGCAGTCACACATCCAGTATCCGGCTCTTGCACCCGGCCAGTGGAAAGGTCAACTTTCCAGTCATGGAGTGGACAATGGATCGTTGAGCCACATATCATTCCTTCGGATAACCGTCCCCCTTTGTGCGGACAAAGATTCTCAAGCGCATGCACGCTGCCATCGCTCAGACGGAATACAGCTATCTCTGTATTATGAATGCGAACTGTCCTTGCTCCACGTCGGTCTATTTCGTTCAGATCAGCTATTCTGATTCTGTTGGTTGTCGTATTAGTCTCCATTTTGTCAGCCCCCTATTCCATTACTGGCTTAAGTTCCGGCAGTTGCACAAAATTTTTGCGCAGCTCTTCGTTGTGAATAATTTCGTGCCACGGATCAGTCGTCGTGCTTAACGTCTCCTCAATTCTGGTCACCAGTTGCTTCCTCGTCTCTGCATTCGCGAGTGCCTGTTTGATGGATTCAACTCCGACCCGTTCCACCCAATGGGCTGTGCGTTCGTTCCAATTGGCCTGCTCGCGATAATACTGCAGATAGGCACCGGTCCATTCCATCACTTCATCCTCAGTTTTAACGGTACAAAGCAGTTCAGCTGCCCGAACCTTAATACCGCCGTTACCTCCAACGTAGATCCCCCAGCCACCGTCAATAGCAACGACGCCCAAATCCTTGATCGTCGCTTCAGCGCAGTTACGCGGACAACCAGATACAGCCAGTTTGACTTTGGATGGCGCATTCAGACGTTCAAATGCCTTTTCCAACCGGATGCCCATACCCATAGCATCCTGAGTGCCAAAGCGACAAAAGGTGTTACCTACGCACGTCTTAACCGTTCGCAGCGTCTTTCCATAGGCATATCCAGACGGCATATCCAACTCGGCCCAGATCCCCGGCAAATCCTCCTTCTTCACACCAAGCAGGTCAAGACGTTGGCCACCCGTAAATTTCACCAGAGGCACATTGTATTTCTCTGCGACAGCAGCAATTTTCTTCAAGTCGGCAGGTGAAGTAACTCCTCCGTAAATACGAGGTACGACGGAATAGGTGCCGTCTTTCTGAATATTGGCATGGTAACGTTCATTCGTAAATCTGGATTCCTTCTCATCCTCATAATCCAGCGGCCATAGCATACCTAGATAATAATTGAGGGCCGGCCGACATTTAGTGCAACCTTCCGGTTCGTTCCACCCCAGCACATTCATCACTTCTTTGACGCTCTTCAATCCCATCTCCCGAATGCCATCAATGATCGCTTCCCGGTCAAGCGTCGTACAACTACAAATTCCCTCTTTCATCGTTTCTCCGGCTTCTGCGCCTGCGTATAGCTGTAAGAGTCCCTCCACTAATGGCCTGCAGCCGCCACATGATGCCGATGCCTTCGTGCATGCCTTAATCTCCCCGACACTCCGGCAGCCAGCCGCAACCGCCTCTCCAATGTCACCCTTGGATACACCATTACATCCGCATACAATTTCGTCATCAGGCATCTGCTCTAGCATCATGGCGCCACTAGCTTCAGGTTGACCGGGATTGAAGCCAAGTAATAACTCTTTCTCTCGGCCAACCACCGACTCGCCACTTTTGATCAAAGAAAACAGCATGGCTCCGTCAGACGTATCCCCAAACAGAACAGCTCCGATCAGTTTTTCTTCCTTGATCACGATTTTTTTGTAGACGCCGCCAATATCATCCTGATACCGCAGGGAACGTGTTCCCGGTTCATCCTTGTAATCCCCTGCTGAAAACACGTCGACACCCGATACCTTCAACCTTGTCGAGGTAACAGAACCACTGTAGCCGGGAGTCTCCATTCCCGCGAGCCGCTGAGCCAGTACACCACCTTGCTCATATAATGGAGCAACCAGCCCGTAAGTGATTCCCCGGTGTTCTGCGCATTCTCCAACGGCGTAGATTCCGGGGATATTCGTTTCCATGTAATCATTTACGATGATGCCGCGGTTTACAGGGATTCCCGCCGACACCGCCAGTTCAATGTCTGGTTTGATGCCTACCGCCATAACGATCAGATCTGCTTCCAGCTCGCTGCCATCGGCAAATTTCAACCCTTCCACGCGGCGACGCCCCGTAATAGCCGCCGTCCGCTTATTGACCAGAAAAGTCATTCCCTGCCCCTCCAGCTCGCGCCGTAGCATAAGGGAAGCAGCCTCATCCAGCTGTCGATCCATAATATATCCGTTAATATGAATAACGGTGACGTCCATCCCCAAGTTAAGCAGCCCCCTAGCTGCCTCTAGCCCAAGCAATCCGCCGCCGATGACGGCTGCTTTTTTGTGCGTCTTTGCCGTCTCCATCATCGTTTCACAGTCACGAATATCCCGGAAACCGATAACACCTTCCTTGTCGGCTCCTGGAAGCGGCAGAATAAAGGCTTTAGAACCCGTTGCCAACAACAACAAATCATAAGAGATGCATACGCCGGAGCGCGACGTCACCTGCTGCTTTTCCGTATCGATAGCGGTGACAGGATCATCGGTATACAATCGAATATTGTTGTCTTCATACCAACTCCAGTCGTTGATGACAATATCCTGCAAACCAGCCCCTCCCGCCAGAACGGAGGACAGCATGATCCGGTTATAGTTTGGATGGGGCTCGGCCCCGAATACCGTAATTTCATAGCTACCTGGTGCAAGCTTCAGCAAATGTTCGAGAGTGCGTATTCCCGCCATTCCGTTGCCGATCAACACTAACTTTTGGATATCGTTCATCAGGTCACTCCCCTTCCATTTGTATCCTTAAAACATAAAAAGCCTGCTTCACATATGGGGATTCAAAATATCCCTCACATGAGAAAACAGGCTCCATTGCCGTTTCATCGAATACGCCGTTGTATCCATCAGAGTATGGAATTAAAAAGTACTGTAGCTAATATATAATGGTTCAAATGATATGTCAACATTCCTTACGCAATATCTTATAAAAAATTATATTTTATCACCATGTAACATATCTATGACGTATAAAATATCACTCTCCTACAAAATTAGGATTGATTTTCAGACCAAAACACGCCAAAATGGTTTAAAAGTCCGTTTTAATTTGATGATGATGAAAAAAATAAGCAGACAGATAAAATTCCATGTCATATTTGTTATCAATGAATACCATCCCCATCCCTAACTACCCTTCATGTTACAGAGAGGAGGAGCCCGCTTGCGTTCCTTGTTGGTAATTCACTTACATTCTGACCATGTATCTGAGCAGACACACGCCGTTTCCTCATGGCAGGCAGGACCTGAGTACCTTTTAGAGTCCAACGGATACCTAACTCTGCCCTGCCGCAATGAATCCGAAATCAAACAGCTAATCCTTAATGCAGATGCGGCGGTACTAAACATACCTGTCGGCACTATCAGCATATGGAGTGACAGGCTGGAGCAAGCCAAAGCGGTTCCATTGCTCTGGTGGTGCAGCGCAGAATCAGCGCTATCATCGACAGAGGCTTGTGAAGCTGATGTCACTGTCGATGGCATTCTAACCCCTTCAATGGCAGCCCATGAACTGAATTGGGCTCTTCATTTTAGTGCCAAACGCTTTTTTGAACGCCAGCATTGGCAAAGTGAACGCAAGCAACTGACCGCTCGGCTGGAAGAACGCAAATGGATTGATATGGCCAAAGGAATACTGGGGGAAGTAAACGGCATCCCGGAAGCGGAAGCATACGATGTGCTACGCAAAAAAGCAATGAACGAACGCAAACGTATCGTTGATGTGGCCATCTCCATCGTCAAAGCACAGCAAATGCTAAAAGCATAAATCTGAAAGGGGCCTGAACATGAATATCATTGAAATATTAAAAGAAGTGGGTCGCGGCAAAAGAGGCGCCCGAGATCTGAATTATGCCGAAGCCGAAGCTGCTGCCGAGCTTATTATGACCCAGTCGGCAACCCCTGCTCAAATCGGAGCTTTCTTTGCCGCGGAGCGCATTAAAATGGAGAGCGTTGCCGAGCTGGAAGCATTCGTAAACGTCTGCCGTAAATATACCCATCGCTTCCCGATGCAGGAAGGTATTGATTTTGCCGGTCCATACGATGGCAGGAAGTCATCGTTTATCGCCACCTTCGCAACAGCCTTCGTACTCGCCTCATACGGAATACCTGTAACGATGCATGGCAGCGCACCTCTCCCTCCCAAATGGGGGGTTACGCTACCGCTTTTACTGCAGGAAATGGGGGTTACGTCCGGGAACATGACACGCGAAACCGCCATTCATGCCGCGAAGCTGACTGGTGTACTATTCATAGCCTCCGAACAGTGGTGCGCGCCCCTGCGAGATCTGCGGTCCATTCGCGAAGAGCTGGGGCTTCGCACGGTGCTGAATACTGCCGAGAAACTGGTTGATTACGGTTCTTCCCCCTATATTGTATTCGGCGTTTTCCACAATACTGTGTTCGAGAAGACGGCGAAACTCATGCAAAATCTCAATTACCGCAGGGCTCTGATCGTCCAGGGGAGCGAAGGATCGGAGGACCTGTTCATCGATCGGCCGACCCGGACTTACCTGCTTGCTAACGGCGAGGTGTCACTACAGGTTATTGATCCAGAAATGTACGGGCTGGATTCGGTGGTACCAGAGCATAACTGGACCCCCGCTGAACAACTGCGCATTACGGAGGAAGTGCTACAAGGTACAGCTTCTATAGCCTTTTCGAATCAAGTGTTACTCAACAGTGCGGTCCGACTGTTCGTTGCAGGACGAGTCGACTCCATAGAGGAAGGTTTGTATACCTGCAAACCACTGCTAGAAAACGGGGACGCCTGGAATTTGTATAAACAATGGCGGGAAGCTATGCTCAGAACAGAAATAAAAACGGGAGCAAACATATCCGAAACCCGATTGCAATTATAATATCGGCCTCACGCAGTCTGTGATTGCAGGCCATTAACTGTCCAATCCAAAAAGACCAGCCCTCATTCATACAATGAGGGCTGGTCTTTCAGAGTGTCGAGAAAGTCCAGAGGACTTTTCGACACTTCTATTTTTATATGGGGAGACGCATATTTTAAAACAAAAATCGATTTAAAACGATCTGAGGACCCTAGTTTTTAGACCACTAAGACAGTTTTAAACCCCCTGCAAAAAAACAGGGGGTTTCTCGACAGCCTGAAGACCAGCCCTCATTCATACAATGAGGGCTGGTCTTTTATGCAATGAAAAAGTCACTTACTCCGTCCTGCTCTAGAACTCAGACCATTCCCCATTATCTGCACTTGTTGCAACTGCAGCCAGATGAAGGGGACGAATACGTACAGCTGCCGTTTTGAAGCCAGGCATCCGGCAGAACGGATCAAGATCGGGTCGGGTCGCCCGATTTACATTTTGTATCCCGCCCCAATGCATGGGTACGAAGAGCGTGTCTTCGCGGATATGTGGTTTGATTCGGCTGCGGACAGTGAAATTGCCGCGCTGTGATGCTATTTCTACCCACTCCCCGTCCCTGATATGCCAGCGTCGCGCTGTCCGCGGATGAATTTCCACATAATTTTCAATCTCTCGCGCGGCCAGCGACGGACTTCTGCGCGTTTGTGCACCGGTCAAATAATGAGCCAGTACACGGCCGTTCGTCAAAATAAGCGGGTACTCCTCTGATATCTCCTCTCCTGCTCCACAGCTTTCAACCACCGTAAAAACAGCCTTTTGATCGGAATGGGCAAAGGTTTCCCGAAACATCATATCCATACCGGCTCTGTCCGTAGACGGGCATGGCCAATATACTCCTTCTTCACGACGCAGCCTGTCATATGTGATCCCATAATAATCGGCAGGACCGCCCCGGCTGGCAAGCCGCAGTTCTTCAAAGATATGCTCAGCATCCCTGTAAGAGAAATAGCTGCCCTTGTTTAGCTTTGCAGCCAACTGACACAAAATGTTCCAGTCATCTCTAGCCTCGCCCGGTGCGGGCCTCGCCGCTTCCCGTAACAGAACGCGGCCCTCCAGATTGGTCATCGTCCCCGTATTCTCCAAATAAGACGTCACAGGTAAAACAACGTCGGCCATCCGTGCGGTTTCAGTGAGAAACATATCCGCCACAACCAGCAGATTCAGCTTTTTGAGGGCTTCCTCCACCAGCCGGACATTCGGGTTAGATACAACAGGATTAGAGCCCATCACGAACAGAGCTTGGATTTCTCGCTGATGAACAAGCTCCATCATTTCATATGCGGACACCCCTTTTCCCGGCAAACTGCTTGGTTCAACTCCCCACACGGACGCCACATAGAATCGATCTTCTTCATTCTCAATCGATCTGTAGCCAGGAAGCTGGTCAGCCTTTTGGCCGTGCTCTCTCCCCCCTTGCCCGTTTCCTTGTCCTGTGATAGCCCCATAACCGCATCCTTCCCTTCCTATCTTGCCAGTGGCCAGCACCAGATTAAGAAATGCACGCACCGCCATATGTCCATCTGTCTGCTGTTCGACACCTCTGGCCGTAAAAACGATGCCAGTCTCCACACTGCCAAAGGCACGTGCTGCCTGCCGGATCATTTCTACCTCAATTCCGCACAACGCAGCCGATTCGCTCAGATCCACACCCTTCAAATGAGTCAACAGCTGGTCATAGGCGTTGGTCCGCTTGCGGATAAACTCTTCATTCGCAAATCCTTCATCCACGATGATCTTTAGCATGGCATTGGCCAGCACAGCATCCGTACCCGGCTTGATTTGCAGGTGCAAATCGGCGGCCGCCGCCGTTGGTGTCGCGCGCGGGTCAATCACGATGACAAACGCGCCGTTTTCCTTCGCCTCGTGAAAATAAGGCATTAACGTCGGCTGGCATTCAGCGATATTTGTACCTGCGAGTACAATACAACGAGCTAATGGAATATCAGCCAGTCTGCAGGTCAGTCCGCGATCAACGCCAAACACTTTACTACCAGCGGATGCCGCTGCCGACATGCAGAAGCGCCCGTTATAATCGATATATCGCGTACCTACAGCCACTCTTGCAAATTTACCGAGTAAATAGGCCGTTTCATTGGAGAGTGAACCTCCACCGTAAATTCCGATTGCATCGGCACCCTGTGTGGACAGTAGCGTAGAGAAACTGCTAGCTATAGTATCCAATGCCTCCTCCCACTTGACGGGAACAAGTTTGCCCTCTTTGCGTATGAGAGGCTGTACCAGCCTTTCCGCATGAGTCGCATGCTGATGCGCATTCATTCCCTTGATGCACAGCCTACCTTGCGAGGCTGCATTAGGCTTCCCTTCCGCCTTATACACTGTACGGATGATACCCGCGAGTGTCTCTGTACCCGTGCTAACGGTCATCTTACATTGCACGCTGCAAAACGGGCACTGCGTATCCATTACTGACGATACATGTAGCCCAGCTTCCGGTTTGCTTTCTCCTGACTGACACATCAAAGTCACCTCCCCTTCGCCATTTTTCGTAATTTTATTGTCTGCACACGCTAGATATATCGCCACAACTCCAACTCAACCCGTCATCCTGTCAGGATTGTGGTCCGTAGGCTGCCCGCCAGTTCACTTCGAAGAGCAGCATCAAGCACACTTTCCCGTAGCGCCATAACGCCAGTCCTTTCAATCCACTCCCACATTTTCTCCCCGTACCGGGCACTATGTCGGTATATTCGCAAGCAAACTGCAGCCAGCAGGACTGCTTCTGTCGGGTCCTCCTCCAATCCAAGCAGCTGCCCCTGGCGAACCGGATGCTCAGCATGACCACCGGCATAAACCTCCCAGCCTGCTGGAGATCGGGATATTCCAATATCGTGGACAAGTACACCTCCGGGATACTCCGATCCAGGACAAACAGAAACTGTAACCAACGAGGGCAATGCAAGACTTCCCCATAAAGTTGCCAACCGTTCTCTTAGCCAGGCTACTTCTACAAATACCTGATCCATCAGGTCCGACTTAACAAAAGCCTGATTCTCGGCATTTAGGTTCGTAAAGCGCAGACCCGCAGAGGGCGCTTCTCCTCCGCACTGCGCGGCGACCTGAACCGCAACACCAGAACTTAATCGATTTGTCGCAGATCTGTCTCGCAACCCGAGAGATTCCAAATAAAAAAGTACAGCCGGACGACATAATTCACACCCCTGCTGTCTGGTCCAACCGAGACGGGACACTACTTCCTTTGGTGTCTGACAGGCTGCGTCCACCATAGCTGTCTTAAGCGAATCATGATCGTAGTGCGTACATCCACACACAGGGACAACTTCTTGGCCGGTCGGAGTAACTACAGGCCCGGAAACTGTCGATCGGGACAAACTATTTTTGACCAGTGCAGCCACCAGCGGCCGACAGCCCCCACAGGAACCGGATGCTTTGGTCCGGCTTTTCACTTCTTCCACCGTCTTCAGCTTATCCGTAGCAATCGCTCGCAAAATAGCCCCCTTACTTACGCCGTTGCATGCACATACCGTCTCCTCTTCCGGCAGTGCGGCTACCGCATCCTCTGCTCTGCTCTCGCTGTTATCCTGGGATGCAAGCTCTGTAGCCGACGCGCCGCGCCGTACCATACCGAGCAGGGAGTTACTTTCCGCCGTATCTCCGAATAAAATGGCACCAGTGACAGCACCGGCATGCATCATCACTTTTTTGTAAACCTCCTGCATCCCGTTATACTCCATGACCGCTATCTCGCTTCCCTCTTCGCGAATGTCTCCTACGGAAAACAGATGAATCCCCGCTACCTTGAGCTGCGCATACGGAACCGTCCCTTCATAGGGAGCCGTTTCGCGACCACAAATAACTTTTGCCAGCACTTTGCCCTGCTCATATAGCGGCGCCACTAGCCCGTATGAAATCCCGCGATGCTCAGCACATTCGCCGACGGCATAAATACCGGGAATACTCGTGCGCATATAATCATCCACGACAATGGCACGGTTTACGGTCAGACCGCTGTCCTGAGCTAATTCGATATTCGGTCGGATACCAACCGCCAGCACAACCAAATCCGTTTCCAACCTGTTCCCGTCCGCAAACATCAATCCTTGCGCCCTGTTTCGGCCTATGATGTTGACCGTTTCCTTCGCCAAATGAAACCTCATGCCCTGTTGTTCCAGCTTTTGCTGCAGAAGCACAGCCGCCGTCCGATCAAGCTGACGGTTCATAAGATACTGCGCATTATGAACAACCTCAGTTTCCATCCCTAGATTCAGCAGGCCTTGAGCGGCTTCAAGTCCTAACAGCCCCCCTCCGATAACTGTGGCCTTACGGTATGTTTTGGCATATCTTGCCATGGTTTCACAATCATTCACATCACGAAAAGCGATTACCCCCTGTTTTCGAGCTCCGGGAATGGGCGGCATGAAAGGCAATGAGCCCGTTGCCAATATGAGCATGTCATAAGGTTCTTTCATGCCGGATTCCGTTTCCACCATCCCGGCTGCAACATCAATACGACAGACGCGTTCACCCGCGTACAGCTTTACCCCGTTCTCTTCATACCAGTCCCAGTCATGGGTAACGATGTGCTTAAATGAGCTCTCCTCCTGAAGCATTTTGGACAGGAGCACTCGGTTGTACCCGGGACGGGGCTCTGCACCAAATATCGTGATTTGGAACCGCTCTGGCTCCAGATCAAGTATTTCCTCCACACATTTGATGCCTGCCATACCGTTGCCGACGACGACCAGTTTTTTCATCATATTAAACCAGCCCCATTCTCCGAATAAAATAAGACAGAAAAAGCCCTTCTCCATTCCATGGAAAAGGGCACCGTTGCCGTAAATGTCGGCACATCGTTGTGCCGATATGTATCTAAGATTACTGAATTGTGAATGTCATGTCAATATTCAATACATGAAAGCTGCATTTTTTCACCTCATATTTAATTTTTTGCGATTTTGTGTTATGTATATTGACATAAAACAGATCCCTTTTTATAATTTGATTAAAATCACTCCAACGTGATCATACCAAGTCGACTCACAATGAGGTGTGTCAACCACGGCAATGAAGCCGCAAACCCATTTCCTAGATACCATCTAGGGGCGATTTGCGGCTTTTTCATGTTCAAATTACATTTTGCAGACAAAGAACAACAATTAGAACAGGAGAGATGGAGAATGAACAAAAAAAGTTTCTGGAAAAGCGGACACAAGCCCACCCTATTTGGCTCCTTTCTGTATTTTGATATCAGTTTTATGATATGGGGAATGATCGGACCATTGGCCGTTGTAATTGCTAATGATTATCCAATGGACCCTGTACAAAAAGCCAATCTTGTCGCCCTACCTATACTCGGTGGTTCCCTGCTGCGGCTCGTGCTCGGATTCATGTCGGATTATATCGGTCCGAAGCTCACGGGACAGATTGGTATGCTTGTCACGATAATCCCTCTCTTGCTCGGCTGGCTGTGGGTTGATTCGCTAGAGCACATGTACGTTGTTGCCCTGCTCCTAGGCGTAGCTGGAGCATCATTTGCAGCTGCGCTGCCGTTGGCCAGTCAATGGTACCCCAAAGAGCATCAAGGCTTGGCTATGGGAATTGCCGGTGCCGGGAATAGCGGTACCGTCCTTGCGACATTGTTCGCCAACCGCATTGCTCAACATTTTGGCAGTTGGGAAGCCGTTTTCGGATTGGCCATCCTCCCCATCTTAACCGTCTTCGTTCTGTTCAGTATTTTTGCCCGCAACAGCCCTCACCGCCCAGCACCAAAAAGTCTGTCGCAATATGCTTCGGTGCTCAAACAGAGGGATGCCTGGGTATTCTGTGCCTTTTACTGCGTGACGTTTGGCGGATTCGTTGGCCTTTCTAATTATTTGACTATTTTCTTTAATACCCAATATGGCCTCTCCGCGGTACATGCCGCCGATTTTGCGACCATTTGTGTGATTGCCGGAAGCTTCTTTCGTCCTGTAGGTGGCTTTTTGTCCGACCGGATTGGTGGTTCACGCATGTTAATGTACTTGTATGCAGGAGCCGGGATTATGCTCGCCGGCATTGCGTTTTTACCGCCACTTGCCGTGGTAGTCGTTCTGCTGTTCGTAGGCATGATGTGCCTTGGCGCTGGCAACGGCTCCGTATTCCAGCTCGTTCCGCAGCGGTTCGGCAACGAAATCGGGCTCATGACCGGTATCGTCGGCGCTGCTGGTGGCATAGGCGGGTACTTTCTTCCCCTTATACTGGGTCATCTATACAAATCAACAGGTTCCTATATGCCAGGCTTCATCTGTCTGAGCCTGATCACATTCTGTGCCTTTACCCTCGTCATCATCATGCAATTGAAATGGCGTAACAGCTGGATGCGACGCTCTGCTACAGTTACTGATGAAGCCGTCAAGCGCATCGGAGAATTAAATGCCTGATGTTCATTAAACATAGAGCTGCGAAGCATTGAATTGTCCCTCAACCATCCCTATAGCCAAAAAAATAGCTTAACTTCGTTTATATAAAATGAAGTTAAGCTATTTTTCATGCACACTCAGTCGAATCACACCTATAAAAACTATGATAATTATCACATTGAATCAATATTTTCCGAAAATATTATGAAAATTAAATGAAATTTTCATTCGAAAAACATTGAAAATCGCTTTCATTTTCATAATTTTTCTTATGTAAACACTTATATAACCATTTTTCACACAACATACTTCTTCACTTGGTTTAAAATAAGGCGTATACTTGTTCACGAATTGTTCAAGGATTAACAAAATGTAATTTTTTAGAAAGAAGGAATTGAAATGCGTGCTTTTCATTTTACGGAAGACGGATCTATCGAAACCAAATTAACCGGAAAAGATCTACTTGCCAACCCCCTGCTGAATAAAGGAGTGGCTTTTACTCTGGAAGAACGGAAACAGCTTGGACTTGATGGTCTCCTTCCTCCTACGATATTAACTATTGAGGAGCAGGTTCAGCGGGTTTACGAGCAATTTCAGAGCCAACCGGATAATTTGCGTAAAAATGTTGCGTTAAATGATCTTTTTAATCGGAATACCGTCCTTTATTATCGTTTGCTCTCTGAGCACCTCAGCGAAATGCTCCCGATTGTTTATACACCAACAGTAGGCCAGGCTATACAGGAATACAGTCATGAATATCACAAGCCTGGTGGTATGTATTTATCTATCGATAATCTTGCGGGTATTGGAGAGGCTTTTAAGAATTTGAACCTAGACCCTGATGATATCGACCTGATCGTAGCCACAGATTCCGAGAGTATTTTGGGAATCGGGGACTGGGGAGTCGGAGGTATTAATATCTCTATTGGTAAGCTTGCTGTGTATACAGCTGCGGCTGGTATAGATCCTAGCCGGGTGCTAGCAGTTGTTCTTGATGCAGGTACAAACAACGAGAAACTATTGGAAGATCCTTTATACATGGGGAATCGTCATAAACGTGTACGTGGAGAACAATATGACCAATTTATTGACACTTATGTTCAAGCTGCACTGTCCTTTTTCCCGAATGCCCTGCTGCACTGGGAAGATCTGGGCAATGTCAACGCACGGAACATTATCAATAAATACGGAAATAGTATTTTGACTTTTAATGACGATATTCAAGGTACTGGAGCGGTTACGCTCGCAGGTGTGATGTCTGGTGTTCAATTGTCCGGAATCCCACTGAGCAAGCATCGGGTTCTAGTCTTTGGTCCAGGAGCTGCTGGAATCGGCAATGCAGACCAAATTAGCGCCGCCATGATGCTGGAAGGACTGTCAGAAGCAGAAGCAAGACGTAACTTCTGGGCTTATGATTACCGTGGACTGCTTACCAACGAAACAGAAGGACTTTTTCCATTCCAGGTCCCTTATGTGCGTGATGTTGCAGAATGCCGTGACTGGGAACATGCTGAGGATGGCAAAATCCCTTTGCTTGAAGTCATTCGCCGCGTGAAACCGACGATTATGATCGGTACTTCCGGTGTTACTGGGGCATTTAGTGAGGAAATCGTTAAAGAAATGGCCAAACATACAGAACGTCCTATTATTATGCCTATGTCCAACCCGACTCCACTGGCAGAAGCAACTCCGCAAGATTTGATCCACTGGACCGAAGGAAAAGCCCTCATTGCAACAGGAAGTCCTTTCGAGCCGGTGATCTATAACAATATTAAGTTTGAAATTGGGCAATCCAACAATGCTTTCGTATTCCCGGGTCTGGGTCTCGGCGCAATCGTGGTAAAATCCAAAATTATAACAGATAGCATGTTTGCAGCAGCTGCCCATGCAGTAGCTCAAATGGTTGATTTGTCGCAGCCTGGTGCTTCCCTGCTGCCAAAAATCAATGAGCTACGAGAAGTATCTGAAGCGGTAGCCGTGGCTGTAGCTAAGGCAGCAGTTCAGGATGGAGTAGCGCGTCATCAACCGGACGATATCGCACAAGCGGTTCGAGATGCGATGTGGGACTGCAAATATAAACCCATCAAACAATATGGTCAGGAAGCCGTCCTGGTTTAAAAAATAGCGAACAACATCAAATTTGTACTTGCATACGCAAAGTGATTATTTAATTGATGTCCGCCATTTTTGGCGGACATCTTCATTGGAGGCGACATCATGGCTACAGGTCATATTTTTATTATCTTAATTCCTATTTTCTTTGTCATTTTAATTGGTTATTTCGCAGGATTGTTCAAGGCCTTTAACCCTGCTTCTTCTAAGGGATTAAATACACTTGTGACGAAGTTTGCTCTACCTGCACACTTGTTTATTGGTATTACGACGACACCCAGAGAGACGTTGATTCAAAAGTGGCCCTTTCTTGTGGCTTTGCTACTTGGTGTAATCGGCTTTTATATTGTATTGCTCATTGTTTATCGCTTAATTGCCAAAAAAGGCCTGACTGAATCCTCCATGTTCGCATTGAATTCAACACAGCCTTCTTTTGCATTCATGGGAATTCCGGTTCTGGGCAGCTTGTTCGGAAGTGCGGCAGTCGCCATCCCGATTGCGATTACTGGGATCGTCGTTAATGCCATTCTTGATCCGCTTGCAAGTATTTTGGGAACGGTCGGTCAGCGCAAAACAACAGAATCCGACGGCACTAAAGGCAACTTATTTAAAGTCACTATGAAATCAGTCCTTCATGGACTCAGCGAGCCGCTTGCCTGCGTACCCTTGTTTGGTGTCGTATTGACTCTATGTGGATTCCACGCTCCGAAACTTTTGCAATCCATGTTTGATCAAATCGGCAATATTACTGCTGGTACAGCCCTATTTGCCATCGGGGTAACCATTGGTATCAAAAAGATTACGTTCAGTCCAAAAGCACTTAGCATCGCTGTGCTGAAAGCCATCGTGATGCCTATTGTTATGCTCGGTATTGCTGTTCTGATAGGACTATCCCATGAAGATGTAACCAAAGCCGTACTGCTTGTCGCTTTTCCCGGCTCGGCTGTGGCCGCTATGATTGCTACCCGTTATGAAACACTGGAAACGGAAGCTGCATCTGCATTTGTTATTAGCTCAGTCTTATCGCTCATTTCACTACCCTTACTCATTTCACTTCTTTTATAGGGGCAGAAACTTAAGAACCCTCAATGCAATCCAGGTATTTATAGGTATAAAGTATACCCGTTTGCTCTCATTTATCTTATTTTTTAAATATTGTTTGAACAATAAAGTGATTTAGTAAGAATTGAGTTGGAAAAACAACACAAAATCCAGTTTTGCCGACAAGCGGCGGTCCCATCGTTTCATTCACTAGGGGCCGCCGTTCTTTTTGAATAACCTTCTACTCTCCCTTTTAATAAATACCTAACATTTAGAAAGCAAATTGTCGAAATATATATGGGGTAGGTTGTATATGAAACTAAATTGCTAATTCAAAGGAGAAGAAAACGTGAAAAACTTGAAGTGGAGAACTATGTCCTTTTTTGGTAAAAATCTATTAATCTCTTTTCTTAACATCGTATTAATAGGTGCTATTCTCATCACATCCAGCTATATACTTCAAAAGAACATTCTCACCACGCAGCTGCAAGACCAAGTTAAAGTATTGACTAAAAAATGGGCAGAAGATGTTGACAAAACAAAAGTACAACAAGCATTGAATGAAAAAGATTATAACGGCTCTGTTCAACAAGATTTACGCAAATTTCTCGATTCTATTCACACACTTTATCCTAACGTTGCCCAAGCTTACATATTCGGCACAGAGCTAAAAGAAGGAAATCAAACCTCCATTATTGGCGTTCCCACAAATTTAGTCCAAGCTTTCCAAGACTCGAAGATGAATATTGGGGATATGTACACTCTTCCAGACGAAAATGTACAAGGTGTAAATAAAATGCTTCAATCTAAAGACTCAGCGTTTAGCAGCTTTTATACTGACGATTTTGGCACATGGACGACCATTGTTTACCCAATTACAGATGAAAGCGGTAAAATCACAAGTGCGATATACTTTGACGTAGACGCGAGCTCTGTACCTAACGGACTTCATAAATTGCTTGTATATGGTGTTTCATTGCTCATTCTGTTCCTTGCGATCTTCTTAACGGTCCAATATTTACTGGTAAAACGGACCCTCTCCCCGATTCGTAGCTTGATGAAGGGCATTGAGGAAGTCAGCGAGGGGAATCTGAATGTAAAAATCAAGACAGGCGAGGACGACCTTGGCATTATCAATCAAAAATTTAATTCTATGATCAAACGCCTTAACGATACCATGGTGAAAGTACAGGATACGACGCAAGAAGTTACGGGATCTGCCCAGGAATTGTTAAGCATTAGCGAGAAAAACAGTACGAATACGAACGTCATTAACAGCAATATTCAGGAAATAACCCAGGGGCTTGAAGCTCAGGATCACGCAGCACTTGAAAGCTCCAGAGCTATGAATGAAATGTCGACAGTTATCCAAACGATTGCCGAAAGCTCCTCTTCCGTAGCCGATCAAGCTTATTCTATGGAAAAACGCTCCGTTGAAGGCAATCAGGTAGCCCAAAAGCTTTCCGCTCAAATGGACTCCATCTCCACTACAATGGAAAGTACAGCTGATTCCGTTAATGCGCTGCAGAACCGTTCTAACGAAATCAGCAATATCGTCAGCATCATTACAGGCATTGCCAGTCAAACGAATCTGCTTGCACTGAACGCTTCTATTGAAGCTGCCAGAGTCGGTGAAGAGGGCAAAGGTTTTGCAGTAGTAGCGGGAGAGGTGCGTAATTTGGCTGAACAGTCTCAAGAGTCTGCCAAACAAATTGCAGAGCTTATTGAAGAAATCCAAAAAGAAATTGAGCAGACTGTAAAAGGCATCAGCCTTGGTACAAAAGAAGTTCACATTGGGCTAGAAGTTACGAAGCAAACAGGCGAAATGTTCTCTGAAATTTTAGATGCGTCTAATAAAGTGTCGTCACAAATTCAAGAGGTATCCAGCGCAACGGAGCAGATTTCAGCCAGCACGCAGGAAATGTCAGCTACCTCTGACGAGCTGTCTTCGACAGTTAGTAAAACAGTCGACAGCAGTAAACAAATCGAGCATACCATTGGAGAACAGGCTGAGTCTATGGCTTCTATTGTCCAAGCTTCTGACAAGCTTACATTGATGTCCGGGGAGCTGGAAGAGCTCATTTCGTTCTTCAAGGTGAACCGGGAAGCCTAATTTTATAACTTCCAAGTAACTCAAGATAACAATAAAGAACCTCTAGTTTGCATAGAAGCGTACTAGAGGTTCTTTGATATACTCTTACATACTTCTTAATTTATAAACCCTTCCAAAGCTGAGGTTGGTTTACCGTCAGCCTGCCAAGCACCTTTGTTATAACCTTGATTGTAACCTGGAGTTGCAGCCGGCTCCCAATAAAATACCCCTGTACCCTTGCCGCCTCCAATGTTCCGAACCTTTGTTTTGATTGCAGAAATAAATGCCTTGGAAGCTGCAGGTTCGTTATATTCCATTCCGATTTCACTGATGACAATGCCTTTGCCGTATTTGGCAATGAGGTTATTGGCATTGGTAATCGTCTGGTCCACCTTACCCTGCCAGTCAGAAGGAGACGGATACAGAGACATCCCGATGAGATCAAACTGAGCTCCATTATCAATCAACCCACCGATATTCCAGTTCAACACGGAACCGTTATCCCCGTTGGCTAAATGTACGATCGTTTTAGTAGTGCTGCTAACCGATTTTACAGCATTATTACCTGTATTGACGAGCCAGGCATAGTTTTTCATGTTCACCGAAGCTTTGCCGTCTTCCCAGAGCATTCCATTGTTCGTCTCATTACCGATCTGCACCCAGTCCGGTGTTACCCCCTTGCTTTTCATCGTGTTCATAACATAGACCGTATGAGACCAGACTGCATCCATTAGTTGTGTAAATGTGAAATTGCGCCACGCATAAGGTTTGTTCTGTTGCCCTGGATCTGCCCAGGAATCACTATAATGTAGAGTCAGCATCACGCTCATGCCCAATTTTTTAGCTCGCTGTGCCAGTTCTGCTGCCTTTTCGGCATTCATGTATCCGCTTGCATAATCTTTCATGTCAGGGTTTACCCACACACGGATACGTACCGAGTTGATCTGATAGTCATCCCGCAAAATTTGCAGTATATCCCGACGAACACCCTTTTTATCCTTCCAAGTCATACCTTGCGCTTCCATTCCTGCTACCCAGCTTATATCTGCTCCTTTGGCGAAAGCAGGGGCGGCCGAAGCCGCACCCAACCCTACATAGCCGAACGGATACAATAAGCTGGATAGCAAGATCAACATCGCAAATACCATCGTGCGGTTACCTGTTTTCATAAGTCATCTCCCATCCGAATTGTATACTCCTCATTGCCTCTGACCAATCTACCAGCTCCCTCACACGGGAAAGCGACAGAGATCACACTTTAATATCATGTTCTATTTATTGCGCTCTGTCTTTAAAACCTTAACAGCGTAGGCATCCAATTGAACGCTACCGTCTTCTATCGCATGATTTTCAAGCATATCCGCATAAGTTCGTCCGTCCAACGTAATCTTTTGCGGCTCATGCGTGAAATTCAGTATAAAAATATAATCATGAACCCCATCGGTACGAATCGCCGTATTCACTCCATGAGGCAACTTCACATTGAGCGCTTTACTGATTCCTGCATCATCAATTAAACTTCTGTAAAAATGACTGTGGAATAGTCCGATGTTGCGTGATGCGATGTAATAAGCCTTTCCCTGTCCCAAACGGTTCACCGTCAAAGCCGGGCGTCCTGCATAAAAGTCTGAGCCGTACACAGCCAGTACCTCTGCACCCTCCGTATGAATGAGATCACACAATTCTACAGCTTCATACTCCCCTTGCAGATCCAGCTCATTGCCTTCAACCGGCAAAATGTGATTACGATCATGATCATGCAATCCGTCAATCTCTTCCGACCAGATCCCCAGCGTCTTACGAAGCGGGCCCGGAAAGCCTCCAAGGAAGCACAAATCATGTTCATCTACGATACCAGACCAATAGGTTGCTACGAAAACGCCGCCATTTTCAACAAATTTCTGTATACGCTCCCCCACACCGCTGCGGACCATATACAACATCGGAGCTACCAAAAGTTTGTATTTGGAGAAATCTGCATCCATATGAATAACATCTACGGGCACTCCCTGCTCCCAAAGTGCCAAATAATGCGCTTCAGCTGTCTCCTCATATTTCACCCCCTTGTTGCGTGGTCCCTGTGAATCGTTGATTCCCCAACGGTTCTCCCAGTCAAAAATGACTGCGGCCTCCGCCGGTACAGAAGTACCGATAACCTCCTCCAATTTTTCCAGCGCATTGCCGACCTCTGTCACATCTCCGAATACACGAGTGTGCTCATGTCCGACATGATCGACGACTGCACCATGCAGCTTTTCACTCGAACCGCGGCTTTTCCGCCACTGAAAATATTGAACGGTGTCTGACCCGTGTGCCACAGCCTGTAAAGACGATAGCAGATGCATTCCCGGCCGCTTCAGCTTGCTAACGTCTTGCCAGTTCGTCAAACTTGGCGTGCTCTCCATAAGCATCCAAGGCTTTCCTCCCTTAATTGAGCGAATAATATCGTGCATCATGGCCACTTTCGCAGCCTGACGGCTATCATCCCCCTCACGGTCATGCCATGTTGGGTAACTATCCCAGGATATAACATCGAGCAGATCAGCAAACTTCCAGTAGTTCAATCCTTCAAAAAACTCCATCAAATTGGTTGTGACCGGAATGGCTGGATTGGCAGCCTTGAGCGGCACAATCTCATGCTTGATAAAATCTGTGGTCTGATCGGTCACAAACCGTCTCCAGTCCAAATTCATAGCATGGACCTGTGTCTCACCATGAGGTGCCGGAGACTCAATTTGGCTCCAATCTGTAACTGTATGACTCCAAAAGGTCGTCCACCATGCGTGATTGAGTTTGTCCAGCGTACCGTATTTATCCTGGACCCAAGCGCGAAATGCCTCCTGACAATAATCACAGTGACAATCTCCACCAAATTCATTTGAAATATGCCAGCCAATAACAGCAGGATGGTTAGCATAACGCTCGGCTAGCTTCGTATTCATGATACGTACTTTTTCCCGATAAACAGGCGACGTAGCACAGTGATTATGGCGAAACCCATGCAGATTACGGACACGGTTAGCCTCCACACGCAGCACCTCAGGATATTTTTGTGACATCCAGGCTGGTCTTGCTCCACTCGGAGTGGCCAAAAATGCATAAATTCCGTTCTCAGCAAACGAATCCAGAATACGATCCAGCCATTCGAACGTAAATACGCCTTCCTCAGGCTCCAATGAAACCCATGAGAAAATACCGACAGACATCACGTTACATTTGGCTAGTTTCATTAGACGGATATCCTCCGCTAACACCTCAGGGTAATGCTGCCATTGCTCCGGGTTATAGTCCGCTCCATGCAGCATACGTGGAACTCGCTCACTAATGGGAGGGTACTTGATTATGTTTTGATTCGTCACTACAAATCATCTCCTTCTATGAATTCTATTACTCTTTGACGGAACCTAGCGTCATACCTTTAACAAAATACTTTTGTAAAAATGGATATACAATGAGAATAGGCGCTGCACCAATGAAAATTTGCGCAGCATTAACCGTCGTTTGAGAAAGTAATTCCATCTCTTTGGGACTCATGCTCATGGAACTCATGTCCTTCTGAATAATTACAGTTTGCAGGAACGTCGCCAGCGGATAATCCTTTGCATTGCTCAAATAGAGCAGACCGTCAAACCAGGAGTTCCAATGAAATACCATACTAAACAGCGCAATCGTCGCAATGGAAGGCATGGATATCGGTAAAAAGATACTAAACAATGTCCGAAAATGTCCTGCTCCGTCGATCAATGCGGCCTCTTCCATCTCTTTGGGAATTCCTCTAAAAAAGTTCAACATAAGGATGATCAGAAATGTGTTGACCGCTCCTGGCAAAACAAGTACCCAGAAGCTGTCCATGAGGTGGATCTTTTGAATAACCATATAGAATGGAACCAGACCACCGTTAAAAATCATGCTGAATACGAACAACCATGAATATACGTTTCGGCTACGGAACACAGATGTTTCCTTTGAAAGTGGATAAGCAGCTAAAAAGGTAATAAGCAGTGTTAAGCCGGTTCCCAATACAGTCCGACAGACAGAAATCCAGATGGAGTGCAGAAAAATCGGGTTATTCATCGTCTTCTTATAGGCTTCTAATGAAAATTGTACCGGCCACAGTCCAACCAGATTGGCATCTGCAGCTGATTTAGCACTAAATGATACCGCTAACACATGAATCAGCGGAACGATACACATGATGGACAAAATCACAAGCAAGCAAATATTAAACACATTAAAGATGCGGTATGGCGTTGTTTTATGATACATGACTCTCCCTCTTTCAGCCTCGTGGAATCAAAATATGCGGTAACCTGCCCATTTGTAAGCAAGTCGATAAGATATCAGAATGAGAATCATACTGATAACGGATTTGAACAACCCGATAGCAGTGGCAAAGCCCATTTCCCCATTGATTAACGCTGTCCGGTAGACGAATGTATCAATAATATCGCCTTTTTGGTAAACCAGCGGATTATAAAGGTTGAAAATCTGGTCAAAACCGGCGTTCAGTACATTGCCAAGTGCAAGCGTTCCAACCACGACTACCATCGGAATTAACGAAGGTACAGTGATGTGTAGCGTCTGTCTCCAGCGGCTCGCTCCATCCATTTCGGAAGCCTCATACAACGAAGGATTAATACCCGCCAGTGCAGCGAGAAATACAATGGTGTTGTAGCCGAACTCCTTCCATATATCCGATACAATGACAGTAAAACGAAACCAGTTATTATCTCCTAGAAAAAAGATAGGCTGAATCCCGAAACTACCGAGAATACGGTTCATAAATCCATCTGTAGCCAACAGGTCAATCAGAATTCCGCCCAAGATGACCCATGACAGAAAGTGTGGCAGATAAACCAGTGTTTGAATGGATCGCTGAAGTCCAACCTTGCGAATTTCATTCAGCAGTATAGCAAAAACAAACGGAACCACCAGATTGAAAAACATCTTTAACACAGCAATAATTAGCGTATTCCAGACGACTTGAAGACTGTCCTCCCGTTGAAACAAAAAGCGGAAGTTATCCAGTCCAACCCACTCGGAACCCGTTATGCCTAGCCAAGGTTTGTAATTTTGAAAGGCCATCACGATGCCGCCCATCGGAATGTAGCTGAATACAATTAAGAAAATGATGGCTGGCAGCAGCATGATATGAAATGGCCACGTACGTTGTAGACTTCTCATTGCAGTTCCTCCTGTAACTCTCATGGTATACTTCAATTATAAAAGCGTTTTCGCTGTCCCAACAGTTCAAAAAACCAACATACATGGCACAAAAGCAATCATTTTTTAAGCTCGCCAAACGAATAAAACTTTTTTTTAAATACACCATGATAGCGCATTCATTTCCACTCAATACGGATGAAGCTGTAGTAAAAAGGCTGCCCACCTCGGGACAGCCCTCCTACTCTGTTACAACATCATTGGTTTTTACTTTTCGACGCTTTTAAACCATTCGTTTACTTCATTTGTAATTTGTTCGCCACCAGCTGTTTTCCACGTCTGCACAAAGGTATCAAAAGCAGAGATCGGCTGCTTGCCATAAATAATTTCATTGAAGGTCTGACTTTCAATCTTATCCAGATAGTCCTTTTTAGCCTTCATAGTTGGCGTAGTAGGGCCCGTGAACTGATCTTTCATGGAGATATCTTTCTGTTCCATAAGCACTTTGGCAGCTGCGGGAGTATCTTTCCCGTAGTTCACCATTACATCTTTCTCCAGACGGGTCTTCGGTTCTGCGCCGTTAGCCAAACTTAGCAAAGCCTTCATTTGGGCATCAGGTATACGCGCACCATCACGAACCAGCAAATAACGAATAGAGTTTACATAACCGCCTGGTATTTTATCGATAGACATTAGCTTTCCGCTCGCATCCAAATCATAATCGTAGCCTTTAAACAGCCCATTCGACAAATCGCCGTCCGGTTTTGCATTAGCATAATGGTCAAACAAATAATTTTGATAAGTGAAAAAGGCTTCAGGATGCTGCATTTGTTTGTTGATGAGTACAACACCATTGGTGTATTGCGTTCCGTGACGCATAGCTTTGTTGTCAGGACCCGCTGGAATCTTGATCGGCTTCCACACGGCACCCGGCGCATTTTTGACTGTATCCTGAAGCGGCCAGCCGCTCATCCAATATGGTCCAGGAATCATACCGGCTGTTCCTGCGACTGTAGGTTCTGCCGTTTTATTTTCATCCCACAATGCTGCTTCCTGAGGAATATATCCCTTTTTGAGCCACTCGCTCAGCTTTTGCAAACCCGACTTCATGCCAGGCTGCACGGAGCCATATTCCAAACTGCCATTTGTACCTTTGTTCCACTGCTGAGGTAGAGTGCCATATGCCCCGAAAATCCAGGATGGGTCACCCATCCAAGTGTTCATGGATGTTTTGAAACCGATGCTGAGCGGAATCACTTTGTTCGGAGCCAGTCCGTCCGGATTTTCATTTTTAAAGGCATCCATCACTTTCTCCAGATCATCCATCGTCTCTGGAGCCTTCATACCCAGCTTATCCAACCAATCTTGTCGTACCCACAATACATAATCATGGTTATAGGCAAAATCAAGCACAGGAATACCCATTTTCTTACCATCTCGGCTATACTGATTCCATACGTTTGTATCCTGATTCATCGCTTGCTTCCAGGAATCCGAAGCGTACTTGTCAAACAACGGACCCACCTCTGCAAACATGCCAGAATCGATCATGTCTTGTGCCAGTTGCTCATTCTCCGTCCCCAGTACAACGACGTCCGGCATCTCCTGACCGGAGGACATAGCCAAACGCAGCTTTGTAGCAAATGCGCCATTCGTATCCGTGACGGACCAGAGTGATTTGATATTAATACCGAATTTCTCTTTAGCCCATTTGGTTGCAATGTTATTTTCGATAGATTCACCATTTTTAAATTTTAAGGCGGGATCTACACCCCATACCGTGGAAATTGTGACTTCTGGATTGTATTTTTCTTTGTATACGTTTTCAGTTTTAGCTGTGCTGTCCGCATTTCCATCATTCCCCGTACCTGAGCAGCCCACAAGGCCCACTCCTAATACCATAGTTGCGGCGAGCAACGACAACAGCTTTTTCTTCGAATGAACTCGCATATTGTTCCCCCTCTAAAAATCATTATCTACTCTTTTATTATAAGAGGGCTTTTCTTCACAGCCTATGTCACAAAATAAATATTTCTGCACCTTTCCCAACTGATCTTTGCTGGTTTCGTCCTTACTGGTCCCATCTTTACTGGTCCCGAAATTCATGCGGAGTCATTCCGTAATGCTTTTTGAACATCTTACTGAAATATTGGGGATTCTGGTAGCCTAGTTCTGTCGTAATTTCGTATATTTTTTTGTTGGAATATTTGAGCAAATAAAGAGCCCGCTCCATTCTCATTCGGATAATATAGTCACCCAGACCTTCTCCGGTTTCAGCTTTATAAATTTTAGACAGATAGACTGGATGAAGATAAACCTGATCAGCAATCGTCTTAACAGACAGCTCCTGGCCTTTATCCTGGGAGATGAGCTCCTGAACCTGCTTGACCACATAGCTTTTAGCGCTTTGCTCGCTTGCGGACCATTCAGATTTAAGTTTGTTCATCATGGAAAATATCCACTCTTTGAGGTGGGGGAACGAATGAACCATTTTCTGCGCATGTAACGGATCGAAGCCTACTTGATCCATCTGCGTAATGAAACGTCCTTGTTTGTGCGCTGTATACATAAAGGCGCTCGTCACCGAAATAAACAGCTCATATAAATGCTCGCGTGTATATCCCACCTCTTCCATTTTTCCAAATACACGGCTCACTTTCGCTTCGGCCTCGTCCCATTGTCTGGATTCAAGCAGATGAGTAAGCGTAGGGGGCATATATAGCCCCTCCAGTGACTTAACTGAGCTGTGTGGCTGTTCTGTCTGTTCTTCTATGAATAGCAGTGTATCCGTCTCCTCCTGATGGTTCCAGTATAAGGATCTAATCGCTGTCTGATATAGCTTAGGCAGTTCCTCTGGAAACTTAAACCATCCGGTTAATGCAACGTAAATTTCCCCTTTCAAGTAATTGCTCACATTTTTTCGAAAGGTCTCAATCGCCGCACTCAAAAAACGATTCTGCTCATCCACACTCCGTTCAGGAAATGAATTCCAATTCCCTTCTATTAATACAATTAAGCAGTCATGCGGCGCTTTGCAATGCCAAACGTGAAAATCAGGTGCGAACACTTCTTCGGCAATATTTCCAATCGCATACTCAATTAAGGAGACTGAATGATAGTCCATATCAGAAAAATGCTTTCCTAGCTGAATAAGCAGCATACTGGCAGGATGTCCCGTGCGTAGCTTGATTTCGTACTCAGACATTTTGCTCTCTATTTTGGGTACTGGTAAATCACGCCCGAGTAGCAAATCATGCATCAAATGGGTCCGCAGTACACCAAAATCGTTTCTGCGGCTATATTGTAATTGATGAACCTTGTCAAATGCTTCCCATTCTTCCTTTAGCGAATCCATAGCGGCTGACACACATTTGATAAACTCATCATCATCTACCGGCTTTAAAATGTAATCAAAAGCCTTAAGCTGAAGCGCTTTTTTAGCATATTCAAAATCGGCATAGCCTGTCAGTAACAAACTTCGGATATGCGGCCATCGCTCGTTTACTTCAACAATCAACTCCAGTCCCGTCATACCAGGCATACGAATATCCGTAACCAGAATATCAATATCGTACGCTTCCAGCACATCCACTGCTGTTAATGCGGAAGCCGCTTGATGAACCCTCTCGATGCCTAGCGTCTCCCACGGAATGGTAGCTGCCAGACTTTCTGTTACATAACTCTCATCATCTACTAGTAATATCTGAACCATCTGGTCCCTCCGTTTTAACTATATTCGAATTTGGCGAAGGCTCAATTAAACCATTCGCATGCTCTTCTTCTGTTGAGATCGACCATTTTAAAACTGCACGCAATCCTCCCAATGGAGACAAAGAGAATTCCAGTCCTGCATCTTCCCCAAAATGTAATCGCATGCGTTGATGCACATTCCATAGACCATATCCATGTTCCTCTTCCACTGGCTTGTCAAGCGTTGATGTCAGGGCAGTTATAGCCTCTCTACTCAAACCGAGTCCGTTATCATCCACAATCAGGTACATATACGAGCCAACACGCTCGGTTAAAATATGAATTACACCATCCTCCGCTTGAGGCTCTATCCCGTGCAGCACCGCATTTTCCACCAGTGGCTGCACTACAAGCGGCGGAATCAGCAGACTGCTAGCCTGTGAAGAAACATGAATTAAGAACGTTAGCCTTGGCATACGCATCTGCTGTATGTTCAAATAATATTGAACAAATTCGACTTCCTCTGACAATGGAACCAAATCCCGCTCCTGTCTGGTTGTATATCGATAATACCTGGATAAATTATGAGCCATGGCCACGACCGCCTCATGATTGCGCAGCTTCGCCATACTTGTAATAAACGAAAAACAATTATAAAAAAAATGCGGATTGATTTGTGACTGTAGCTGCTTTAGTCGCGCTTCCTTGACATGTAGCTGCTCAACATACACCTTCTCAAACAGCTCCTGAATCTGTTCGACCATCAGATTAAATTGACTAGACAGGAAAGCAAACTCGTGACTCCCCCTTAGACTTAATCGAACAGCATAGTCTCCATCCTTTAGTCTCCGAAATGCCCGCACAAGCTGAAGAATCGGCACTTGTACCTGTGAATGAAGCAAGTAAGCGCCAATCAAGCCTACCAGCAGCGAGCCAACAACAGTTATATAAAACAGTCGATTCGATGAGTAAATCGGAGACATCATATCGGACAAAGGCATATAATCAATCAAATACCACCCCGTCGTTTGCGAAAGAACGGCATGAACCAGGTAGCTTTCTTCTCCAATTTTCACAGTCAGATTATCAACTTCATGGAGCCCCATTTTTTCTAATTTTGAAATCAGCTGTCCAGACAGCTCTTCATTGGCAGTACGATTATAGATCGCTCCTACGCCTTTTTTATAATAAAAAGGCTCCTTTCGACCATCACCTTTGAAGCGGTCAAGCATATCCTGAATATTACTGCTGTCAAATTCAACTTTAATAATCGTGTTAGCGGTTTCTGGATTACCAAGCGAAGAAAACGGGGATAATGTATACAATGAAAATATAAATTGTTCTTTCCCGTATGATCTTTTTTTGGATACCTGCCAGCCGTCTTTTATCAGCTGATTTAGTTTTTTCTGGTCATATAAACCTGCTCCATTCTCCGATACAACCCGTCCAAGCGAAGGAGAATAGATACTCAGCCCGGTTCTCCAATTAGAAGAGCTTTCCTGAAGCCCAAGCTTGGTTTGAATCCGTTTGACCAGGTTAATTCCATCCAGATTGAGAACCTTGTCCTTCAAAAAAATCGCTTGAAAACTGGCTACATCGGGATCATGAATCAGCAGATGCGGCCAGGAGGAAATCATTTCAATATTCGTATTCACCTGGTTTTGAAAAAAAGTCAGCTGATTATAATTAGATTGATTCAGCTCCTCACGTAATACACCTGTCGTTGTCTGATTAGAATAGACATACAGGATCAGCACAGGTATGAGCAATACGATAACGATGGAGACGATTTTAGTATAAAAATTAAATTTAAACATGCGTTCTACACATCCTCTGCACAAAAAACAGGCATACTTAAATGGTATGCCAGAGCCCTGACCTTCGTTGCCGTCAGTACATACTATACATTATCAATGGTTGGCGGTGATAATATGTTTGATGCTAAGCAAATGGAATGGTTTGACCAACTATCCGCTGAAGACTTGGCCATTTTAGGTGCCGGCTTCAATACACTAGGTGATTTTTTTGATTTTCTGGCGTTGATTAAGGCCAGACAGGAAACAGCCCAAGGTAATAAAAAGTAACAGCACTATTTCACAACAAATTTCACACGAGTTCCATCCTTATACTCATCCAATTGGTGGCTGACCCATGATCCTGCCCCACGATTATCCTTAGGGGCTATGTATTTGATATTTGCATCTTTGCCACCTTCTGAGCACATAGCCATCGGCCATTCGTCACGATCGTATCCTTTACGAGTGGGAACACCTGCAAGCGAATGCTTGCGATTTTGCTCGGCTCCTTCACGATCAATTGTGCATACCGGTGATTTTCCCGCCTGAATGGCTTCCTTAATATGCTGCGCTGTTTCAGGGTAACGACCTGACGGGAATTGCAGCGTAACCTGAGCCGATGAAGGCGGGTTCTCTCCTGTCATTTTCGTAAGAAGATTGCCTCCTTCAAACCAGTACGCGCCCGCAGCTAACAGCACTAAAGCTATAAAACTTAGCAATTTTTTCTTCAATTTCCCTCTTCCCTTCAAGCTATTCCAGTAGATACCTTCAACTAAGGTAATCCCCGGATTTTATTTTTTGTAACCCCTTACTGACTATAAAAAAAGGTTGAATATTCGACGACAAATAGTATAGAGAGGAGGTTGTACGAATGAACGATGAGATCAAACTGGCCGTGAGCCAAATGCAAGCCGTTGTAGTCCGGTTACTGAATGGAAGTACCTTAATTGGCTGGCCTAAGCTCCTATCTGACCAAGAAACTCAGCAATTCAAGCTCTACGATGACGAACACGTATATACGATTTCCGTTAATGACGTGGATACGGTCGCAAGAGTTATTGTATAAGATACAGGGAGCGACTTAATGAGACATCCAGTGGACAAGCCCGAACAAAGCACACCACAGGAGAAGACTGATCAGAATCCCCCAAAATAAACCTTTAAAAAGCTTCATACCTTACTGACAACCTTTCCGACTGGGCTTTTTCCCCATTATAACATGTCAGAAAGACAGCTGTCGCAGCTTGCTCTTATATCATCTTCGTATCATATATATTAAATTTTAAAATCACGGCACAAAGGAAAGAACGAAAAAATTCCGAAAATTATGCCTGATCACCAGTGAAAATGCAATCATGACATAATAAAAGTCACATTTTAATCAAAATTTAATGAAAGTTTTCCGAAAATAATGTATAATTATTGACATAACAAAACCCACGAGGTGATCATCATGGCATTATTAAACAGAGTTCATGAATTAAAATTGCAACTGCCTAACGAGCATCATAGCATTTCCCAATACGTGGAGCATGCATTGCATTCGATTGACAGTTTTGTGGAGCAACATCGTCAATTTATAGCCGCTCAGGCTCTATATGGTGAAAAAATTAATGGTACGGAAGAAAGACTGTTCCGAGACACAATTTCTGAGATTAAAGCCCAACTGGTAGCTACTTTGGAAAAGACAGTTGAAGACTTCGCACACAAAGGCGATAAGCACTGGAAAAATCATTATCAGGACGGCGTAGAATAAGCTGAAAATAACCCCCGGTCTTTGGACCGGGGGTTATTTTGTATAAGTGGATGTGGCAATATGCGTAGACTATTTTAACACTCTAGCCGATGTCGCTACAGTCTTACCACCATAAACTACTTTGATACTGGAACTTCCGGTATCAATCGCCTTCACCTGACCGCCAGTAACCTGTACGATCGACGGTTTGGAAGATGTCCATACCGCTGAGCTTGTCACATCGGTAGTTGCACCTGAATCATAAACTGCATTCACACTAAGCACTTGAGAGGAACCTTTAGGTAGCTTCAGGTTTTTATTGCTCAATACCAGTTTGAGCAGCTTAGGTGTGACCTTGATCTCAACGTTAAACGACTTATCCTGATATGTGCCCGTAATCGTTGCGTTTCCAATTCCAACGGCTTTAATGGAAGAGCCTTTTACGATCGCTACGGAAGCATTCGATGTTGTCCATTTCACTTTACTGCTCAGCGTAGCTTTTTTACCTTCCGTATATATGCCGATGACTTTGATGGACTTGCTTCCTTTCAAATTCATATCAGCACTCGAAAAGCTTGGTGTCAATGTAGAAATGGCTCCTTCCACAATGACAGGTACTTTCACATATTTGTTCATATACATAGCCTTGATTCCAGAGTTACCGCCATTCACCGCTTTTACTTTACCATTTGCTACTGTAACTGCGGCTGTTGTACCTACCCAGCTTACCTGATTGGTAACATCAAGTATTCCGCCACCAGCCATGTGTGCTTTTACTGTCGGAATACTTGCTTCTTGGCCTGCAACCAATACATATTTTTTCTCAGAAGCGGTCAGCTTGAGCACTTTGTATTGCACAGTCACTGGAATATCCAGTTTGAGTGCACCTACCGTTGCTGTCAATGTTGCACTGCCTGGGTTCACTGCAACTAGCTTACCATTTGCTATTTTAACTGCACTTTCACTGCTTAAGCTCCATTTTACATCGGATTGAACTGCTTTTTTTGCCCCATTGACCAAATAAGCAGATATACTCGGAAGAGAAGTTTTGCCTCCTGTTTCGAGAGTCAGACTGGCTTTGCTCGAAACCAGTTTTTCAACCGTTGGAAGTACATTAATCTTCAGAGTCTTGCTCAAACCGTGATAGGACGCTGTAATCGTCGAATTGCCTGCATCCATTGGTGTGATTTTACCTTGCTCGACTGTGGCAACCAGCGGATTGGAGGAAGTCCATTCTGCCGTGTTGGTTACATCTGTTTTGCCGCCAGTCAGGTTGACATCGGTTGCACTAACCTGAATTGGGGAGCTACCCAGAAAGACCGATTTGGCCCCAGTTGCACTCAATACTAACGCCTGAGAAGAAGAACGCACATACACAATCGTTTGTGCTTTAAGTTCATCTTTGCTTGCTTTAATGTAAGTCACGCCTTTGGCAAGTGGACGAACAAGACCATCTTCAACGGTAGCAACAGCCGCATTCGAAGAAGTCCATTCGACACCGGATACATTTTCCGTCCCACCTCCAGCAAGTACACCTTGAGCAGTCAATTGCTTTGATTCTCCGCCAATCGTCAAATTAATGGGACTAGACGGATTTAATTGCAGCTTGCTGTAAGGCGATTTTACTGTAATCGTTGTACTTACCGTTTGCTTCTCATATGTGGCAACAATCTTAATCTGCCCTTTTGACACAGGAGTAATGAGCCCCTTATCAACCTTTAAAATGCTTGAATCCCCAGAGATCCATTCTGCCTTTTGGGTAACATCTTCTTTGCCCTTTTCAGTCAATGACCACACTTTTAATTGAGCGGGGCTTCCACCCAGATTCAATGTAGTCGGATTTTGACTGTCCCACTGTACCGTGGAGGTCGTGCTCTCCTCAGCCCGGATCAAACCCGCTGGCCATGCTGCAAATACAAACATCAGCAAAGCAAGTAAGAAGGTACTCCGTTTGCTCATACGTTTCATACGCTCCATTCGTTTCTCTCCCTTAGTTTCATCTCTATAAAATAGGATATAATTAACAATCCCATTACTTTTATCGGTTAGCAGCTGACTAAATTGAACCCTTCATCAAAAAAAGGTGAATAATTACAGTTAAAGTTCTCCACGCAGTGACCTTACCACAAACAAATGCTCTTCTTTAGATAAGGTTTGTCCATCTTCAAGGATTACATTGTGTGCCGAGTGACTAACCAGCTTTACATTATAAGCAATCAGCTGATCTTCTCTCCAAATCGTCACCGCCGACTGAAAATGAATGGCATTATCAAACTGTAACGGAACACTCATTACATAACCGATAGCGTTGAGCTTCGCCGGATGGCGGCTTCTACGCTCACGCCCCGGAGGAAGCATGGTAATATACGTAATATTTTCAAAAGGAATAGCCAGCATTTTCGGGCCTAAAATAACGCACTTTCGTATATCATCCCATTTTTCAAGCGTGCCGCGCACCTTCTGGGTATGATCGTTGTTGCCGTGATATAAAATGACCTGACGTCCCTTCCATTGACGCATGTCCTCACCTCCAGTGCTAGCGGTTAGGAATCTCCCACCGAATCGGCTCCATTCCATGCTCCTGCAAAAATGCATTGGTACGCGAAAAAGGCTTGCTGCCAAAAAAGCCTCTGTGAGCCGCCAATGGACTCGGATGAACGGATTTCAGCACCAAATGCTTGCTGGTATTCACGAAGCTTGCTTTTTTCTGAGCATGGCTCCCCCACAAAATAAACACTGCTGGCTGCTCGCGCTCATTAATCGCTTCAATGACAGCATCCGTGAAACGTTCCCAACCTATTCCCTGGTGAGATTGCGGTTGTCCTTCACGTACGGTTAACACGTTGTTTAGCAGCAGCACACCTTGCTCAGCCCAAGGAACGAGGTATCCCTGATTCGGAATGGGAGTACCGATATCATCGCGAAGCTCCTTATATATATTTAGTAGAGATGGCGGTGTTCGCACACCAGGTCTAACAGAAAAGCTCAAACCGTGAGCTTGTCCCTCTCCATGATATGGATCCTGTCCCAATATAACCGCTTTGGTCAGATGAAATGGCGTTAATTTAAGTGCGGAAAACAAGTCTTCTTTTGGAGGATATACCTTATGTAACTTGTACTCTCGGGCTAACGTATGCCTTAATTCATTAAAGTATGGCTTTTCGACCTCTTCTCGTAGTACATCATCCCAGTCATTCCCAAACATACCCCTGTCTCCTCTCAATATGTAGATCTGTGAAAACGGTAAGCTTTTTGATCCAAAAAAATAAGCTGAACTCCTCATCCGGAGCCAGCTTATTTATTCGTTACCTGTGTTATATGCCGAAGGACCAGGAAAATATCCTTACGGTAATCAGCTACCGCAGGTCTAAATTCGATTTCCTTATTATAACATTAACGATAATGATGTCAAGTAACTGAAAGCTTAATTCCCTCAGAAGAAAAGCTCTTTATTGCTGTATTTATTACGATTTTGTATGAGCATTCAGGTATTCCAATGCATTATATAACATAACAGCAGCTTCGGCACGTGTAATCTCTTTTTTTGGATGAAACTTTTCATTTGCATCCAAGGTATTGACCTTGTAGACTAGCGAGCGTTGAATGCTACCTTGGTAAGAAGGCTCCAGTTCGCTGTCATCCGCAATATTCGCAGGTGCAATTTTAATCATCGGAAGAACGCCTGCTTTTTCCATGCCCTGAATCAGCATGTGGGTGAACTCTTCCTTAGTCAGAGCTTTGGCAGGATCAATATCCTTTGGAATCTCTACGCCATTATAATGCGCGTTGATAAAGGCTTCGGCATACCATGCAGTATCCTTAACATGGGTAAACAGTCCGCTGGCCTGTGGCGCCTTATTAAAATCAATCGCGGCCAAACTGAGCTGGAGTCCGCCGGAGATCAACTGAATGCCTTGGGCAGCGGTCACTTTAGATGACGGGAGAAACTGCGTGTCAGAGACACCTTTGAGTAGACCCTGATCTTTAAGGGATATAATTTTTTCTTTACCACTTACGTTATCCAAATCCTTAAATTGACGGTCTGCCGCAGACATTTGACCTCCAATGGAGAAGGACAAAATGGCTACAGTTGTAATGGCTGCAAATGCACTTTTTCTCATACTCATGTTAAGTTCCACCTTGTAGTTGAATTAGGCCGCTTGGCCATTAACAACTTCATTGACGTAGTATAAGCTGGAAAGGTTGCAGGCAGACGCTGTTGCTTCTTATGCCACATGCCTTCCCTTTTTAATATAATACCTTCTCCAGACTGCGTGCCAACTCATCATCGGAAAGGGGCTTGCGATGCGTATTCTCTAGGTAGATATGTTTCTCTGTTTCTGGCATTAAATATTGTTTGGACCACAGGAACATATCCGGACTGTCTCCCTGAAGACGAAGAAATCTCCGCACAGTGTCCGCATGAGAAATAGTGTTATCTAGATTGGTTAACCAATCTGCCCGGTAGAAATGCTCCCATCTTCCAGTTCCTGCGAGCGATAAAGCTTCTTTACCCATTCGGTAGCTCCAAACGGCATGAGAAGCTTGTATAAATGCTCGTGGATAATCTTTTTCAAGGAACAGCCCATAAGCGCTACATAAGCTTGCCAGTCCACGTGAGCCACTTAGATGCAGTTCAATCTGCACAAGCAGTTGATTATACAGCCTTCGACATTCATCTTCTGACAACTGCTTCATGATTCGTAGACACCGCTCTCGCAGTTCAACCCAGTCCGGGATTGCCGACTCGGCTTTTTCCTTGAACCAGCGTACCTGTTCAGGAAAAGTCCTTTCTCCAGTAGCCCAGTACAGCCGTTCATCACGGCTTTCCTTGCCTTGTAGCCAATACCCCATAATTTGCCGAGCTGGATGGTGATAGAATTCCTCCCCTGCCCGATCATCCTTGTGCGGGCCATAAACTATAGTGCAGCGGGAATAATCCCGGTATAATTGGGAAATCTCTTGAAGCTGACTACTGTACAGCCGCCCGATAAAATCAGTAAGCTGATCTTCAGCATCCACTTCACCCTTTGTCCATAAATTTGCTACTAAATCCAGCGTATATACATGTGGCAAAATATTACCTGAATTGACCAGCAGGTACTCGTCCGCCCCTGAAGTAAACGCTGCTGTTAATTCCTCTACAATCAAGCTGGCTGAGGAGGGAAATTGGGTAAGATGGTTTGACGCTTGCAAGTCGTGGAAGGTCACATGGTAATATACTCCATTCTTGCCCCCATCCTGCGCCTCAGGCAATGCTGGTACACGATAATTAAGATTCCCATGACGCCGAGATACCATTTTACCGTAACCATTGTCAGCCCATATTTTGATCACCCCTTCGGGTACTTCAATATGCCCCTGCTTGTATAACTCGGCAATCTCACCATACATCGCCATGCAGCACACGGGATGCTCCACAAATTCACAGATCATATTGTACTGCTTGCGAACCACATATGAGATTAATTGTCCACGTTTGTCCGGCGTATTAAAGGAAGGATCATCTTCCCAAAAAGGCTTGTCACCCTGCCCGCGAAAAGATAATACCCATACAATCTTCTCTTCCTTTTGCCGTTCAATCGCTTCCTGCCACAGCTGTTCGAACAACTCGGGATGCTCTCTGTAGCTAGCTTGTTTACCCGGAAAGGCGCGCAAAAACATCTCCGCCCCCAACGGTTCAGCATGATGATGTGTGATCCATAAGCCCATGTCTGCTGCAAGCTTATGATGGATACCTGTGCGTGGTAAATCGGTTCCGGGAATCACCATATTTCCACCACAGCGCAGTAACGCTTCAAAAACGGGCTGCCACACCTGCTCCGTCGGTGGATAATCATCCTTCCAGCCAATCAAGCATACCTCATCATTGACAAACCATCCCCGATATCGGACCTTGGACAGTATACTGTCAACATTCTGACTCGGCAAAACTATGGTATCCCGCTTAGGCGGTAGAATCTCCGCCCAGAACCAGAACGGCTCCACACCCAGAGCGAAACGGCTGTAATGAAGCAGTCCATAAATAATTCCTAATTCATCACGGCCAATAATATGGAGTACCGTTCCCTTGCTACCAGCAACAAAACGCAAACAATAGCCCTCTGGCCAATGCGGACAGCTATCTCCTTCCTGCGCATAACGGATAATGATCGAGGGCTCTACTTCTGTTAGCAATGGCTCGCAGCCAAACACTTGCTTATGATCTCGCGCAATCATGTTCCAAGCGTGGGCAATGGGCACACTTTCATCAGTTTGAAGATTGTATCCGCTTTCAGATGAAATAGTCAGAGGTTCACAGGCTTTCATTTATAGTCATCTCCTATTTTTTTCAACTATGAGGATTCTTCATGTCTTTATTTTATAGGTTGTCAACATACATATAAAGCTGTACCAACGTAAATATAGCTTTTTTTCGGTAAATCATTTGAGAGTTGAAGCTTCATTTGAGAAAGAAAAAAGTAAGGAACAGGAGAGAAATAAGAAAGACTTGACTGCTACACTAAAAATGTTCCAAAAAACAGACTGCTCTTAAAGATCCAAGCGCAGCAAAAAGGAGACTTGATATGAAATTGAAAAAACGATTTGCCTCTTTGTTCCTGTTGGCATTGATGGCATTTATCCCGGTTCAGGCATATGCTTCTGGGTCCGTTCCAACCACTCCCTCTGGAATTCCGATTTCCGAAATCGAAAACAGAACAGATCAAATTATGAAAAAATATATAGGAACAGCGATTCCTGGTGCTGCGGTTTCCATAGTAAAGGACGGAAAAATTGTTTTTTTAAAAGGTTACGGATACGCAAACATCGAGAAACAAACACCCATGAGTACGGAAACAACCTATATGGAGGCCGGTTCCGTATCGAAATTGTTCACCTGGACGGCAGTAATGCAACTGGTTGAGCAAGGAAAGCTGGATTTGAATACGGACATCCGCACATACTTGCCTGACGGCTTTCTCAAGCCTTCTTTTGATAAGCCTATTACCCTGAAATCACTGATGAGCCACACGGCAGGTTTTGAGGAGCGCCTGGAAAGACTTCTGGTTCATGATGCTGCTGATCTTAGGCCTCTCAAGGAGCATATCGCACCCGGAAATCAGCCTCAACAGATTTATGAGCCTGGAACAGTGATTGCTTATTCCAACTTTGGGACCAACCTGGCCGGTTATATTATAGAACGTGTATCCGGAATGCCTTTTGAAACCTATATTCAGAAACATATATTTGAGCCTCTGGACATGAAACATTCTTACTTTACACAACGGTATGATCTTATCCCAGAGGTTATCGAACATAAAGCAACAGGCTACTCCAAGAAGGATGGAAACTGGGTGGCAAAGCCGAATGTTTTCTTTAATGATGTGCCGGCTGGTGCGTTAAACATTACTTCGGAGGACATGGCTCATTTTATGCTTGCTCATCTGAACATGGACCATTCCTTAAAATATTCGCTGTTCAACAAGAATGAAACCTTGCGAGAAATGCATGAGGCTTCGTATACCCACTATCCCGAGCTTCCGGGGAATGCCCATGGCTTTTGGGAACGGTTCGCGGGAGATTATCGTGTTATCGAGCACGGTGGAAATACAGATTCATTCTCCTCTCTGGTCTCTATCGTGCCGGATCAAAACTTTGGGATCAGTATTCTGACTAATGTGGAAAATGAAATGTCCGGGGCGAGAAGCGAACTCATTGACCTGTTTGTCGGGGGTTCCGACGCTACTCCGCAAGCGGACAGCACGTTGAAGCATAGCGGGGATGTGGCGGGAAAATACCGTTCTGCTCGCGCAGTATCATCTGGTATATTGAAGCTTATACCCGTATTATCCAATGCGGAAGAAGTGGTCACAGCCAACGGCAATGGCGGAATCACTCTGAGTATTCCATCCATGAATATTAATGTTGATTATGTAGAAACCAAACCCTATTTTTTTGAACGTGTGACTCCCGGGAGCACTCCTTATGATCATGCGGGCCTAAATATCAGCCGTCTTTTTTTCTTAACCAATGCCGATGGTAAAGTGACGCAGTTGTCATATGGAGTGATCGATGACCAATTGCCGATATCCTTCCTGCAAACATCCATTTTCAGTTATATTCTGGTCGGGGGATGTGGTATTTGGTTTGCGCTTGGGTCTATTTTCGGTATTATTGGATGGCTGCGGAAGCTCAAGGACGCAAGAAAGCAGAAGAGTACTTCGCGGCTTCCCTTGCCTGACAGTGTAACCGTAATACCCTTGCTGGGTCTGCTTGTGATCGTCAATCTCATTGCTTCAAGCATCCAATTGATAGACGACCCCTATCAGCCTATGTCCAATTTCAATTTGAATATTATCTTTTTCTGGGTACTGGGGCTTGCCTTTGTACCGGCCACCTATCTTGCTGTAAGAAGATGCAGTGTTACCCAAACTACATTGTTAAGAAAGGTATACACCGCGACGCTGATTCTTTCGTTTCTAGCTATTTCGATTTTCCTGTATTCCTATAATTTCTACTTTTTGGTATAGCTCCACTCGATAAGCCTGCATACCTTCCAGTGTACCGATAAAGATTGTCATCGTGAACAACCCTAATCTGAGCTAAATAAAAAAGCTCTCCTCTGCATCTAGCAGGGAGAGTTTTTAACACACTCAATGAGATTTAAATACGTGCCGGATTGAGCCTTTGCTTTCAGTATGTTGTTGAATCTGTTTATTCTGTATCTGGCTGAGTATTTACCAATTTTATATGAACATCTCTCAATTGTTTCTCAGTAACCCCCGAAGGTGCTCCCATTAATAGATCCTGCGCTTTGCTATTCATTGGAAAAGCAATAACCTCGCGGATATTCGATTCATTTGCAATGATCATAACAATCCTATCAATTCCAGGTGCTATACCTGCATGAGGCGGCGGCCCAAATTGAAAAGCATTAAAGAGTGCAGGAAATTTACTCTTGATGTCTCCATATGTATAACCTGCAATCTCAAAGGCTTTTACCATAATCTCCGTATCATGATTCCGGACAGCACCCGAGGACAGTTCAATCCCATTACACACAATATCATATTGGTACGCAAGGATATCAAGAGGATTCATATTCAGTAGCGCATCCATACCACCTTGTGGCATCGAAAAAGGATTATGGCTAAATCCAATTTTATGAGTATCAGGATCCAATTCAAACATAGGAAAATCAACTATCCAGCAAAATTTATATATATCCTTTTCCAGCAAATCCAGTCTTTTTCCTAATTGATTTCTGACAGCACCGGCTATTTTTTCTACATTTTTAAGTTGGTCAGCAGCAAAAAACAGTGCATATCCTGAACTAGCTTGCGTAACATGTATTAATTGGTTTTTCACCTCTTCAGAGATGAATTTTGCAATAGAGCCACTAAGAGACATATCATCATTGAACTTAATCCATGATAGGCCTTTCGCTCCAGCCTCAACAGCAAAGTTTACTATATCGTCATAAAAGCTTCTTGGCTGTGCACCACAACCAGGAACAGCAATAACTCTTATCGTTTTATTTTCAAATACTTTAAAATCAGTCTCTGTAAACAGCTCTGTAACATCATGGATAATTAATGGATTTCTTAAATCAGGTTTATCGCTCCCGTATTTGAGCATGGCTTCTTGATATGGAATCCTGCTAAAAGGCTTTGAGATTTTAAAATTTGTAAATTCGGAGAAAACTTCATATAGCATATTTTCAACTACATTAAAGACATCTTCCTGTGTTGCGAAAGCCATTTCCAAATCCAGCTGATAAAACTCGCCTGGTGATCTGTCTGCCCTTGCATCCTCATCTCTAAAGCAAGGAGCAATTTGAAAATATTTATCAAAGCCCGAAACCATTAATAATTGTTTAAATTGTTGAGGTGCTTGAGGCAAGGCATAAAATTGACCTGGATGCACTCTACTAGGAACTAAATAGTCTCTGGCGCCTTCTGGAGATGAACTTGTCAGGATAGGTGTCTGAATCTCTAAAAAATTCAAATCGATCATCTTTCTTCTGATACTTTGAATTACTTTAGAACGAAGTATAATATTATTGTGTAGTTTTTCATTCCGCAGATCCAAGAAACGATACTTTAATCTTAAATCCTCCCGAGCTTCATTTGCTAAAGTTACTTCAAAAGGTAATGGATTCACTACCTTCCCTAAAACTTTTATCTCATTGGCAGCTAACTCAATATGCCCGGTTTTCATAGTGGGACTAATCGTATTTTCATATCTGTTACATACAGTACCTGTAACAGAAATGGTTGACTCCCTACTGATCTTTGATACAAAATCTTTCAATTCGTTATTATCAGAAACAACAACCTGCGTTACTCCATAATGGTCCCTAAGGTCAATAAAAATAACCCCGCCATGGTCACGCATATTTTTTATCCATCCTGCAATTCTCACTACTTCGCCGACATGTTTTTGATCCAGTTCTCCACAGTTATGAGTCCTATAACTATGCATGAAAAACCTCACTTTCTTTTATCCCCTATTATCTTAATAATTTCTATTTTTCTCCACACTTATACTCACATTATCGTTAAAGCTTTATACCTTTCATTCAGGTATTCCGCAGTTTCAACCATTATTTTTTGTCCTATTTCATCAACATGCCTGTTCTTCCAATTCTCAAAGACTGTTCCCTTGACCCATTGGTTAAAAGCGCCAAGGGCTGGTCCGCAGTGTACTTGATAATCAACCTTACTGTGTTTGTCTCCATTCATTGCAAGTCGTGTAGAATAAGTAAAGTACCATCTAAATATCAACGCCATCTTACGTTTAGGAATTCTTTCAGCTTTTTCAATGATCTCAGCCGGGTAATAAGCTTTAATATCTTCATATACTTGTTCAATACTCTTCTTAAAATACTTTTCTTCAATATATTTTTTGGTTCCGCTATCAATTTCATCTATGGAGTTATAATTACGGTAAAGATCATATAATTTATTCGCCCTGGCCGGGAAAAAAACTCCTTTTTTCATAACCTGAATTTTCGCTCCTATTTCAAACATATCCCCTGCGGGAGCGTAGTCTGTATCCTGTATATTTAACTGCTGGAGCAAATCTTTTACATCATCACTTGTCCCTGCTTCAACCGTACATTGGTTGATTGATCCTGTCATGATAAAATCCGCACCCAGTATAAACGCTGCCGCAGCTGCTTGTGGAGTCCCTATCCCCCCGGCTGCCCCTACCCTTATACTTTTATTGTATTTATACTTAAGTAACGCTTCATCCCTCATTTTAAGCATTAACGGAACCAGTACATATGCAACCGCATGATCCGTATGCCCGCCCGAATCAGCCTCGACGCACAGATCGTCTACCATAGGAATTTCCATCGCCATCCGGGCCTCATCCCGGCTTATCCTATTTTCCTCTAGCAGTTTATTTACGATATTCTGAGGCGCAGGACTCAAGAATGCCTCCACAACCTCGGGTCTTGATACTTTCGCTATAATCCTGTTCTGCGGTGTTACGATCCCCTTTTCATCTCGTTTTAAACCTTTCAATCTGTACCTTACCAAAGAAGGCGTTATACTCATAAACGCAGAGGCTTCAATAGTTCTAACACCGTATTTTATGTATAAATCAACGATGTTATTTTCTATTTCCAGGTGATCAGGAACATGAATAAGATTCATTCCATAGGCTTCGCCTTGGTTCAATTCTTTCTGAATATACTTTATAGCTTCTTCAAGGGCCCTAATTTTGACTCCCCCTGCCCCAAAGAATCCCATCATTCCTGCCTTACCTGCCTTAACGACCATCTCTTTTGAAGATATTCCCTTATACATCGAACCCATAAGATACGCGTATTTAAGTCCATAATATTGTTTGAATTCGCTATGACCAAGAGACTCCGCCGTAAATCGTTGGCCGGATATACTATTCCTCGACTTTACTTCCTGTACCTGCTCGCTATGTTCTTCATCCTCCCTCACAATCAGCGGTTCTGCTTCTCGTTGTATTGCGTTAACCAACCCTGTTATGACTTTTCCAGGTCCAACCTGGATGAATTGGGTTACATTTTTACCCATTAGATATCTTATACTTTCCGACCATTTGACCGGACTTACGATCTGGTTGATCAGCGTACTTCTTACATCTTGCTGCCTGTAGGGTCTGGCATAGATATTTGAAATGACTGGTATTTTTAATTTTGAGAATTCGAACTGTGACGCATAGGCCTCAAATCTCTGTCTGGCATCTTCCAAATACCTAGAGTGAAATGCTCCGCTTACATTTAAAATCACATAGTTTGTGGCTCCTGCATCCTCAAAAATTGGCTGCGCCCGTTCAATCATTTCCTTCGGTCCTGAGATGACAATCTGGCTTGGCGAATTAAAATTGGCAACATCAATCTCCCTTAAATTATTTTTCTCGATAACTTCTCTAAATACTTCCTCCTTCAAGCCTATGACCGCAGCCATACCACCACCGGTAGCCTTGACCATCAGCTCTCCTCTTTTTTTAACCAGCTTCAAGCCCGTTTCAAAGTCAAATGCCTCTGCGGCAAATAAGGCATTGTATTCACCCAGGCTATGTCCTGCAACATAATCAGGTCTTCTTCCAGTCTCTTTTAATGTATTAAGATAACTCAAAGCGTTTACGACAAATAGCGCCGGTTGGGTAAAATCCGTTTGTCCTAGTTGATTGGCAGGATCTTCAAGACACAGTTTTTTAATAGAATAACCAAGAATAGCATCCGCTTTTGCAACCAATTCCTGAAATTCGTCAAATAGTTCTACTCCCATGCCTTTGGCTTGAGCCCCTTGTCCAGGGAACAGATATGCGATCATTTGTGTCCTCCTTTTTGCTAGTGAATGCATATTAGTCGAATATTTCAAATAGACGATCCAAATTTTTCATATCGTTTTGAAAAGGTGAAAGAATAGAACAAATACTTGCCATTTTCTTGCTACCAAAATTGTACTTCACAAAATTAGCAAGAGTGCCTGAAGGGCCAAGGTCAATATAGATAACCCCGTCCCCGTCTCCCAGACATTTTAAAGCGTTCCGAAAACGGATAGGTTTTCTAGCAACATCCCAAAGAAAATGGTTGTCAAGGGATGTCGCCTTGCCTCCGTACATAGATGAGACCATATTTATGGTCGGATTCCTTAGAGTTTTAAGCTTTAAAAACGCTGTATATTCCAAGGCTATAGGGTCCATTAAGGAAGAGTGAAAAGCAAACTGGACCGGCAGTCTTTGACATATAATCTCATTAGCTATCAAGTAGCGTTCAATTTTTTCCAGTTCCTCACAGCTGCCAGAAATGACAAAATGCGAGTCGTAGTTGATTGATGCTAACTCTGAGTTGGCATTCAATACGGATATTTGGTCATACAGACTGAGGTCGCCAATTACGGCCAGCATGCCACCCTTTGGACAGTAGTTTTCTACCATTTGTGCTTGCTTGACAAGGCTTTGAAGAGTATCTTCATAACTCATACAGCCAGCCACAGCAACAGATGCAAACTCACCGAGGCTGGAACCCAAAACATAATCAGGATAAATCCCCTTTTCCAGTAATACCTGTGTGAGGGCATACTCCACCATGAAAATTGCAGGGTGAGTATATAACAGGCTATCAAACACGTCCCCCCTCCCACGGTTGTCGTCGTACAGCATTTTTAATACGGACCTGCCTGTAATATCCGTATGAATCTCATCCAACTTGGTCATCCATTTCCGAAAAACTGAATTTAACCTATATAATTCTTTTCCCATGCCGTAGTATTGTGAGCCTTGGCCTGAAAACATAAAAATTACAGATCTGTCCATTCTAACCTCCCACAACATACTCATTGTTAAAATCCTAATAAAACCATTTGAAATAAATATTTCACAGTAAATTGCGAACTAATTGCATTTGGGAAGGTGTAGGATTGCTTTCGTTAAGAACATTCTCCATATGTTGTCTTATTGCAGGTTTGAATTTCGGCTCTGTTATGATATATAGCTGCCCCTTTTTGATTCCCTCAAACATCTGATTTGCTACATCTTCTGGAAGTATTCCATTCTGGACAGCCTTGCGGGCCAATTGATTAATGACTTGTCTTTCCGGGGGAAGATTTCCTAGTCCGGTCTGCTTACTCAGCTCCGTCGGTCGGTTCCGTTCCGCATCCATAATTTGGGTACGTACGAACCCAGGGCAGACAACCGAAACTCCTACATTGGAACCTATCAATCTGAGTTCTTGGTGTAGCGTTTCAGACAAGCTTAAAACGGCATGTTTTGACGCGCTATATATTCCATTACCGGGGCCGGACAATAGTCCGGCGATGGATGCTGTATTCACAATATGACATGCGGTTTTCTGTTTCAGCATAATAGGAACAAAAACTTCAGTTGCAAAGAGAATCCCCCATATGTTTACGTTTATTACCCACTGCCAATCTGCCACCGTATTTTCCCACAATAAGCAGCCCGTGCCGGCGTCCACCCCTGCATTGTTGAACAAAAGATGCACAGCTCCAAATGTCTGAACCGTTTTTTGCGCTAATGCACGTATATCAGCTTCTTTGGAAATATCCGTCACTACGGATAACGTTTCTGCGCCCATGTCTTTCAATTGTTTTTCGGCCCTTAGAAGGGCCTCCTCCTCAATGTCCGCAAGAACGACCTTCATGCCCTCATTTACACATCGGTCCGCAATAGCGCGGCCAATCCCACTGGCAGCTCCTGTAACTACGGCTATCTTATCTTTAAATTCCCTCATGATTTACCTCCAGAATAATTTGTAATTTCTATCTGATAGTGATCGGTTCCCTGTTTATGTTTAAAACTGGGTTATCGGTAGAGGAATCCTGCGGACATCTTTATCCTCATGGAGTGCCTCCCATGAAATCCTGCCCCCCTGGGTCCAATACATCGCTATATTTTCCATGTTTTTCTCCTCTAGCAGCAATTGAGAAACGGTCTCTCCTATTTTCCCTGAGAGAAGCGCACTCGTGTTTGAGTCTTCTGCGCTTTCTCCTATAAATAAAGGAATAGATGCCCCTTCTGGCCCGTTGCCGCTATCAGCTATTTCGAGAAGTTCCCTAAGACCCGTGAGTAGATCCTGCCGCGTACTCGCTACGATTGCCGCCCGCCATGTCATCGCTTCGCGACCTGTCTGAAGTGTAAAGGCAATATCTTGTAAGGCATCATCGCTCTGCTGCTCCAGATATCCCAGTAATTGATTGGCAAGCGCCATCAGTCTCTCCCGGTTTATATCCGAGAGAATCACCACTTCGGGCTGATCTGCCACTCGTAAATGAATGTTGTCTTTTTCTGAAGGGATATATTCTTCCAGAATGAAATGCACATTAGAGCCTCCCGCACCAAAGGAGCTTACGGTTGCCCGCAACGGGAATTCCCGTTTTTCTCCCTGCATCTCAATTACAGGCCGCTCCCATTCCTGAACTTCCCGCTGCAAATAAAATGGAGTATTACTGAAATTAATATTAGGGTTAAGCTTCTCGGCCTTAATGGTAGGAACCAGTTTTCGATGCCACAATTGCAATATGACCTTGGTTAGCTGTGATATCCCCGAAGCCGCTTCTGCATGCCCAATATTGGATTTGACTGAGCCAATGGCACAAAATTGCTGCTCGGTCGTGAATTTCTGGAATGCTTTATTCAAAGCAGCAAGTTCAATAGGGTCTCCCAATGTAGACCCATTTGCGGCTGCCTCTACATAACTGATCGTCCGGGGGTCTATACCGGCTTTCAAAAAGTTTTCTTCGACTAGTTGCGCCTGCGCATTGGGGTTAGGGATTGTATATCCATTGCTATGTCCCCCATGATTGGTTGCCGTGGATTTAATAACCGCTAAAATGCAATCTCCATCCTGTACAGCCTTATGAAGCGGTTTTAAGAGTACCGCTCCAACTCCTTCCGCTGGAAGGTACCCATCCCCATCTGCAAAGCTTCTGCTATCTTCATGACTTCCAATCAACTGATTTTGACTGGATTCAATATATTTTTTGGGACTGGTCAATAGATTCCCCCCGCCAGCTACCGCTAATTGACACTCTCCCCTGATCAGGCTTTCACATGCCATATGGACAGCTACAGCTGAGGAAGAGCTCATCGTATCAATGGATATGCTCGGTCCCTGGAAATTGAAATAATGCGACATGGGGTTTGCGACTGCAACAGACCCAAATGATGTTACCCGTTGAGCAGAGTCCGGTTCGGTATCACAGGAGCAGTATTTGTGATACGTAGCGCCCACATAGACGCCAACCTTGTTCTGGTGTTTCTTCTGTAATGCCTCTCGCGTATATCCTGCACTTTCAAGCAAATTCCATATTATCCCCAGAAAGAGTTGCTCCATCGGGTCCATTAAACTGATCTCATAGGGGGTGAGATGAAAGAATGCTGGCTCTGACAGGCTTATTCGTTCCATGAAACCACCCCACTTGCAGTAGGTTTTTCCCGGCTTGTTTCTCTCCTTGTCAAAATAAAGATCATGCTCCCAACGATCTTTTGGAACTTCGGTAATGCAGTCCTTGCTTTCTTGGAGATTGCTCCAGAACTCCTGAAGATTTTCCGCACCTGGATATTTCCCGGACACCCCGATGACAGCAATGTCCATCGCTCCTGTTTCTTGTTTCTTCTCCTCTGGAGGCTCTACCTCGGTTGCCGAAAATTGGGGATGAAGGAATATCGGAGAAGGGGCTTTTACCTGCTCCATACCAAACCATTCAATCAATTCGCCTCGATGCGATTCCAGGAAATATTCTATTAAACTCTGGATATTCGGATATTCAAAAAGTAAGGTCCTCGATAGCGGTCCGAAGTTTTTTTCCAACTCATCGGTTAATTCCATTGACTTTATGGATTCAACACCATAGTTTTCCAGATTTTTGTCCTCTTCAATGCGATGTTCATCCAGTCCAGTGGACGAAGAGAGCAGGCTCTTTAGGTAACTTTTCATTTTTTCACGCAGTAGCTCTTCTTCCTGGCTGGACACTGCCTTATTTGTTATAGAAGTTGTGTCGGCTTTTGCACCCGCAGCTGCTGCCTGATCTATGCCAAACAAAGCGATCAATTGGTCTCGATAGGCTTCCATAAAATATTCCGTCAAACTCCGAATATCTGGATATTCAAAAAATAGAGTCCTCGACACCTGATCGAATGTTTTCTCCAGTTGGTCGGTCAACTCCATAGACTTTATAGAGTCAACCCCATAATTCTCAAAAGGTGTATTCTCTTCGATTCGATATACGGGCAGTTCGATGGACGTTGAAAGCAGGGTCTTCAAGTAATGGACTGTCTTTTCACGCAGCAGGTCCTCTGCTCTGCCGGACACTTCCTCGTTTGCTGCAAAAGTTGTGTCGGTTTTCGCGCCTGCCACCGCTACCTGATCTATGCCAAACAAAGCAATCAATTGGTCTCGATAGGCTTCTACAAAATATTCCGTTAAACTCCGGATATCTGGATATTCAAAAAATAGAGTCCTCGACACCTGATCGAATGTTTTCTCCAGCTGGTCAGTCAACTCCATAGACTTTATAGAATCAACCCCATAATTTTCAAAAGGTGTATCCTCTTCGATTCGATATACGGGCAGGCCGATGGACGTTGAAAGCAGAGTCTTCAAGTAATGGACCGTCTTTTCACGCAACAGGTCTTCTTCTTGGCCGGACTCTGTTTTGTTTGCTGTGGAGGGAACGATGTTAGCTTCTGATCCGAGCGCCTGATCCCGGGATGCTTTGCCGCTTTCTTCAAGCTGTCCCTCCATGATCATCATGTTGCTGATTAGCTCTACGTCTCCTTCGATCACCATGACCTGATCCGAAATACAGGCTATGCTTTGGTACAGGGCGCTCATTCCTGTCTCTGTCCTCATCGCATACATACCCACCTTCTGCATGGCATTCTCCGTCTCCTGGTCAGGCCGCATTCCGCCATCTTTCCATAACGGCCAATTGATGGACAGCGTTTTGCCTGTACGCTCCATGGAGGATACCAAGGTATTGCGGTACCAGGCATATGCGTCCATAAAAGCATTCGCGGCAGCATAGTCAGACTGACCTGCATTACCACCCACTCCCGAACCTGACGAAAACAGGATAAAGAAGTCAAGAGCAATGTCCTTACTGGCTTGGTCCAGATTTACCAGTCCCGCAACCTTGGGCGCCAGTACTGTCCTGAATTCCAGGCTAGTCTTTTTAATAATGTAGTTATCCTGGATTATTCCAGCACTGTGTAGGATGCCGTTGATTCCGCCGTATGTCTGTTTGATATCTTCAATTAAGCCAACCACAGCTTCCTTCCGCGTGACATCCACCTGTCTGTATTCCACCCGGGCGCCCAATACCTTCAATTCCTCCAATGAGGTCTGCTTGTCCTGGTCCAGTAGGGAACGTCCACTAAGAATCAAAATCGCTTCCTTGGCCTGACGCGCAATCTCTTTAGCAAAAATAAGACCTAAACCCTTTGCTCCTCCAGTAATCAAATAAACCCCGCGGTCTTTCCATGGAATATCCGGTGTCTCTGACGGCATTTCTGCTTTACTCCAGACAGGAACCCAACGTTTGCCTTCTGCAAACCGGATGCGGCTATCCGCAGGGTGTCGGCTGCTCGTCTTTAGTATTTCGATGAGCCCTTTCATTTTTTCTGTACCCTCTACTTCAATTAACTGACCATGGATCTTTGGATTTTCCTTTTGCGCAGTTTTGAGTATGCCACACAGCCCAGCGAAGATCAGCTTTTCATGCTGAGGCATCGTTACAATCTGCACCAGCACCTTGCCTTTGGGTTTGTCATTCAGGATACTTTTTATTTTTTCAAAAACCTGGACAGCATACATTTCGAAGCGGCGATCGATCTCTTCCATACCGGATTGCAGAGTGATACATTCCATTCCTGCCAAGGAGAACTCGATATCTCCTGCAGCAATGGTATCTGTTTCGCAAAGCATTACCACATGTCGTTCGTAAATGGGAACCATCGTGTCCTCCGCAACAACCGCCTGTTCTTTCCAGAAGGGTTGGAGCATCATTGCACCAGGTGTTTTCTCACATGCGCCCACTACCTTGTAGGAGCATCCTTTTATGCGCACGCAGACCTGGCCTGCCTCATCACACAAATCAATGTCATACTTCTGCGTATTATGACCAGCCCCGCTTCCTCTGCTATACCGGATCAACGCCCACATTTCACAGGGACATTCCCGAAATATTTCGAGCTCCTCAATGGCAGTCGGCCGTATTTTCTGTAGAGGATCAATGCCTGAAGGCCACATGATATTTTCATCATTCGAAAACAAGTATGCCGGCGGCATTTGCAAAGCAGCGTTTATTATAAAGGGATGCAAAACAAATAAGCCCTCAGTATTCCTAATACCGGAAGGCAACGATAGCTTGGCCAGCACTAACCCCTGTCCTATATGCACTTGTTCATTGGCCTGATGTCCCAGACTGTCGTCGGCTCCCATGTCCCACACTGCTTCGCCGTCTATCCCAGGCGAAACATGCTGAAAGCATTCCATCTGCAAAGCCTGTATATCCCACGTTTCCGCTGCATTCAACATCTCCAATTCGGCATTACCCTGGCTGTGTAAGACAGGGTCCAAGGCTTCTGTTAATCTGCTGTAGATTTTGAAGCCAATCGCTCCTTGACCTCCCGGAAAGAGCCCTATATGTATTTCTAACGGCTGATCTCCTATAGCGGGAGCATGTGTCCATACAATATCTTTAATAATGATGTTTGCCTGTCCCTTCTCCTGTACTGTTAACGACTGCTCAACCGCTGCCCGCACCATTTCAAGGCATGCCGCTTCTGACAGGACAAGCTTTCCGTCAATTACGGAGTTTTTCAGATAAAACTCCTGGCCGCTAAAGGTTGAACTAAATCTTTGCTCAGAAAGTACGGAGGTGTTTTGATGCAGTAATGGATGTAGATGTGCAACCGCATTGACGACAGGCTTTTCTTCATCTAAATGTATCCAATAGCGTTCTCTGGCAAAAGGATATGTGGGTAAAGGGATACGGCGGGGCTGGACATTACCGTAAAGTCTGCTCCAGTCAATACGGACACCCTTGACCCACAAGTCTGAGATTCTGCCATACTTTTCTGCCAGAATCTGTAAATCAATCGTTTTATCGAGCGTTTTCTCCTCTGAGGCCATGTTCAAGCTCTCCTTGTCTCGCTTGGCCTGTCCCCGGTAAAGCTGTGCAATACTCTGTCTTCCTCCAATAAAGCCCCGCAACTTGCTTCTAAGTTCCTCCACTGAATCAACGACCACAGCGAGGCGTTCTTCCATCGCCTCACGTCCTGTCTGCAAGGTATAAGCCACATTCACCAGATCGTGATCGGAAAACTCATTCCGATCCATTGCAGCAACCAATTGGCTTACCTGCTCCTTCAATGCTCCATCACTTTTTGCCGACAGAACTACGACGACTGGTCTTGGAGGAGTAAAGGCATTTTGAAAGTCATCCTGTTCCGCAGGGAGGTATTCCTCAAGGACGATATGGGCATTAGCCCCACCGGCTCCAAAGGAAGATATCCCGGCGATTCTCGGGTATTCCCGTTGCTCGCCGTCCTCCTCCACTATCGGACGCTCCCATTCAGAAAGCCCCTGTTGGACTACAAATGGCGTTTTGGAAAAGTTTATATTAGGGTTCACTTTTTGGGAATGCAGGCTAGGGGCAATTTTCCGGTTTTTCATTTGCAAGATGATTTTAGCGATGCCTGCAATCCCTGCGGCCGCCTCTAAATGACCTATGTTTGATTTTACCGAGCCAATAGCGCAAAACCCCGTGTCCTGCGTATCTTTCTTAAATGCCTGGGTAAGCCCGGTGATTTCAATAGGATCGCCGAGCTCCGTTCCAGTACCGTGGGCCTCAATATAACTGACTGCCCGGGCATTTACGCCTGCTTTATCAAAAGCCTCTCTAATCAGTTCACCCTGTGCTACCGGGTTAGGCACGGTATACCCGTTTGTTTTTCCTCCATGGTTGATACGGGTTCCCCGAATAACCGCATAGATATGGTCTTTGTCTGCAATGGCTCGTGATAAAGGTTTGAGCAGCACGACCCCTGCACCTTCGCCAGGGACAAATCCATTCCCGCCTTCCCCAAAGCTTTTACACCGTCCCTCAGGCGATAGCATTCTCATCGTACTGAGAAAGATATAGCTTGAAGGATGAAGATATAAGTTGACTCCTCCAGCAACAGCCATTTCGCATTCACCGTTAAAGATATGCTCACAGGCCTCGTGGATTGCAGTTAATGAGGAAGAGCACATGGTATCAACCGGGATACTGGGCCCCTTTAAGTTCAAGAAATAGGATATTCTGTTGGCTACCGAGCTGAAGGAGGTTCGCGGAAAGACGAGTTGTCCTTGTTCCCACAGCTTTGGTCCATATAGATTGAACCCCGTTCCGGTAATTCCTGCAAAGACGCCAATCCGGCCATTATACTGTTCGGCGAGCTGTTCTCTGCTATATCCTGCATCCTCGAAAACCTTCCAGCATTCTTCCAGGAATATTCGCTCCTGAGGATCCATACTCATTGCTTCCCGGGGAGATATATTAAAGAAGAGAGGATCAAAATCTGCAAAATCCTCCACGAATCCTCCATATTTACTATAGCTTTTGCCCTTTTCAACCGCTTCTTTGATGTCGGAACAGTAGAAACCTTCCCTCTTCCAGCGTTCCGCAGGAATTTCTGTTATACAGTCTTTGCCCTGTTCCAGATTGCTCCAGTACTCTTCCATATTTTTGGCCTGCGGATATCGTCCGCTTATACCAATAATGGCTATTTGCTCGTGTTTCACACGGTCTCTGCTAGTAGCCGTGTTGCAGATACGATTGTTTTCTTCCTTTGGCAGGGGTGACAAAGAAAACTCGCTGGCAGCATGCAAGGTTGCGGAAATGGAGACGGATTTCTCTTCCGTCTTTATCGGGCTTCCGATTCCTGTCCACCGTACGCATTCCTTGTGATAATCAGCAATAAAATATTCGGCCACTGCTTCCAACGTCTGATATTCATAAAACAAGGTCATTGATATTTCTCCAAAAATCCCCTGCAGCTTTTGATTAAGCCTTGTAATCATGATGGAGTCTATGCCATAGCTCTCCAAAGGCTCGCTGACATCAATCTTGTCAATGCTCAGCTTGGTAACTTCTCCAAACAACAGTTTTAGCTGATGTAAGGTTTTTTCCAGAAGCAGTTCAAGATTCACCTCTGAAGAAGCTGACTCTTCAACATATTCTTTCTCCTGCGGTTGGGACTCCAAGAAATACTTTTGCAATCTGGATTGCTCACCTTCTATGACCAATAACTGATTTAGACCAGCGGCCAGACCGTTATATAGAGCCTGGATACCGTTTGAAGCTTGCATAGCTACCATGCCAATACTTTGCCAAGCCCTCTCCGTGTCATTGTCCACATGCATCCCTCCGTCCTTCCAGAGAGGCCAATTGACAGATAGCGTCTGCCCTTTGCGCTCCTTTGAGGATACAAGGCTGTTTCGATACGCGGCATAGGCATCCATAAAGGCATTTGCGGCAGAATAGTCGGCTTGACCGGGGTTGCCCATAATCCCAGCTATTGAGGAGAAGAGAATAAAGAAATCAAGATGTAGCTCCTTGGTCGCCTGATCTAAGTTCACCAGTCCGGCAACCTTTGGTGCCATTACTTCCGCGAACTCTTCCTGTGTCTTATTCATAATAAAACGATCCTGTATTACTCCAGCACTATGAAGAATACCATCAAGGCCTCCATACTCTTCCCCGATCTCAAGGATCAATTTGGAGACCTCTTCCTTCCGTGCAACATCTACCTGTCTGTACTCAACGCGGGCCCCCAGCGCCTTCAACCTCTCCAATATGGCCTGTCTACCTTCGTCCAGATTTGACCGGCCTACAAGAACTAGCGTGGCTTCCCTGACTCGCTGCGCGATATCCTCCGCAAAAATAAGTCCTAAACCTCCTGCACCGCCTGTAATCAAATAAGTCCCCCGATCCTTCCAGGGCACTCTGCCCATTGTCTCGGTGGGTTTCATCTCGTTCCAGCCGAGGACCAGACGTTTGCCATCCTCATACCGTATCCTTTTATCCTTTGGATATTGACTGTTCTCTTTTAATTTCTCAATCATCTCTTCCAAACCTACAGATTCCAATTCTACGAATTGCCCTACGATTTTCGGGTTTTCTTTCTCAGCTGTCTGCAGTAATCCCAACAGTCCTGCGAAAGGTTGCTGCGCGCTTTGTGCGGAAACTGCAATCTGTATCAGTACGCTACCCTTGGATTCCTCTGTGAGAACCATTTGTACTTCCGTGAGCAGCTGGAGGGCATACGTCTGAAAGCGTTCATCCATGCTGCTTTGGCTGGCATGCAGCTTGATACAACGGGTTCCTTTCATGAGCGATTCAATGCTGCGCTCTGCGAAATGATCCAGTTCGCAAAGTACCACCAGATGCTGGCTAAATTCAGGGCGTGCCACTTTCTGGAGAGCAACTTGCTCTTTCCAGAAAGGCTCAAGCATAAGGACTCCCGTATCCGCCAAGGACCCCGCAGTCCTTGTTCCGCTTTGCGGGGCCTCATGCGAAGCCATTTGAGCTTGAAATTGGCGTATTTTTACAATGGCATCCTCTTTCTGTATCCGTCCGCTTTTTACCTCGCCTAGAATATATTGAAAAAAGTCCTTCATCTTCTATTGCCTCCCAGCACGTAGAAACTTCTCATTTACGTATACATATATTGAGGATTTCACTGGCAGCCTCATCAACAGACAGGGTATCGTTCATCATTTCATCCAAGAGTCTGCCGCACAATATATCATCAAAGTCTACATCGCTCTCACCTTGCGAAAATAATGCATAGGCTTTTACTTGATCCTTGCTTTCAGAAGTCCAGTAATGCTCTTTAGCAAAAGGGTAGGTAGGCAGGCTGATACGGTGAGGCATCTTCCCTGTGTAAAGTTTTTTCCAATCCAAATTTATCCCTTTAGCCCACAGCTCCAAAAGCTTGGTATATTTCTTTTTGGAAATCCAAAGATCGATCATTTGTTGCAAGTCTTCGTCCCCCGAAAAAATAGACAACGATTCTCTGTTGCGTTTAGCCTGTCCCCTATATAGGTTGAGCATGTTATGACGTCCATCCACAAAACTCTTTAATTTTTCCTCAAGCTCTGCGGTAGATTCCACAAGTACGGCTAAACGCTCCTCCATCGCCTCGCGCCCCACCTGAAGCGTGTAAGCAATATCCGATAGGCTTGCGGAGGATAGCTGACCCTGAAGAGCATTCAGCAGTTGCCGTCCCTTTTCCTTAAGCTGCTCCTCGCTCTTGGCTGACAATACGATCATAGCAGGTCCCTGAGAGTCAGATTCTGTTCCAGACTGTTCCTGATACTCGGGAGTATACTCTTCAATCACGATATGGGCGTTTGCCCCGCCTGCACCAAAAGACGATATTCCAGCCCGTCTTGGATATTCTTTTGTGATTCCATCGCTTGTAATTACCGGTCTCTTCCATTCCTCCAGGCTTTGCTGAACGATAAATGGAGTATTGTTGAAATTAATTTCAGGGTTCAACTTCCCGGAATGTAAGGATGGTACTAGCTGGCTGTGCTTAAGCTGCAACAATATTTTAGTCACCCCTGCAATGCCTGCTGCACTCTCACAATGGCCTATATTCGATTTGACCGCCCCTATGGCACAGAACTGCTTATCCTTTGTGAATTTTTCGAAAGCCCTTGTCAATCCTGCAATTTCAATAGGATCTCCCAGAGCTGTACCGGTTCCATGGGCTTCAATGTAACTAACTGTCCTTGCATCGACATCCGCACGCTGGAGCGCTTCTTCAATCAACCAGGATTGAGCTTGAGGGCTAGGTACTGTATAACCGCTGGTTTTACCTGAAGCATTAAGCATGCTCCCTTTGATAACTCCATAAATATGGTCGCCATCTGCAATGGCCTTCTCCAACGGCTTCAACACGATCGCGCCGACACCCTCTCCGTCGACAAATCCATCTGCCTGGTCTCCGAATGACTTACATTCACCCGTTTTAGAAAGCATCGTCATAGCCGACAGCTTGATATAGTGGATAGGATCTACAATTAAGTTGACTCCCCCGGCAATGGCACACTCGCTTGTACCGCTATACAGACTTTCCAAAGCCAAATGGATCGCCGTCAATGAGGAAGAGCAAGCGGTATCTAAGGACATACTCGGACCTTGGAAATCCAAATGATAGGAAACCCGGTTCGAGATGGAATTATATTGAGGTCCCAGACCGTAATTTCCGTTCATAACACCTGCAAATACACCGACTCTTCTACTCACACAAAGATTGGCAGGGGTATACCCAGCATCCTCTATGCTTGCATATGCTGCTTCCAGGAACAGTCTTTCCTGCGGGTCCATTGTTTCGGCTTCTGCGGGAGAAATTTTGAAAAATAGCGGATCGAATAAATCAATGCCTTCGATAAAACCACCCGATTTCGTATAGATTGTGCCCCTTTTCCCTTTTTCTTGGTCAAAGTAGGTCTTCCAATCCCAACGGTCTTTCGGAATTTCAGTTATGCAATTTTTACCTTCTCTTAGATTGTTCCAATATTCCTCTATATTACGAGCTCCCGGATAGCGTCCTGACATCCCAACAATCGCAACATCCCTGATATTGAAGGATCGTGTCGTTGGCTTTTCCATTGTGCTGTCAGAAGGCTTAAGGAAACGCCCTCCCCGGTCAAACCTCATTGGGACAGTAGCGAGTAATTGCGAAGCAGGGCCCTCTTCAACTCTGGAAGTCTCTTCGGTCAACTCCTGTTCCTTCATTCCTACCAGCTTCTTCAACGAGTCCTTTTGCGTTTGAAGAAGGTATGCTACTAGATCATCTATGGTGTTGTACTCAAAAAACAGCGTGCTGGCAAAATCCTCGATGACTTCACGCAAAACATTTGTGATTTGCACTACCAATATCGAGTCAATTCCATACTCTTCCAGGGCAACCGTTGAGTCGATACTTCCCGGTTCCATTTTTAGCGTCTCACCAAGCAAATGTTTAAAGTACGCCGTACTTTTTTCACGCAGCACATGTTCTACCTCTGCTTGTGCTACCTCTATTTTGGGTTGAGTTCGTTGTTTCACTGATACCGTTTCTACGGTTCTTTTCTCTATCAATATTGATCTTCGTTTGTGCTGTCGCTTTTGCCGAACCAAGCCATCGCTTTGGGCTGCAACAATCTGCTGGCCCCAATCATGCGCCTCTTGCGCCGGGAAGAACGCTGCATGGAAACCTTCTTTGTCCAATACGGTTTCCCATATTTGAGGGTGGAGCCCTGGGCATCCAGGAATACGCAATTCCGGATCCTCATACGCCCACCAGCCATCTAGCAATCCGAAGGTAAGGTGGGTAAACACGCTACTACCTGTGATTTCATTGAGCAGGAGCAAGCCGTTGCTTTTCAAAACCGCTTTTGCATTACGTAATGCCTGACGGATGTCTTTTGCGGTATGAAGCACATTAGCGGCAATGACAATATCATATTTCCCCGTCTCAATACCTTGCCCGGCAATAGGTTCTTCAATGTTAAAAATCTGATAGCTGAGATACGGATTATGCAGCCCATACTCTTTTTCCGCGTGCATCAAAAAGGCCTTGGAAATATCGGTATAGCAATATTCCTGAACGTGTTTGCGATATGGGCGTAATTTCAGGAATAGCGTAGCACTGGTCCCTCCGGTGCCCGCGCCGATTTCCAGAATTCTGATTTCCGCAGCGGCGTCGGCCATAATCCTCTCCTGGATATAAGCGGCAGTAGTATCGGCAAGTACCTCATTAAAGTAGTCCACAACCAGATTGTTCTTATAAATTCCTTCCACTAGTTCCATTGAGGAATTGGGGAAGATGATTTCGGTCGCAGGCGATTTTCCGGTAAGCACTTCCGGTAAAGCTCGTAGCGTTGTCTCAACCAAATTGACCCTTGCTCTCATCTGCGGATATTGCAGCCAAGTACGCTTGCGATCTTCCCATTCCTGCCAGACATCATCTCGATCCGTCAAGCTGGAATCTCTACCTGATAGGTCGTTATCCATCTGTGCCAAAATCTGCATGCTCTCTTTCAGCCATTTGCCATATAGCTCAGGAAGTCCGAGTTTATTTTTGAACTCGTCGACAGACTGACGATCTGTCCCTGATAACCCCATGGACAAGAGCTGCTCCCGCAACAACCTGTGTAGGAGATGTTCCATCTCCCTTTCCTGGAGATCGCCCATATCGTCTGCGGCATAATTTTCGATAAAATGGCTTCTTGATTGTATTGCTGTAGCAATATTTTCCTGTATATCCCTGAGGTTCGGATCCGAATTAGGCGGGTAGAGATCAATCTCTTCTGTCGGATTAGTCCCTTCCATCTCCAGATGTCTTGTTGTTTTCATAAGCCCCATTTGGTCGATCGGTGAGGCAAGAAGCGTCTCAAGCGCCTCCATCCCCTCCTGCGGGTCAATGAGCCCAACACCTATTTGCGCAAGTCTGGAGTAGTTTTCTACCTCCTGCCGTCCATTTTCGGAGGCATTGTTTTCGCCGCTCCCCCAATATCCCCAGTTCATGACCTTCACCGGACAACGCCATTCCTGCGAAAGACGATGCGCAAACGCGTCTTTAAAGGTACTTCCGGCAGCATAGCTACTTTGTCCCGGATTCTTTACATAGGTAATCATGGAAGAGAAGAACAATACGAAATCCAACGGCTCATTTTGGAAGACCTGAGCCATGCGTACACTGACATCAACCTTTGCTGAAAGCCCTGACCGGAGCTCTTCCTCCGTCAAATCTTCCAAGCCCTTCTCCAAAAATGAAATGGCTGAGTGGACTACTCCGTTTATGTTGGAGTACCGCTGTTTTATTTCCTCATATGCCCGCTGCAGCTCCCTTTCGTCTGCTACATCCGCCGTGATATAGCATGGAACAGGTCCCAGGCCTTCAAATCCGTCCAGTTTGGCCTGGATAGAGGCATCCTTTTGCCTTCTGCCTAGCCACACCATCTGGGCCTGGTAGGTACAGGCCATATACTTGCTCCAAGCCTCTCCGATAGTGCCGGCGCCCCCGATGACTACATAGACGCCTCTGGCTTTGTATAGCGTCTGTCCTTTTAAACCTGAAGTCTGTTTGAATGGAATCAATTGCTGCCGATACCACTGTCCATTTCTGAAAACCCACATCCGTCCTTGCCGGTCCGAAGGCAGCGTAAATATATCGGATAGCGGCCAGTCATCATCGGATTGCAGGTCAAGGATACGGATTTTCCAGTTCGGATATTCTTTGGCCATGGTGCCTACCAGCCCATGAAGACTTGCGTGAGTCGGGTTGACTGTATCGTTCTGATCCATCGGCTGAGCTTGATTGGTTATCGTTGTCCAGCCTAGCTTTTTCGTCCCGTATCCCAATAAAAGCATCGCTTTGACCATTCTAAAGAAGAGTAGGACTCCCTGCTCCTGTTCCTTGATCAAGGATTCGGCAATCACCGATTCGACGGGAGCACAGGGTGCAATCCACAGAATATGGTCAACGGCTCCATATTCTTCTATCTTTGAGGCAACTGTTTCAATGGAATCGTGCGCTTGAAGCTCCAAGAAATGCGCCCTAGGATAATACTCCCGGATGGCCTGTCTGTCTTTGACAGTACCACCTGCAATGACCAATCGGTCTGTCGATGACGGGGAAACGACATCTTTTTTTATAGCAGCTGGGTCCCATTTCGGGATGAGCATTACAGATCCCACAAGCGGATCGGCGGCACTTTCTCCTGCCGCTGCGCCTTGTGCATTTTCAATGACGACTTCTCCGTCCAGCGCCCGGGTGGATAATCCTGTTATTCTGACGAAAATAGTTCCTTCCTCATCACACAAGTCAATATTAAGCTTCTGTACCTTGTCTTCTTTCTTGCTGCCCTCGCTGTATTGAATCAACGACCACATGGTCGGGGTGCATGCCCCATAAATCTCAATCTCTTGGAGGGCAAACGGCATATGAGGCGTAGCTGGTACAGCGCTACCCGGTAGCCCTCCGTTCTCTTGGCCCATGATTAACCCGATGGATGCATGCAAGGCCGAATCCAGCAAGCTGGGGTGAAGGACCAAGCTGTCCGCCATATTAGAAATGAAGGAAGGCAATGCCAGCTCGGCTAGCACCCTGCCCGGATGTGTATATACCTTCTCCACACATCTGTATGCCGGGCCATAATCCATTCCCATTTCCTCGAAGATTTCGTAACATTGCGATCCGTTAAACCTGTGTTGACCAAAATCTGTCTGTAACGCCTTAAGGTTTAGTCTCGGTTTTTGCTCTACGCAAACCTGCACCGCATCACCTTGGCTATGCACGGTATGCCCTCTTTCGCTTCCTACTTGCCCGCTATACACTTCAAAGCTTATTTTTCCGGTGTCTTCCAGGGATAGCCTGGTGTGTACAGGAACTGGCTGGTTGTCCACCACAATGGGCCGAATCCAGTTTACATTTTTCAAACGGATTCCTGTTGTGCTGTTGTCCATATCGCCTGTGGAACGTTCTACAGCCGCCCGTACCATCTCAAGATAGGCTACGCCAGGCAGAACCTTTTGGCCTTTCACAACATGATCCTTGAGGAAAAATTCCTCGCCTGTAAACGTTGAACTGAACCGCTGCTCCAGAAAGTCTGAAGTGTTCTGATGCAGTAAAGGTGTCAAAAAGGAAGATTGGGACGAAGCGGCTTCTGTTATTGCGGCGCTCTTTCCCTCATGTACGGGTATCCAATAACTTTCTCTGGCAAAAGGATAGGTTGGCAGACTCATCCTGCGAGGCTTCACATCCTCATAAAGCTTGTTCCAATCTAAAATCAGTCCCGTAACCCAAAGTTCAGCGAGCTTTCCATACTTCCCTTTGTCCACCCATGCATCAATCATTTTAGCCATATCTTCATCGACTTCCTGAGTGACAAGCCCTCCTCTATTACGCTTTACCTGTCCTCTATACAGTTCTTCTACGCCTTCCTTTTTTTGCAGGAAGCCTTCCAATTTCCAATCAAGCTCTTGGATGGATTTTGCAATGATCGCCAAACGTTCGTCCATCGCTTCCCGCCCGATTTGCAGCGTGTAGGCGATATCTGAGAGACTTGCCTGCGGGTCATTCAGCTCTCTGATTGCAGACAGCAATCTTTGCACCTGCTCGTCCAGCCTTTCCTTATTTTTGGCCGACAACACGATCATGACAGGATTCAGGGATGCAGGCGCAGCTTGCTGCTGACTAGCTTCTTCTGGAATATATTCTTCGATGACCACATGAGCGTTAGAGCCCCCAGCACCAAAGGCCGATACTCCTGCTGCCCTTGGGTATTCTCTGGTTTCACCATTGATAGCAACTACTGGTCTTTTCCACTCTTCTAACCCCTGCTGAACTTTAAAGGGACTATCGCTGAAGTCGATATTGGGATTTAAGGTGCTTGCATGCAGCGAAGGCACGATTTGTTTATATTTCAACTGCAAAAGCACCTTTGTCACCGCGGCGATGCCAGCAGCACTCTCACAATGCCCGATATTAGACTTCGCCGACCCGATTGAACAGAACTGCTTATCGCCGGTATATTTCCGGAAGGCCTTTTGTAAGCCTGCAATTTCAATCGGATCTCCCAGTGGAGTTCCTGTTCCATGGGCTTCTATATAGCTGATGGTTCTGGGGTTGATTCCTGCCTCCTTAATTGCCTGACCAATTACACTGGCCTGTGCGTTGGGGTTAGGTACGGTATAGCCGTTGGTTTTCCCCCCGTGGTTCACTGCAGTTCCTTTGATAACTCCATATATCCGGTCTCCGTCTGCTATGGCTTTGGCTAATGGCTTGAGCAGCAAAGCTCCGACTCCTTCTCCCGGTACATATCCGTCTCCCTGTCCGAAGCTTTCACATCTCCCATTGCTTGATGCAAAACTTCCCTGTCCCAACAATAGGTATTTGTTAGGATGGATGGAGACGTTGACCCCTCCTGCTACTGCCAGTTCGCATTCTCCATGCTGCAGTCCATGACAGGCCATATGAATTGATGTCAGTGACGAGGAGCACATAGTATCTACAGCGATACTTGGCCCTTGAAAATTACAAAAATACGATACCCGGTTGGCAACCGCCGAGGCATTACCGAAAAGCCCAATCATCCTTCCCTTGGCTTGTTCCTGGGCTCCATAAAGTTGATACTCATGGTACATCACTCCAACGTAAACCCCGACATTGCCTTCTATGCCGCCAAGCTCCCGCTCTGCACAAAGGCTTTCTCTCGTATAACCTGCATCCTCTATCGTTTCATAAACGCATTCCAGGAATAAGCGCTCCTGCGGGTCCATCGTTTCCGCTTCCCTTGGCGAAATATTGAAAAACAACGGGTCAAACCAGTCCACTCCATCGATGAACCCTCCCCACTTGCTGTAGGTTTTCCCAGGCTTGCCTCTGGTTTCATTAAAGTACAGACTGTGATCCCAGCGCCCCTTGGGAATCTCTGTAATGCAATCCTTTCCATCCCTTAGGTTTTCCCAGAACTCTCGGATACCTAGTGCTCCCGGATATCTTCCCGACACGCCGATAATTGCAATGTCTAGCGCCTTCTTCTCCTGATGTGGCTGTATACCTGTCGGGAGAAGCCATGGGCGCCTACGATTAGTCGATATCGAGGTCAAAGGCTCTATGGTTGCTTTTATAGGTACTTTCGGGCCTGCATCAGGAGCCGTATTCTTATCTGTCGCTTCTACAGCATCAATCAGCCGACCGCGATACGATTCAAGGAAATAACCCGTCAATGACCGGAGATTTTGGTATTCAAAAAATAATGTTTTCGGTAGTGAGCCGAAAGTCTTTTCCAATTCATTGGTAAGCTGCATAACCAGTATGGAGTCAATCCCATACCTGTCCATTGGTGCATTTACATCTATACTTTCAGCGGGCAGCTTGATCACGGTTGAAAGTACCGTTTTCAAATACCCCTCCGCTTTTTCCCTTAGCCATTCTTCTCCGATAAGCGGTGCTCCCTCGCTTTCCATTACAGATCGGCCTGAGACATCAGTTTCCGAGAGCTGGCCTAAAATTGCCGCTTTAATCCTTTGGGGATATCCTTCGATCACCATAACCTGACTTCTGCCGGAAGACAGACTTTGATACAAAGCTTTGATTCCACTCTCCGTTTGCATGGCAAGCATGCCTAGGCCCTGCATTGCCCTTTCCGTTTCCAGGTCGACATGCATGCCTCCATCCTTCCACAGAGGCCAGTTTATCGACAGCGTTTGCCCTTGGCGCTGCTTTGCTGTCACCAAAGCATTTCGATAGGAGGCATAGGCATCCATAAAGCCATTAGCAGCGGAGTAGTCAACCTGTCCTACATTGCCAAGGCTTCCTGCGCCCGAAGAAAATAAGATAAAGAAATCCAGGGGCAGGTCTCTGCTGGCCTGGTCCAGATTCATCACCCCTGAGACCTTCGGAGTCAGCACTTCTCTAACCTCTTCTTTAGTCTTCTTGATGATGAAGTTGTCTCGAATCACTCCGGCTGTGTGCAAAATACCGTTAAGGCCGCCAAATTGCTCGACGATGCCATGAATTAGCCCGGTAACCGATTCGTTGTGGCCCACATCCGCCTGTTGGTACTCTATATGACCACCCAGCGCTCTCAGTTCGTTTAACAGAGCCTTTTGGTCCGCAGAAAGTGATGACCGACCCACCAATACGACGGTGGAGTTTTTCACATTGCGCACAATGTCTCTGGCAAAAATAAGCCCGAGGCCGCCTAAGCCACCAGTAATGAGATAAATCCCACCATCTCTCCACGGCAGGTCTGCATCTTCACGTAAGGCTTCAATTTCTTGCCATATTAAAGCCTGTCGTTTGTCCCCTTGGTACCGTATCCGTTCGTTATACCGGCCACTCCGGTTCCCTTGTAGTTTCTCAATGATTCCTTCGACATCATCCTCCACATCAAGCTCAAGCAACTGACCCATGACATTCGGATTTTCTTTTTGAGCGGTTTTCAGCATTGCAAAAAGCCCGGAATAAACCTGTTGGTCCTTCCGAGCGTGGGTTGCAAGCTGTATCAAAACTTTCTGTTTGGGTATGTCTAGCAGGATACTTTGCAATTCTTCAAATATCTGAATGGTATAATCTTCAAACCGACCGTCCATATCCGCGCTGGAGGACTGTAAAACAAGGCAGCGAGTACCATCCATGCGGGCTTCAATATCCTCCCCGGCGATACCATCCACTTCACACAGGATCACAACATACCGGATATCTTCGTTTGCGTTCACCCCTGCGGTGACAGGCATCTCCTGCCAGACAGGCTCAAGCATCAGTGTACCCATATCCTCAGTGATGCTGGCTTGCCCCATATCTCCTTCAAACGCTCTGGATAAAAGTCCTTTGAGCTGCACGCAAATCTTTCCGGTCTCATCGCACAGATCAATATCCACCTTACTTAATCCATTCGACGTCTCTTCACTGCCATCGTGAGAGATCCGGGCCCACATCTCTGGAGTGCATTTTTCGGATATCTTCAGTTCCTCCAAAGCAAAGGGTAACGCAGGCTTGCCTACAGGCAAATTTTCTTCCGAACTCATTACCAAGCCGATTGTGGCCTGCAAAGTTGAATCCATCAAAGCTGGATGCAGTACAAATTCACTTTGAGTATGGAGTACAGCGGATGGTAGGGACAGCTTGGCCAGCACGTAATCCTTTCCTCGAAAGATTGCCTCAATGCCACGGTGTGCGGGTCCATAGTCTATCCCCATGGCTCTGAAAGCTTCATAGCATTGGCTTGAAGAAAGTGGTGTGCGGGTACAGTCTGCCCGCAAGACATTCAGGTCCAGATACTGTAGCTCGCCAGCCCTCTCCAACACAGCCATTCCCTGACTGTGTATAATCCCTTCGGCGTCGGCTCCTTCCATGCCGCTACATATTTCAAACGCAATCTCTCCATTGTCTTGGGGATATAGACTGATGAGTACCCTCACCAGTTCGTCTGCTACAACCACAGGCCGAGCCCATACGATATTTTTCAGCCGAATATGAGTCTCACCTTCTACTACGGCCCCCACTGCCTCTTCTACAGCTGCTCGCACCATTTCGAGGTAAGCCACCCCGGGTAATGTTTGTTGACCCTTGATTCTGTGGTCTGACAGGAAAAATTCCCGGCCTGTAAAAGTAGAGCTATAACGTTGTCCGGAGAGGTCGGAAATATTCTGATGCAATAAAGGATGAATTTGGGCAGTCATAGCCAGATTTACACTGCCTTGTCCAGTGTCTGTTTCGGATAACCAATAGCGTGCCCTTTCAAAAGGATAGGTCGGCAGACTGATTCGTCTGGGCTTGGTATCTCCATAAAGTGCGTCCCATTCAATGCTTGCGCCATTGGCCCACAATTTGGCTACCTTATCAAGTCTTTTCTTCTCAGTCCAGGCCCGAACCAGGGTTCCGGTGTCTTCGTCCGAATCCAAGAGTTCGATTCCGCTACCTGCATAGTTCACACGGCCGATCAGCACTTTTTCCGACGAGCTTCCGTTAATAAAAAGTTCAAGTTCATCTATCAGATTTTCTCTTGAATCCGTCAAAAACGCGAGACGCCAGTCCATAGCCTCTCTTCCCACTTGCAAGGTATAGGTCAGGTCCGTCAGATTAACGCTTTCTTGCAACTTAACAAAATTCATCATATCTGCTGCATAGGTTTTCAAGGATTGTTCACTTTTAGCGGACAGCACAAATAGTCCCGGGTTGTCTTTACCCACTGGGGGTAGATTGACCGCAGAGACTACAGGAACATATTCTTCAATAACCATATGAGCGTTAGTGCCGCTAAATCCGAAGGAACTTACGCCCGCACGCCGGGGTACTCCCGGTTCGGGCTCCCAACTTTGTAGACCGGTGTTAATGTAGAACGGGCTATTCTCCAGAGAAATATGCTCATTTAAGGATTCGAAATGGATGGTAGGCGGCAATTGGCGGTGCTTCATGGCCAGCAGCACTTTCATCACACTGGCCACCCCGGCCGCAGTCATCATATGACCCATATTGCTTTTCAGTGACCCCAATGCGCAATAGCCCTTCTTGCTTGTATAGGATCGGAATGATTCCGTAAGTCCCTCCACCTCGATAGGATCACCCAGCTTTGTTCCTGTCCCGTGAGCCTCGATCATGGAGATGGTTTCGGGATGAATGTTAAACCGTCGATATACGTCTTTTTCCAGCGAGATTTGTGAATTTACACTTGGGGCAGTTATTCCGTTGGTTTTTCCATCCTGGTTCATTCCCCATCCCCGAATAACTCCATATATGGAGTCCTTGTCTCTGACTGCATCAGAGAGCCGTTTTAATAAAATGACCCCAACTCCTTCTCCGGGGACAAACCCGTTTGCACGGGCATCAAAGGTAAAGCACCGTCCATCCTTGGACAGCATTCCTGCCTTGCTAGTCATAACATGCATTCCCGGACCAGCCATAATCATGACTCCGCCTGCCAAAGCAAGGTCACTTGTTTCTAAAAGGAGACTGTTGCAGGCTTCAGCAATGGCCACCAGAGAGGAAGAGCACGCGGTATCAATAGCCAAAGAAGGACCTTTCAAATTTAGCAGATACGAAATCCGAGCGGATAGAATTGAAGGAGCCCCTCCCATGAGAACCTGCGCATTTAACCCCTGCCCACTCATGGACCTCCCATAATCACTGGCTGCACAACCTACAAAAACACCGCATCGGCTCTCCGACAGTGAGGCTGGATTCAATCCGGCATCTTCAATGCATTTCCAGCTGCTTTCAAGAAACAGGCGCTGTTGAGGGTCCATCATCTCTGCTTCAGCAGGGGATATATTAAAGAACAACGGGTCAAATTTATCTACATCCTCTAAAACACCCATCCATTTGCTATAGGTTTTTCCCTGAGCCTTGGGATCGGTATCGTAATATTCATCGATTGACCATCGCGTTGAAGGGATTTCCGATATACAATCCCTTCCCTGAGCCAGATTGTCCCAAAATTCAGCCAAAGTCTTGGATTCGGGGAATTGCCCTGCCATACCAATAATCGCGATAGACTCCTTATGTTCCTGACCGCGCGGCATATCTGGCATAGCTTTTTTAGAATCAATATGCTTGACCGTTTTGTGGGAATCATTGCTATTCGGCAGCTGTCCATAGGCGAATTGAATCCGTTCTTTAACTTCTTGCTGATTCACAAACGTTTTATCCTGCATTTTTATTTCTTTTTCAATAGTAGCCGCCAGCTTTTCTCTTATCGATTGAGCCATATGGTTTTTCAGCTCAATTAATGACTCCCTGGGAGACTCGGACAGTTTTCTTGCCAACTGCATGGCGTATGGCACTACTTCATTCCTCGGTACAACCGGAAAAGGAACCCCTTTGGTTTCCAGTTCCGAACCGCTATATCTAGTACCTGTAAATAAAATTTCCTGTGCCATACTAACCCCGAATTTCTCAGGGAAAATCAGGGTTGAACCCGCTCCGGGGGTAAAGCCGTACTTCATAAAGTTAGTAGTATAGATGCTTTCCCGACTCATCACGATAAAATCGCAAAACATCCCCATGCACCAGCCAGCACCAATCCCATGTCCCTGCATAGCAGCGATGACGGGCAGCTTGCAATCCAAAGCAATCTTGTAAACATTGGTATCGCTATATTTTGCCTTTCCCTCATGGATAGCCAGCAATCCCTCTTGGGTGCCTCCTGTGGCAAAGTAGGTGTCATATCCCGTCAGAATCACAACTTTATAATTCTCGTTAGCCTGCACTGTCTCAAACGCCTGATTCAGGCCAATAATCAGTTCATCGGAAAATGTATTTTTGTGCGCCGTGTCCTTCATTTTCAATAAGACAATCCCGTGCTCAAATTCCTGCAATTCAACCACAGACTGTACCTTTATTTTGGGGGGGCTTATCTCCTCCCCATCCTCCGGCGTGTGGAAGCTGTCCAATGGTTGCAACGTGAAAGCCATTCTTTCTGATAATTCCTGTGGACTGGCTTCCAATGATTCATCCGGGAGCTCGCCAATAAATTGAAGCAATTGTTTTTCAGCATCTTCATAATTTATTTCCCCTGCTTGCACCGCACGAAAAATATCTTTTGAATCCATAAACATGTCCTCCTAGCTGTATGAAATAGGACAAATATTGTGTTGGCTGTCTACGAGTGTAATTGGTTGAATAACTGGTCGGCCTGTTCAAAATCCAACTCACCCTGCAGTACTTTCTGTATCAAGGCTTGCATGGGCTGCTTAGGCTTCGGCTCTGTAGAAGCCTGATTTGTATCTCCCGCCGACTTGTTCAATTCCTTTGCCAAAAATTTGGAGAATTCTTTAATGTTAGGATAATCGTACACTCTGGTTGCTGGAATAGCTGTTCCAAAGCGTTTATTCACAGCCTGCACCCACTCTACACCTATAATAGAGTCCAGCCCCATATCAATAAATTGATCGTCCCGGCCAATATCCTTTTCATTCATACTCAGGGATTTCGCAAGACTTTCTACCAGTTCCTTCTCCAATGTTTCTATCCGTACAGCCGTTGGCGCATATGTCGACCGCTTTGCCTCATCCCTGGCAGCGGGCGGCGACGAAGAAGGCTTGGCCTCAGGTTGCGGCGGGGCAGGCTTGGATTCTGCCAGCGCGGCTGACTTCTCCGGCTTATCTGCTACCATCTGGATGTTGGAAACGGAGCTCAGCAAAATGCCCTGCGGTTTTTCAGGTACTTTCGCCAAAGTCTGTCTCTGCACATTATCGTTGCTATGGTTAACTGCAGGAGGGCTGGAAACGAGCTCTTGTACCGACACCTCGGCTACAGGAGATTCCGCCTCGACGTCCCGGGATTCGCCCCCACGCGCGAAGATCCAATAGCTCTCCTTGGCAAATGGATAAGTTGGCAGACTAATCCGACGAGGGCTGGTATTCTCATAAAGTCTAGTCCAATCGAAGAGCAGCCCCTTAACCCAAAGCTCCGCCAGCTTTGTATACTTACCCTTGCTTATCCAACTATCCACCATTTTTGCCATGTCTTCGTCCGCCTCAAGAACAGCTAGGATGTCTTTATTCTTCTTTGCCTGACCCCAATATAGCCCGTCAATATTCTCATCCCCCGCTAAAAAGCTCTCGAGCTTTCCTGTAAGTTCACGGGTAGACTTAACTATAACTGCTAACCGTTCTTCCATGGCTTCCCGTCCCACCTGCAGAGTAAATGCTATATCCTCCAGGCTGGTTTGCGAGTATTCCGGCTCTTTGAGTTCAGCCAGCAGCCTTTGTACCTGTTCATCCAGTCGCTCTTTATTCCTCGCCGACAGCACGATCATTAAAGGATTTTGCAGTGAAGTGGCAGCTTGTCTAGTCTCCTGTTCCTCAGGGATATATTCCTCAATAAGCACATGTGCGTTGGAGCCTCCGGCGCCAAAGGAGGAAATACCTGCGATTCTTGGGTATTCAACCGTCTTCCCATTCATTGTGACGACGGGTCTTTTCCACTCCCCCAGCTCCTGCTGAACTATAAAAGGACTATCGCTAAAATCGATATTCGGGTTTAGTGTTTTTGAATGCAGCGAAGGCACGATTTGTCCGTATTTGAGCTGAAGGAGCACCTTTGTAACTCCGGCAATCCCTGCCGCGCTCTCACAATGCCCAATATTTGATTTTGCCGATCCGATTGCGCAAAATTGCTTATCCTCCGTATATTCCTGGAACACTTTTTGCAATCCGGCGATTTCAATGGGATCACCTAAGGATGTCCCAGTGCCATGCGCTTCGATGTAACTGATGGTTCTGGGGTTAATTCCTGCTTTCTTAAATGCCCTTCCAATGACACTGGCCTGCGCATGGGGATTCGGAACTGAGAATCCGTTTGTCTTCCCTCCATGATTCACCGAGGTCCCCTTTACGACCCCATATATATGGTCGCCATCTGCAATAGCTTTGGCCAGTGGTTTGAGCAGTACAGCTCCTACGCCTTCTCCCGGCACATATCCATCTCCGCCTTGTCCAAAGCTTTCGCACCGTCCTTTACTCGATACAAACCTCCCTTGCCCAAGCATCAGGTATTTGTTCGGATGAATGGATACATTGACGCCGCCAGCAACGGCAAGCTCACACTCGCCTTGTTGCAAGCTTTGGCAGGCCAGATGAATGGTCGTCAATGAAGAAGAGCACATGGTGTCCACAGCCATGCTCGGACCGTGGAAGTTACAGAAATAAGATACCCGGTTTGCGATGGAAGCCGGATTGCCAGGAACGGCAATCATTCTGCCCCTAGCTTGTTCCTGTGCTCCATAAAGCTGGTATTCTTCATACATGACCCCGACAAAAACACCCACATTCCTATCCTGCCCAAGGCCCCGCTCCAGTCCAAGCGCTTCCCGGGTATAGCCTGCATCCTCTATCGTTTCATAGACGCATTTCAGGAATAGACGCTCCTGAGGATCGATGATCTGTGCTTCTCTAGGTGAGATATTGAAAAACATGGGATCAAACTGATCCACACCTTTGATAAAGCCTCCCCACTTGCTGTAAGTTTTTCCGGACTGGTCCCTGTCCTCGTCAAAGTGCACACTGTGATCCCAGCGATCTTTGGGGATTTCCGTAATGCAATCCTTCCCATCGCGCAGATTGTTCCAGAATTCCCGTATATTTTCTGCATCGGGATACATGCCCGACAAACCGATAATGGCAATTTCCTCCGATCCGCCTGCTCTTGCCGGTTGCGGTTGGAAACTTGCCTGAACTGGCATGAAACGCGATTGCTTCCGACTATCAGAAAGTGACCTTACCGGGTCGTTTTCCTTCGTAGAAGGTTTGAACTCTTTCGCAGCGTTGACCTCTGTCTCGATTCCAAGCAATTTAATCAGCTGCTTCTGGTGGACTTTGAGGAAATATTGGGTCAATTCCCGGATATTCTGGTATTCAAAAAATAAAGTTTTGGGCAGTGTTCCAAACGTTTTCTCCAACTCACGGGTTAGCTGTTTAATCATAATGGAATCAATGCCATACTTCTCCATAGGGGCATCGGTTTCAATCTGCCTTGCCGGCAGCCTGATGGATGTAGCGAGCAATTGCTTTAAATAATTTGCCGCTTTTTCGGCAAGCAGGTCTTGTCCGATGACCGAACCCATCTCGCTTTCCCTTATCATAGAGGAGGCATCTCCAGTCTGATTCAGGGACGGTTGCTGCAGGAGCGTTTCTCTTAGCTGACTGGCATGCCCTTCCAACACCATGACTTGATTCTTTTCGGAAGCCAGGCTCTGATACAAAGCCCGAATTCCTGCACCCGTCTCCATTGCAAACATCCCCATCCCTTCCATGATCTTTTCTGTTTCCCCATCAATACGCATTCCGCCTTCTTTCCAGAGAGGCCAATTAACTGAAATCGTCCGCCCCTGGCGTTGTGCTCGCTCTACCAGTGTACTGCGGTACTTGGCATAGGCGTCCATAAAGGCATTGGCAGCAGCATAGTCAGCCTGTCCTATATTCCCGAGGCTCCCTGCAACGGATGAAAAAAGGATGAAAAAGTCCAGCGGAATTTCCTTGCAAGCCTGATCCAGATTCACCAAGCCCGTAACCTTTGGTGCCAAAACGTTTTGCAATTCCTCCCGTGTTTTTTTAATAATGAAATTATCGCTAACCATTCCTGCGCTGTGCACAATTCCGTCCAGTTTCCCAAACTCTTCTTGAATATCCCGAATCAAATCTTCAACCGCCCTTTTATTGGCGACATCGGCTTGCCGGAATACTACTCTTGCACCTAAAGCCTCTATCTCCTCAATCCTTGCTTTGGTGTCACCACGAAGCGGGGAGCGTCCGACAAGAATTAAAGCAATATCCCTGGCCTGTCGTGTAATTTCTTCGGCAAGAATCAAACCGAGACTTCCAGTTCCGCCGGTAATCAAAAATACTCCCCTGTCCTTCCACGGAATGCTGATCACTTCGCCGGAGGCTTTAATTTCCGTCCATACGGCAACATGCCGTCTACCCGATTGATAGCGGATATGTGGTTCTATAGAGCTGCGACTGTTTTCTTGCAGGATATTTATCATACCTGCTGAATCCTGCTCCACATCCATTTCTATCAGCTGGCCAACCAGTACTGGATTCTCCAGCCATGCTGTTTTTAAGAGTCCGGAAAGTCCCGAGAATACCTGTTGGTGATCCTGCACCGGAACGACAAGCTGAACCAATGTTTTGCCTTTGGATTCCGTTTTAAGAATATGTTGAATTGCCTCAAACACCTGTGTCGCATAAGTCCTAAACCGTGCATCAATGCTCTTCTCTTCGGATTGGAGAATGAGGCACTGCACCCCGTTCATTTGCGATTCAATAATTTCCCCGGAAATATATCCCGGTTCGCATAAAATTACCAGATGCTGTTGATAGTCAGGTGCTGTTCCTTCCAGAGCAATCGCTTGTTCTTCCCACACAGGCTCAAGCATCAAAGTCTCAGGTGCAGTCCATTCATCTGGGCCCCCTGTTCCTCCTTCAGCAACTCGTGATGAGAATCCCTTCATTCTCACACAAACATTCCCCTGCTCGTCACACAAATCGATATCTAATTTTTGCAGCGGACCATCTTGCCTGCTGCCCTCACTCATACGAATCCAGGCCCACATCTCTGATGTGCATCCGTTAAACACCTCAAGCTCTTCCAATGCAAATGGTAAAGCTGGCTTAATGGAAGCTTTGCGATCACCTGTACTCATAATCAAGCCTATCGTCGCCTGAAGAGCAGAATCCATCAAGCTAGGGTGCATCACAAACTGTTCCATCGTAGAGTAGATGGAAGAAGGCAAGGACAACTTGGCAAGCGCTTGACCCACCCCGATATATATTTTCTCAATTCCCTGGTGTCCCGGCCCATAGGATACCTGCATCGTCGCAAACGCCTCATAGCACTGACGGGATGAGAAGAAGCCCAGATTGCACTGCTCCAGCAAGGTTTCAATATCTATAGCGGGGATCTCTGCCACCGGAACAATTACTGCCCTGCCTTCACTATGCACCACCAGCTCCGTGTCCGTTGCTCCAGACTTGCTGTAAATTTCATAGGCGATCTCCCCGCCATCTTGAGGATAGAGCCCAATACTGACATCCACCGACTCCTCCGCAACCACAACAGGCCGGATCCAATCCACATCTTTTAACCGGATGGACGTCCACTTGTCTTCTGGAGATCCTGCAACCTGCTCTACTGCCGCCCGCGCCATTTCAAGGTAGGCCACTCCAGGCAAGAGCTTCTGCCCCCTTATCACATGGTCAGACAGGAAAAATTCCTTCCCCGTAAAAATGGAGCTGAACTGCAGTCCATAAATATTGGACGTATTGCGCTGAAGTAGGGGATGAATGCCGACTGCTGTCTCCCTTTCCAGCACTACACCGCTTGCTCCCGTCCGTTTATTGATATCGGTTATGCAATATCGTTCTTTGGCAAAGGGATAGGTTGGCAGACTGATACGGTTTGGTTTAGCCTCTCCGTACAACAGGGCCCAGTCAATAACGACTCCTTTTACCCAAAGGTCAGCGATTTTTCCATAGCTGCCTTCGCTAACTAACACATCAATCGCCGTGCCCGCACCCTCTCCGTCTTCACGAGCTCTATTTTCTTCTCTATGGCGTTTGTCGTGTCCCACGTATAAGCCGTGGATACCATCCCGGCCTTCCACAAATCCTTTTAATTTCTCTTCTAGCTCCCGGAGAGAGCCTGCAACGAAAGCCAAACGTTCTTCCATCGCTTCGCGCCCCACCTGAAGGGTATACGCTATATCTACCAGACTGCTGTCTGTGAACGGATGCTCCCCGATTGCAGCTAGTAATAGCTGCGCCTGCTCTTGTAGTTGTCCTTCACTCTTGGCTGACAGCACCACAATAGCCGATTTTGGGGTGGTAAGGGTAATAGAATTCTGCTCCTGCTTTCCAGGAATATATTCTTCGATTACCAAATGGGCATTGGCACCCCCGAATCCAAAGGAGCTAACACCTGCTCTCCGAAGAATATTTTCCCCTCGAGTATCCCGCTGTGGCTTCCACTCCTGCGCCTCCTGAACGATATAGAACGGACTGCCTTCAAGTTTTATATAAGGATTAATTGCATCGCAATGAAGGCTTTTGACCAGCTTTTTATGCTTTAACTGGAGCAGCACTTTTATGACGCCCGCGATTCCAGAAGCCAGTTCCAGATGTCCGATATTGGTCTTCACCGAGCCCAATCCGCAATGGGATTCTGTAATCCCGGGCCCTTCTGTATTCTCATAAAGCTCTTTGAAAGCTGCTTTCAGTCCGTTAATTTCAATCGGATCGCCCAGCTCGGTGCCTGTCCCGTGGGCCTCAATGTAAGAGACAGTCCTTGGGTCGATTCCGGCCTTTGTATATGCATTTACCAACACATCCGCCTGAGCCCTCGGATTAGGAGCTGTCAGGGAATTGGCCCGGCCTCCGTGATTGACGGCAGTACCCCGAATCACGCCATAAATATGGTCTCCATCCTTCTCTGCATCCTTCAGCTTTTTCAGGAAAAGCATGCCGGCCCCTTCACCACGCACGTAGCCATTGGCCTTATTGGAGAAGGTTTTGCATCGACCGTCCTCACACAGCATTCCTGCTTTGTTAAAGCTGATATGGAGTTCAGGTGTGATAATCACATTAACACCACCCGCAATCGCCATCTCGCAGCTTCCATCCTCTATGGCCCTAACGGCCCGGTGAATGGCCACCAGCGAACTGGAGCAAGCCGTTTCGACAGGCTCGCTCGGACCATGAATATTAAGGAAATAGCTCATTCGATTGGGCCCAACAGACGGTGCCATACCGCTGGAGGAATACGCCTCGACACCCACATTTCCCTGATAGATCATACCGCTGTAGCCACTGTTCGCGGTACCTACAAAGATTCCTGTGCGGGTTCCCGACAGACTCCCAGCCTGAATGCCTGCATCTTCAATCGCCTTCCAGATATAGGTCATCAACAACCGCTGCTGCGGGTCCATGAGTGCGGCTTCCCGCGGTGAAATTCCAAAGAATAGCGGGTCAAACTCATAGATCCCGTCAATAAACCCGCCCCACTTGATGTTTGTTTTATTGGCCTCCTGCTCAGGGTCACCGTAATACGTCTTCCAATCCCAGCGATCTTCAGGGATTTCAGTGATACAGTCCCTGCCTTCCTCAAGATTTTTCCAAAACTCATCCACATCCCGGGCCATGGGAAATACACCGCTCATTCCCACGATGGCAATGGGTTCAGGAGCAGCCTGAGTCAGTTGCGGATTGGACAACACATTCCCGCCTGCAAACCGGAAACGCTGCCGTCTACCGCGGGTACTGTCTTCCCTACCATCCTCCACGGCCTGCACAGCAGGCTCAGTCCGGGCATGCACGGCAAACTGCTCGCCAAGCACGGCATCATATTCGTCCACCAAATATCTGGTGAAGTCATGAATCGTTGTGTATTCAAAAAATATGTCCGGCGTCAGCTCAAGCCGGTATGAGTGATTGATGTTGTTGGTAAATTGTGTGAGCAGGATGGAATCGAAGCCATACTCACTCATTTCTACATGTGCATCAATATCTTCAAGTTTGACTTTCAGCAATTTTGACACAGCCTGTATCATCGCGGCCTGCACTTTGTCCAGCAGATCTGGTACGACATTGCTTTCAGAGGAAGCTTCTGAAATTCCTGTCACCTTTTCAGGCTGCCTAGTCTCTGGAGTCGTGATTAACCCCATGGTTTTCTTCATTTTTGCAAGATTGCCTTCCATCACCATAACCTGATCAACGCCTGCGATCATGCCACGGTACAAGGCCTGAATGCCGGAAGAGGTTGACATGCCGCTCATGCCTGTACGCTGCCTTACCAGCTTCTCCGTCTCCTCATCAATACGCATCCCACCCTCTTTCCATAGCGGCCAATTGATGGATAGCGTTTGACCCTGTCGCTGCTTAGATGCTATCAGAGTGTTCCGGTATCCGGCATAAGCATCCATAAACGCATTAGCTGCAGAATAGTCTGCCTGTCCCTGATTACCTAATCCTCCGGCTACAGACGAAAATAGAATAAAGAAGTCAAGCGGCAAGTTCTTGCTCGCCTGATCCAGATTCACTGTCCCTAATACTTTGGGAGCTAGAACCTCCAGCATCTCCTCGCTATTTTTTTGGAGTATGCGGTTGTCGCGAATGACACCTGCACTGTGAATGATGCCATTGATGTTTCCGAATTCCTCCTGAATTTCCTGGATTAAATCGGTCACCGCCTGCTCCTGAGTCACATCGACCTGCCTGTATATGATTCGTGCCCCTAATGCCTCCATTTTCTTTATCTCAGCCCGTTTGCCCTCATCCAGCGTGGAACGCCCCGTTAAAATCAAGACGGCTTTATGGACTTTATCCGTAATCTCTCTGGCAAAAATGAGTCCCAATCCACCGGCACCGCCGGTAATCAGGTACACTCCGCCATCCTTCCACGGGTTACCCGCCGCTTCCTGAGAGATGTGAACTTCGTTCCAGCAGGAAACCCACCGTGTGCCTTTCTCGTACCGAATCTGGACATCCTCGAGGCTACGGCTGTTTTCTTTTAAGATGTCTATGATTGCTCCCCAGTCCTCATCCTGTCCCAGTTCTATTAACTGACCTACCAGTTTTGAATGCTCAAGCCGGGCCGTTTTTAAAAGACCGGAAAGTCCCGAGAAAAGCTGCTGCGCCTCCTGTCCGCTTATGGCAATCTGGATCAGCACCTTACCATTGGGTTTTTCCCTGAAAATGCTTTGAATCTCTTCAACCACCTGGACGGCGTAACGCTGGAACTGTTCCGCGATTCCGTTTCGGTCGGGTTGCAGTACAATGCATTGCACGCCGTCCATCCGAGCTTCAACTTGTTCACGGGAAATCCCGGACGGCTGGCAGAGTAACACGACATGGCGATCATATGCAGGCATTTCGGCCTCTAGAGCAATCCCTTGCTCTTTCCATACGGGTTCAAGCATCAAGTTACTAGAATTAGACTGAACATCCGAGGAAATCGAGTCCCTATTCAGGATTCTTGATGAATATCCTTTTATCCTGACACAGATGGCTCCGGTTTCGTCACTCAGGTCAATATCCAGCTTCTGTGCCTTTTCCTCAGCTATACCGTCTGCATTATAACGAATCAACGCCCACATGATGGAGCTGCAATTTTTTATAATTTCAACTTCTTGAATGGCGTAAGGCAGAGAAGGTTTGATCTCGCCAGACCCCAGCGTCAAGCCTATGGTTGCCTGCAAGGCCGAATCTATCATAGTTGGATGCAGGACAAATTGGCTTTGGTTGTCAGAAACGGAAGACGGCAAGCATAACTTAGCCAGCACTTGACCCTCTCCCGCATACACCATCTCAATCCCTTGATGTCCAGGGCCATAATCCATTCCCATATCCCTGAAAACTCTATACAATTGTGTGGGATCGAAGTTCCGACTGCATACATTCTGCAAGTCTTTAATATTCAGTGCTGGGACCTCCGCAGCTGATCTTCGTGCAGCACTGCCGTAGCTATATATCACAATCCCTGCATCAGCTTCTTCGCTCTCCCCATATATTTCATAGGAAATCTCTTGATGATCATCCAGGAAAAGTCCGATGTGTAACTGTAGTGGCCCATGCTCTACGATAATAGGCCGTGCCCAAACCACGTTTTTAAGGCAAATTCCGGTTGGCCCGCCCTCATCAGATCCTGTTGCCTGATCCACGGCTGCCCGGACCATTTCAAGGCAAGCAGCCCCGGATAAAACTTTACGTCCATTCACCACATGATCCTTCAAGAAAAACTCCTGGCCTGTAAAAGTCGAACTGAACCGCTGTTCCGAGAAATCGGAGGTGTTTAGATGCAGTAAAGGATGGAGCCAAGCAGCAGTGACAGAAGTCATGCCTTTGCCTGCCTTGCTGTCAAGCTCAGGCGCCCAACAGCGTTCTCTTGCAAAAGGATAGGTCGGTAGACTGATCCGGTAAGGTTTGATGTCCCCATACAGCTTGTTCCAGTCAATAGTTAGTCCCTTTACCCACAACTCCGCTATTTTTTTTAGTTTTCTCTTCTTGATCCAGTTTTCAAGCAACGATTTGGCATCTTCATCCGCCTCAAACATCACAATCCCGTCTTTGCTCTTTTTCACCTGAGCCGTTAGGACGCCAGCAAGCGGATCATGATTCACAAATCCTTCGAGCGTTTTTAGCATTGCCTCTTTTGAATCTGCCACAAAAGCCAGCCGGTAATCCATCGGCTCGCGGCTCACTTGCAGCGTATACCCCATATCCGAGAGGTTAAGATTTTCCTGGGATGCAATAAAGCTCCTCATTCTTTCGGCATACGTTTTTAGTTGCTTTTCACCTTTGGCAGACAAAACGAAGAGAACGGGATTATGGATATCGGCGGCTGTTGGTGATGTCGTAGATGTTCCCGTCCCGGGACGATATTCTTCAATAATAAGATGGGCGTTCGTACCGCTAAATCCGAAAGAGCTCACAGCGGCGCGCCTTTTATCCCCGTGGGAAGGTTCCCAGGCGTTCAATTCTGTATTGACATAAAAAGGAGAATTATCAAAATCAAAATGCTCATTCGGGTTCTTGAAATTCAGTGTCGGTACTAGTTTTCTATGCTTCATGCATAGCAACACCTTTTGCACGCTTGCTATGCCCGCTGCTGCAGAAGTATGCCCGATATTGCTTTTTACCGAACCTATGGCACAGTAGTTCTTCTGATCGGTTTTTTCTTTAAAAGCGGTTGATAAAGCTTCCAATTCAATAGGGTCGCCCAGCTTGGTTCCTGTCCCATGCATTTCAACATAGCTAATGCTTTCAGGCTCAATCTGATATTTGTTGTATATTTCCCGCTCCAGCTCAATTTGGCTGTTTGTGCTTGGCGCGGTAATCCCGTTGGTTTTCCCATCTTGATTGATTCCGGACCCGATAATAACTCCGTATATATGATCCCGATCAGCTTCAGCATCCTTCAGCCGCTTCAGAACCAGCGCCCCTACTCCTTCCCCTGGAACAAAGCCGTTGGCGCTATTGTCAAACGCTTTACACCGACCATCTGGCGACAACATTCCGGATGCAGACATGCCTACATACGATTCAGGAGTCAGATATAACGACACCCCGCCAACCAACGCCATTTCTATCTCTCCGTTAGATAACGCCTGGCATGCCAGATGGGTTGCCACCAGCGATGAGGAGCATGCCGTATCTACGGATATGGCTGGACCTTTCAGATTGAGGAAATAAGAGATGCGAGCCGCTGCAATAGCGTTACTGTTTCCGGTAGTATTGGTGAACTGCGCTTGATGCTTGTACCGCAGCATACTATATTCATTATTTAAAATTCCAAGGTAAACCCCACATTTTTTATTTCCCAACTGTGAGCCACTATAGCCTGCATCCTCAATTGCCTTATATGCTTCCTGCATAAAGATGCGCTGCTGAGGATCCATTCCTTCCGCCTCGGTAGGAGAAATATTGAAAAATAACGGATCAAAATATTCCATATCCTCTAAAACACCCAGCCACTTGCAATTGATTTTCCCCTCTTGCGCTGGACGAGGATCATAATATTGGCTTACATCCCAACGCTCCTTCGGGATTTCAATAATGGAATTTTTGCCTAGAGCGAGATTATCCCAGTATTGCTGCACATCTTCCGCACCAGGATATCTTCCCGAAATCCCGACAATTGCAATTACGTCTTTATTTTCCGAAGGCAAAGGCGATGAATCCTCTGCTACCTTTACCAGGTGGAATGGCTCGGGCTCCCCCTTAGGCGATAGCCTTGGAGAGCATTGCATCGTGTCAGGTCCCTTCGAATGGACTTTCGCAATAGGCTTGTCCGTGTCCGGGACTGTGCTCAAGAACTGTTGATTGAAGCTTCCTCCATGCTTATTGATTTCTTGTGCCAAAAATGTAGCGAATTGGCGAATAGTCGGATAGTCGTAGACCTTGGTCGCTGCTATGGATGTGCCATATCGTTTATTTATGTTTCGAACCCACTCTACACCTATAATGGAATCTAGTCCGGTATCTATAAAGTTTTTATCCGCCTCGATCTCGCTCCGTTCCATGTACAAAGCCTCTGCCAGGCTTACCGTCAGTTCTTCCTGCAACAGCTCTGCAGAGGCGCTGCACTCAGCCATGCTGGCCTGCGCCTGCCTTTCAAACGAAATCGGCATCAAATTCACCTGAATGGAAGCCTCTGCCGATTTCTCCGGCTCTAATGCAACGGATGACGGTGAATACTCTGCTGGAGAATGATCCGAAATAGACTGGGCAGAGAATGACGCAATTGATTTGCTCAACAATTCCTTCTCTACAAATTTGCTAAAATCCCGGATGGTTGGATAATCGTAGACTTTTGTCGCTGTTATGGATGTATTGTAATGCTTATTAATGCTACGAACCCACTCTACGCCTATAATGGAATCCAATCCAAGATCAACAAAGTTTCTATCCGAATCGATATCGCTCCGATCTATATATAAAGCCTGCGCCAGGCTTGTTGTCAGCTCCTCCTGCAATATTTCCGCTGATATTGCAGAAGGAATAGACGACAGCGCTTCCGTCTTCTTCTCATCCTCTAATGTGTGCGATGTCTCCTCCAGTGAAGTTAACATGATCGTTGTCCCCTCCTGGTTGGCAGACTTGCTTAGATGCGGCTGACGGTCCAACAAATTCGGTAAGGATATAGCGCTTGGTTTTTCAGAACTATTCAAAAAAACGGATTGCATTAGGGCTGTTGGCTGCATCGCATGAGTCTGGACGGGAATAGCCTTTTCCTGAGCTTCCGTAACGGCTCTTTCTACAGAAGAGACTCTTTCTACAGAGGGACTCATAATATCCGTGATCCAGTACCGCTCCCTCGCAAAAGGATAGGCCGGCAGGCTAATTCGCCGCGGCTTGGCATCCCCATAAAGCAGGTTCCAATCCATTGCCAGTCCCTTGACCCAGAGATCAACAACCTTCGAATATTTCCTTTTCCCTATCCAGGCAGCAATCATTCTCTCCATGTCTTCATCTTCTACCAGCGCCGTCAGCGCCTCCTTATTCCGTTTGACCTGGCCCCGGTACAACTCAGGGATTCCGTCTCGTCCTTCCAGGAATCCTTCCAGCTTATCCACCAGCTCCTGCATAGACCCTGCAATCACTGCCAAGCGCTCTTCCATGGCTTCGCGTCCCACCTGCAACGTGTAGGCCACATCGGCCAGACTGCTTTCGCTGAGCTGTCCTTCCCGCATAACGGCTAGCATTCTCTCGGCCTGTTTTTTCAGTCGTTCTTCATTTTTGGCTGACAATACGATGATTGCAGGCTTTTGAGCCGTAACGCTCATGGGCACCTTCTCTTCCGCAATGTACTCTTCGATGATGACATGTGCATTGGAGCCTCCCGCTCCAAACGATGAAATCCCGGCAATCCTCGGATATTCCCGCGTCTCTCCATCGATCTCAACCACCGGCCGTCTCCATTCCCCCAGCTCCTGCTGGACGACGAACGGCGTCTGACCGAAATGGATGTTCGGATTCAATTCTTGGGCATGCAGGCTGGGAACCAGCGTCCGGTTTTTCATCTGCAAGATGATTTTCCCCACCCCAGCGATGCCCGCTGCCGCCTCCAGATGTCCGATGTTGGACTTCACAGAGCCTATGGCGCAGAATCCCGTATCCGGCGTATCCTTCCTGAATGCCTGGGTCAGACCCGTCACTTCAATCGGGTCTCCCAGCTCCGTGCCTGTCCCGTGGGCTTCAATATAGCTGACCGTCCGCGCATGGACCCCCGCTCGCTCCAGGGCCGCCCGGATCAGTTCCCCTTGGGCTGTCGGGTTCGGCACCGTATAGCCGTTGGTCTTACCTCCATGGTTAATGCTTGTCCCCCGGATCACCGCATGGATGAGGTCCCCATCAGCGATCGCCTTGGACAGCGGCTTTAATAGGACGACCCCCGCGCCTTCTCCAGGGACAAACCCATTGCCTCCTTTGCCGAAGCTCTTGCACTGCCCGTCTGCTGACAGCATGTGGTTGGCGCAAAGTCCCACATAACTGAGCGGATGGAGATAGAGATTTACTCCGCCTGCAATAGCCATTTCGCATTCTCCGCGGTACAGATGCTCACAGGCTTCATGAATCGCGGTCAACGAGGACGAACACATCGTATCGATTGGCATGCTTGGCCCTTGCAAATTAAAGAGATACGAAATCCTGTTGGCCACTGAACTAAAGGATGTGTGAGGGTATATTTGCGTTCCTTTTCTCCATAAATCCAGTCCGTATAGATCGAAACCCGTTTTGGTAATTCCGGCAAATACGCCTACCCGACGGTTATGCCGCATCGCAAGCTGTTCTCGGGTGTAACCCGCGTCCTCCAGTGCTTCCCAGCAGGCTTCAATGAACAGCCTTTCCTGCGGGTCCATACCGAGTGCTTCTCGTGGCGCAATATTGAAAAAGCGCGGATCGAAATCCGCAAATCCTTCAATAAAACCACCCCACTTGCTGTAGCTTTTTCCATTCGCCACCGCTTCCTGTGAATCAGGATGGAAGAACCCTTCCAGCGTCCAACGCTCACTGGGGATTTCGGTGACACAGTCCTTCCCTGCTTTTAGATTTTCCCAATATTCGTTCATGTCCCTGGACCAAGGATACTTTCCAGCCATCCCAATGATCGCTATCGGCTCACGCATTTCCGCAGGGGCAGACCCAGCCAAGCTTCGGACAGGCTTCGCTGCCGCCTTTGCCGCAGCCGGCACGGCTTCTTCCTCGGCGCACAACGGTACCGCAAGTATTTCCTCTACAGGCTGCATGTCATGGCTTATTCCGGTCCACTGCATGCACTCCTGCGGGTATTCCGCCACAAAATATTCCGTCAAGGCGTGCAAGGTCTGGTACTCATAAAACAACGTCTGGGACAGCTCTCCAAAGAAGCCCGCCAGCTTGGCATTAAGCTGGGTAATCATGATCGAGTCGATTCCATACCTCTCCAGCGGCTCATGGGCTTCGATGCTGCTGACGCTCAGCCGAGTCACCTCTCCCAAAAGCACCTTGAGTCGATATAAGGTTTTATCGTAGAGCTGGCCTGCATCCAGCTTAGGGGTTGCCTGATTAGAAATAGCTACTTGGATGGCACGGACGCCGGCTTGTGAGACGCCTTTCGCCAAGTAGGCCTCGATTTTCTCAGGCTCCCCTTCCATGACCATCACCTGCTCCTTGCCGGAGGCCAAGCTTTGATACAACGCCCTCATTCCCGATCGGGTCTGCATGGTTGTAATACCCATGTTTTGCGTCATGATCTGTTCCGTGTCCGCATCAATCCGCATTCCGCCCTCTTTCCAAAGCGGCCAGCGGATGGATAACGTCTGCCCCCGTCGTTGCTTCGCCCCTACTAGGGCATTCCTGTATTCGGCGTATGCGTCCATAAAGGCATTGGCCGTCGAATAGTCAGCCTGTCCCGGATTGCCCAGGCTGCCCGATATGGAAGAAAAGAGCACAAAGAAGTCTAGGTTCTGGCCACTGCTTGCCTCATCCAGATGGACCAGTCCGCTCACCTTCGGTCCCAGCACCTCCAAAAATTCTTCACTAGTTTTTTTAATGATGAAATTATCTTGAATCACCCCTGCGCAGTGGATGATCCCATGGACACGTCCAAATTCCTGCTGCATGCTGTCCAATAAACCGATAACGGTGTTTCTATGGGTGATATCCGCTTGCCTGTACACCACGCTGGCGCCTGAAGACTCCAGCTCCTGCAGCTTCATCTGCTTGTCTCGGTCCAGCGGCGACCGCCCCGTCAAAATGAAGGTCGCTGCTTGCGTCTGCCGGGCAATCTCTTCTGCAACCAGCAGTCCCAGACTGCCGGAGCCGCCGGTAATCAGATAAACCCCACCGTCTCTCCATGGAAGCCCCTCTTCTTGCCCAGATGTTTCAAGCCTGCTCCAGCAAGCGATTGTCCGTTGTCCGTTCTCATAGCGAATCCAGCCATCCATCGGGCTACGGCTGTTATCCTCCAGCTTCGCCAGGATGCCTTCCGCCTGTTCTCCCTGATCCACTTCGATCAGCTGCCCGATGAATTTCGGGTTTTCCAGCCGGGCTGTCTTCAACAGTCCCGAAAGTCCCGAAAAGAGCCGTCCTTCCCCGGCGTTCCGCACCACAATTTGGACCAGCACCCTCCCCTCAGGCTTGTCTTTGAGTATGCTTTGAATGCTCTCAAAGGCCTGAATAGCATAGCCCTGGAACCGCTGATCAATCCGGTTCTTCCCGGATCGAAAGGCAAGCACCTGCACAGCTCCGTTCAAACTCGCTTCAAGTCGCTCGTGCAAAGCTTCGTCTGGTTCACAAAGCAAGACCATTCGCCGATCATAGGCAGTGACTTCGGCTTCCAGCGGTACATCCTGCTTTTTCCATGTAGGCTCAAATAGCAGTGTATGGCTACTCGTAACGGCAGGCGCTTCCGCAGCTCTGGCGACCGTAAATTTTGGTTCACCCTCTGCCGCTCTGCCGCCTGTAATTTCGTCCTCACTCCTAGGCGCCCAATACTGCTCTTTTGCAAAAGGATAAGTTGGCAATGGAATCCTAGAGTACTGTTCATTTGAAAACAAGCACTCAAAGTCTAACGAATATCCCTGAACATACAGATCTGCAATCGTAGTCAAAAGCTCCAAATACTCGCGGGTATCGCTTGCGTTTTGACAATTGTAAATACATTCATCCCCGTATCTTTTCAAAGATGTTTGTATGCGTTGATCTTTTTCGTGCAGTTCAGAATGATAAACTTGAGAAGCACTGCCCTTTTCCAGCCACTTTTTAAGGGACATGACAAGCTCGCCTTGATTACGGGCAACACATGCAAGCCGATGATTACAGTGCTTTCTCCCAAGCAATAATGTATAGCTCATATTACCGCAATCCGCCTTAGGTTCCTGTTCACAATAAGCGAGCAGTTGCTCTACCTGCTGGCGTAATTGTTTTGAAGTCCGTGCCGACAACGGAATGAAATAACCTGGCTTTTCGGAATGTCTCCGTTCCGTCTGTGGAGCCTCTTCTATGACCATATGAGCATTCGTACCGCTGGCACCAAAGGAGCTGACCGCTGCACAGCGTCTGACTCCAGGCTCAACTTCCCAGTCCTGCAGATACGTATTGACATAAAAAGGACTATCCGCAAACTGAATGTTTGAATTGCCCGACCGGAAATGAAGTGTAGGAGGAATTTGCTTATTCTTTAATGATAATAACAGTTTGATCATTCCCGTAATTCCTGCCGCAATTTGCGTATGGCCAATATTCGTCTTAATGGACCCTATGGCGCAATATTCCTTCTTGTCGGTATACTTTCTAAAGGTTCGAGTCAGTGCCTGATATTCAATGGGATCTCCCAATTTGGTGCCAGTTCCATGTGCTTCCACCATCTGGATTTGCTCTGGGTGGATATGAAATGTATCGTATACATTTTGCTCGAGTCGCTCCTGAGATTTCTGGCTTGGCGCAGTAAGTCCATTCGTGGTGCCGTCCTGGTTGATTGCTGAGCCTAAAATCACTCCATAGATGTGGTCTCCATCAGCAACAGCTTCATGAAGTCGCTTGAGCACAATCGCGCCAAGCGCTTCTCCCGGAACCATTCCATCTGCCCTATCATCAAAGGTATAGCAGCGTCCCGAGCGAGACAGCATTCCTGCCCGGTCACCATATAAATAGCAGCGAGGAGTCGTATGAATATAGACACCACCAGCTAAAGCCATATCCGTTTCTCCGGTCCATAAGCTTTGGCAGGCCAGATGAACTGCAACTAACGAACTGGAACAAGCTGTATCTACAGCTATTGCTGGTCCGTGAAGATTCAAGTAGTAGGAGATTCTAGCGGGTATCACGGAACCCATATGACCCCAAAGCGCTTGTGGAGGCAGGTCTTCACCCAGCAATTGTTGGTAATCTCCCTCGGCACAGCCCACATACACTCCACAACGACGACCCTCCATCCCTGTCCCCGCATAGCCAGCATCCTCCAGAGCATGCCACGCTTCCTCTAGAAACAATCGCTGCTGCGGATCCATATAGGTCGCTTCCAGTCCTGAGATATTAAAAAAAAGCGGATCAAACTTATCAATATCCCCCAAAAAACTGCCGTGATTGCAGTAGCTTGCATGTTTTTCCTGGTATTTCGAAAGATCCCACCGGGTTACCTCTTCCACTAAATCGTCACCGTTCTTAAGGTGATTCCAAAGCTCATGTACATTATCTGATCCAGCAAACCGCCCGCTCATTCCAATAATCGCAATGGGCTCCCTTGGTGTTAAAGCTTTCTCTTTATCCTTCTTATTGGGTCTGTCCTGCTCAAAGGATATACTTGCCGTTTCAACGGGATGAAGAATATGATCCGTGTCTTTAGGTTTTTGGATGTCGCGACTTGCATCTTCCATGTTGTCTATTGGATTAGCGCTCTGGTCCAAGACTTGTGAAACTTTATCTCCATATTGGCTTAAAATGTATAACGTCAGTTGTTTTACCGAACTGTAATCGAAGATGTCGGTAGTTTGCAAATGAATCCCCAGCCCCTGATTGACAGCCTGCACAAAGTTGACGCCAAGAATGGAGTCCAGCCCATAATCTGCGAATGACTCATGAATATCAATCATAGTAAAGTCCACATTCAAAGCCTCTACCAGTTTCCCTACGATAAGCTCCTTGACATACTCTTCAGCCATCTCGCTTGTTACATCAATATCTGATCGAATTCCTTCGTCACGCTGTTTCATTTGAGATTTGTCGTGTTCAGGCTCCTGTTTGTTCCGAATCATACCATCGCTTTCCGCCACAATAATTTGTTGACCTATATCATGCGCTTCCTGAGCAGGGAAGAAAACGGACCGGAAACCCTCCATTTCCAATACCTTTTGCCAACTTTCGGGATATAACCCGGGAGAGCCTGGAATGCGCAGCTCCGGGTCATTATAAAGCCACCATCCCTCTAAAAGGCCAAAGGATAGATGGTTTAACAGAGAGTTACCGCTGATTTCATTTATAAGAATCAGACCGTTTTCTCGCAGCGCCGCTTTGACATTGCGTAACGTTTGGCGAATGTTCCGTGTGGCGTGCAATACATTGGTGGCAATCGCAATATCATATCCACCTGTATCAATATCTTGTCCCTGAGCCGACTCTTCCACATTAAAAATCTGATAAGTCAGGTAAGGACTTTTCGGACCGTACTCTTTTTGTGCATGTAATAAAAATGCTCTGGATTTGTCGGTATAGCAATATTCTTGAATATGCTCCCGATAAGGTTCGAGCTTCTGGAAGACCAAAGCGCTAGTACCTCCAGTGCCTGCACCAATTTCAATGATTCGAATCGGTACCGACGGGTTATGCTTGATCCGCTCATTTAGATAGGAAACTACGATATCTCCCAGCACTTCATTAAAGTAATCCGCTGCAGGACTGTTCTTATATATACCTTCTACCAGTTTCATGGAGGAATTAGGAAAAATGATATCGGTGGCTGGTATCTTCCCGGTTAAAATTTCTGGCAGCTTGCGCAAGGTCGATTCTACCAAAAATACCCAGGCTGAGAGATCCGGATTTTTCAGCCATGCCCCTTTCTTCCATTCCCACTCCTTCCATACAGCCTGCAAATCGACCGAAGCAGTACCCGCTACGCCATATGACTCTCCATTGCAGTACAAATACTGATTCCGTACCAAAATCTCTATGCTTTCTTCAAGCCAACGATCGTATAAATTCAGTAAGCCGTTTTTTGTTTTAAAATCCGCGATCATAGCTTTCTTTTCCATTTGCGCATATGGACATAATCCCATCAAGCGCAAATGGCTCCATAACAGCCTGCATAAGATATCATTCATTTCCTTCATCTGTAAGCCTCCATTCCCGTTCAGTCCCTCGTGTCGCTCCATCCTGTTCCGAGTAAGCTTTGCTGTCGACTGTAGTCGAGGACATTGTCTCGTATGCATCCGCTAGATAAGAAAGATCCGGCATCTTCTTTATTTTTACATTGGAAGAAATATGACTCTGGATGTTTTGGATATACGAAGGAATAGCTTCGGGATTTGAAGCATCGATGTCTTCCTTATTCATTTCCGAAACATTTGCCGTTTTGGCAAGTGCCTTTTGGGCAATGAACGAATCTGTTGGCTTTACAGCATCTGCAGATTCAATGGAAGGCGATTTAGTTTTAATATCCGTGATCCAGTACCGCTCCCTCGCAAAAGGATAGGCCGGCAGGCTAATTCGCCGCGGCTTGGCATCCCCATAAAGCAGGTTCCAATCCATTGCCAGTCCCTTGACCCAGAGATCAACAACCTTCGAATATTTCCTTTTCCCTATCCAGGCAGCAATCATTCTCTCCATGTCTTCATCTTCTACCAGCGCCGTCAGCGCCTCCTTATTCCGTTTGACCTGGCCCCGGTACAACTCAGGGATTCCGTCTCGTCCTTCCAGGAATCCTTCCAGCTTATCCACCAGCTCCTGCATGGACCCTGCAATCACTGCCAGCCGTTCTTCCATGGCTTCGCGTCCCACCTGCAGCGTGTAGGCCACATCGGCCAGACTGCTTTCGCTGAGCTGTCCTTCCCGCATAACGGCTAGCATTCTCTCAGCCTGCTTTTTCAGTCGTTCTTCATTTTTGGCTGACAATACGATGATCACAGACTTCTGAGCCGTAACGCTCATGGGCACCTTCTCTTCCGCAATGTACTCTTCGATGATGACATGTGCATTGGAGCCTCCCGCTCCAAACGATGAAATCCCGGCAATCCTCGGATATTCCCGCGTCTCTCCATCGATCTCAACCACCGGCCGTCTCCATTCCCCCAGCTCCTGCTGGACGACGAACGGCGTCTGACCGAAATGGATGTTCGGATTCAATTCTTGGGCATGCAGGCTGGGAACCAGCGTCCGGTTTTTCATCTGCAAGATGATTTTCCCCACCCCGGCGATGCCCGCTGCCGCCTCCAGATGTCCGATGTTGGACTTCACAGAGCCTATGGCGCAGAATCCCGTATCCGGCGTATCCTTCCTGAATGCCTGGGTCAGACCCGTCACTTCAATCGGGTCTCCCAGCTCCGTGCCTGTCCCGTGGGCTTCAATATAGCTGACTGTCCGCGCGTGTACCCCCGCTCGCTCCAGTGCCGCCCGGATCAGTTCCCCTTGGGCTGTCGGGTTCGGCACTGTATAGCCGTTGGTCTTACCTCCATGGTTAATGCTTGTCCCCCGGATCACCGCATGGATAAGGTCCCTATCAGCGATCGCCTTGGACAGCGGCTTTAATAGGACGACCCCCGCGCCTTCTCCAGGGACAAACCCATTGCCTCCTTTGCCGAAGCTCTTGCACTGTCCGTCTGCTGACAGCATGTGGTTGGCGCAAAGTCCCACATAACTGAGCGGATGGAGATAGAGATTTACTCCGCCTGCAATAGCCATTTCGCATTCTCCGCGGTACAGATGCTCACAGGCTTCATGAATTGCGGTCAACGAGGACGAACACATCGTATCGATCGGCATGCTTGGCCCTTGCAAATTAAAGAGGTACGAAATCCTATTCGCTACCGAACTAAAGGATATTTGGGGAAATATTTGCGCTCCCTTTTTCCATAATTCCGGCCCATAGAGTTCGTAGCCCGTCTTAGTAATTCCGGCAAATACGCCTACCCGGCGGTTATGCCGCACCGCAAGCTGTTCCCGGGTGTAGCCCGCGTCCTCCAGTGCTTCCCAGCAGGCTTCAATGAACAGCCTTTCCTGCGGGTCCATACCGAGTGCTTCCCGTGGCGAAATATTGAAAAACAGCGGATCGAATTCTGCAAATCCTTCGATAAAGCTCCCCCATTTGCTGTAGCTTTTTGCATTCACCACCGCTTCCTGTGGATCAGGATGGAAGAACCCTTCCAGCGTCCAACGCTCACGCGGGATTTCGGTGACACAGTCCTTCCCTGCTTTTAGATTTTCCCAATATTCGTTCATGTCCCTGGACCAGGGATACTTTCCAGCCATTCCAATGATCGCTATCGGTTCACGCATTTCCGCAGGAGCAGACCCCGCCAAGCTTCGGACGGGCTTCGCTGCCGCCTTTGCCGCAGATGGCACGGCTTCTTCTTCGACATACAGCGGTGCCGCAACTGTTTCCTCCGCAGGCTGTATGTCATGGCTCATCCCGGCCCACTGCATACACTCCTGCGGGTATTCTGCCACAAAATATTCCGTCAAGGCGCGCAAGGTCTGGTACTCATAAAACAGCGTCTGGGACAGTTCTCCCAAAAAGCCCGCCAGCTTGGCATTCAGCTGGGTAATCATGATTGAGTCGATTCCATAGGTTTCCAGCGGTTCATTGGTTTCAATGCTGCCGACGCTCAGCCGGGTCACCTCTCCAAACAGTACCTTGAGACAATGCAAGGTTTTGTCGTAGAGCAAGCCTGCATCCAGCATAGGTACGCTTGCTTGGTTAGGTACTGCCTGAATGGCACGGACACCGGCTTGTGAAACAGCTTTCGCCAGGTAGGCCTCAATATTCTCAGGTTCCCCCTCCAAGACCATTACCTGCTCCTTACCGGAGGCCAAGCTTTGGTACAACGCCCTCATTCCCGACCGAGTCTGCATGGCTGTAATGCCCATGTTTTGCGTCATGATCTGTTCCGAATCCGCATCGATCCGCATTCCGCCCTCTTTCCATAGCGGCCAGCAGATGGATAACGTCTGCCCCCGCCGTTGCTTGGCCCCTACCAGGGCATTCCGATATTCGGCGTATGCGTCCATAAAGGCATTGGCGGTCGCATAATCAGCCTGTCCCGGATTGCCCAGGCTGCCCGATATGGAAGAAAAGAGCACGAAGAAGTCCAGGTCCTGACCGCTGCTCGCCTCATCCAGATGGGCTAGTCCGCTTACCTTCGGTCCCAGCACCTCTATAAATTCTTCCCTTGTTTTCTTGATGATGAAGTTATCTTGAATCATCCCTGCACAGTGGATAATCCCATGGACACGTCCATATTCCTGCTCGATGCTGTCCAGTAAATCGATAACCGTCTTCCTGTCGGTGATATCGCCTTGCCTGTACACCACGCTGGCCCCTGAAGCTTCCAGCTCCTGCAGCTTCGTCTGCTTGTCTCGGTCCAGCGGCGACCGCCCCGTCAAAATGAAGGTCGCTGCTTGCGTCTGCCGCGTAATCTCTTCTGCAACCAGCAGCCCCAGACTGCCGGAGCCGCCGGTGATCAGATAGACCCCACTATCTCTCCATGGAAGCTCCTCTTTTTGCCCAGATGTTTCAAGCCTGCTCCAGCAAGCGGTCTTCCGTTGACCTTCCTCATAGCGAATCCAGCCATCCATCGGGCTTCGACTGTTGTCCTCCAGCTTCGCCAGGATGCCTTCCGCCTGTTCTCCCTGTTCCACTTCGATCAGCTGCCCGATGAATTTCGGGTTTTCCAGCCGGGCTGTCTTCAACAGTCCCGAAAGTCCCGAAAAGAGCCGTCCTTCCCCGGCGTTCCGCACCACAATTTGGACCAGCACCCTCCCCTCAGGCTTGTCTTTGAGTATACTTTGAATGCCCTCAAAGGCCTGAATAGCATAGGCCTGGAACCGTTCATCAATCCGGCTCTTCCCGGATCGACAGGCAAGCACCTGCACAGCTCCGTTCAAACTCGCTTCGAGTCGCTCGTGCAAAGCTTCGTCTGGCTCACAAAGCAAGACCATTCGCCGATCATAGGCAGGGACTTCGGCTTCCAGCGGTACATCCTGATTTTTCCATGTAGGCTCAAATAGCAGTGTACAGCTACTTGTAACCGCTGGCGCTTTCGCTGTTTCGGTTCTTACTGCTCTGGCCTCAACCTCTGGAGCCCAACAACGCTCCTGTGCAAAAGGATACGTAGGTAGACTTATTCTTTTCGGTATGACATTGGAATATAGCAATCGCCAATCTATATAGAAGCCTTTGGCCCACAACTCTGCCAGCTTGTTCATTTCACGATTTGCAATCCATTTGCTCATTAATTCCTTGAAAACTTCTTCCTGTTCAAATAATTGCACTGAATCTTTTGACTGATTGTTTTCTCCCCTCCAGCAGTTCTCGATATGTGCTTGTTCATTCGTGAACGATTGGAGCTTTTGTACCAGCTCGCTCGTATTCTTTACGATAAAAGCTACCCGGTTTTTCATTGCCATTCGTCCTGTCTGAAGCGTAAAGGATACATCCGACAAATTAATGTCTTCAGAAGCTATCAAAAAATCTGAAAGCTCTTGTGCATACACTTTAAGCCGATGATGATGCCTTGCAGATAATGGAATCAGATAGACAGCATCTTCGTTCACAGAATGATCTTTAAATCGTTCTGATTCAGCATTGGCTACAAATTGTTCAAATATGGCATGAGCGTTAGTTCCGCCTATTCCAAAGGAGCTTAACGCCGCCCGGTGAGGAGCCGACGCCTTCTCCCATTTTTGGAGACGATCAACAACATAAAAGGGTGAATCGGGCAAATGGATATCAGAGTTTGGTTTTTCGTAATTAAGCGAAGGAGGAATCTCATTATGGTATAGGCTTAAAGCAACTTTAATGCACCCCGCCAAACCTGCTGCAGTATCCAGATGCCCGATATTGGTTTTGACCGAACCAATACCGCAAAATTGTTTTTTGGTCGTATACTGCCTGTACGTTTCATTTAAGGCAGCAAATTCAACAGGATCGCCCAATTTTGTTCCGGTTCCATGCGTCTCGATATAACTGATAGATTCGGGATGAATTCGGGTTGATTCTATCGTCTTCTGAATAACTTCAGCCTGACCTTTGACACTTGGGGCATAAAACCCTAATTTGTCGGTTCCATCGTTGTTCACACCTACTCCCCGTAAAAGCGCATAAATATGGTCACCGTCTCTAACGGCATCTGTCGCTTTCTTCAGTAGAACAACCCCGACCCCTTCTCCGCCAATCATCCCATCTGCCGACTCGTCAAAGGCTTTAATATGTCCATCACTGGAGAAATTCAAGCCGGGTTGATGCACATAGCCTAAACTGGTGAAAGGAAAGATCGTGGATGCTCCGACTAAAGCGTACTTGGCTTCACCGGATAGCAGGCTTTGCGAAGCCAGACGCAATCCGACTATTGAGGAAGAGCAGTTCGAGTGCACAAACAGACTCGGACCTTTAAATCCTAATTTATGAGAGATCATAGTAGGAATTGTCCCACCCTGTGCTAAGATCCAGGTTACATATTCATCCGCGTTCTTCAGGACATTAGGCGATTGCGATGCCAAATTGGGAATAAATGCTTGATAGAAGCTGTTGCTTGCCGACATAAACACACTGGTATCAGGAATTTCTTTGCTAATATAGCCAGCATCCTCAACGGCTTTCCATGAATGCTGCAACAGCAATTTCATTTGAGGATCCATAAACTCTGCATTTTTCTGTGATAAACTGAAAAACTCAGGGTCGAAATACTCTTTTCCTTCAATCGTGCATCGTCCGGGAACATAGCCTCGATTACCGACGATTTCTTTTTCCAGCCCTAATCCAACCAATTCTTCCTCGGAAAAGAAGCGAACACTCTCTACCCCTGCCCTCAAATTGCTCCAAAACTCGGCATGGTTTTTGGCCCCCGGAAAATGACATGAAATCCCTATAATTGCGAGACTATCCTCGAAATAATCTGGGTAGGGTGGCTTGAGGTCGTCTTCGCCTGAATCCATTTTCGGTAAGGCTGTATTCTCAGCAGTATCTGTTTGTTCCGGTGTATGTGATTGTTCCGTTTGAGAATCAACATTCTCGCTTCTTGTTTCTGTAATATAGGCACTGAGTTCCTTAACTGTCGGATACTTGAACAATGCTGTCACCGAAATATCGCATTCCAACAATTCCTTGACCCTTCCGATCATCTCTGCTGCTGAAAAAGAATTCCCACCTACGTCAAAGAAAGCATCATCTGTACTTAGATCATCAACATTCAGAAGTTTTTTCCATACCGTTAGAACTTGATGTTCAACATCCGATTGTGGTAAGTGGATCTTTCTTGTTGTTGCTAACTCGATCCTGCGATTCATTAATTCTTTTCGATCTATTTTCCCATTAGGGGTCAAAGGCAGCTTATCTAGCTCTATAAAAAATGCGGGTATCATATAATAGGGCAAGAAAGTTTTTAAATAGTTTCGCACTTCCTTCGGATCGAGAGGAGGCTTACCGGACTCGGAATTGTTCAGCGAACAGTAGGCAACAAGCTGCTTATTCCCCCCCTGTTCCTTGGCAATCACGATACAATCATCGATTCCTGGATATGTTCTGACCTGACCTTCAATTTCACTTAGCTCGATCCGAAACCCGCGAATTTTCACTTGATAATCCATCCGTCCCACATACTCAATAGAGCCGTCCGAAAGCCACCTGCATAAATCTCCAGTTCTGTAGAGCTTAGTTTCCGGATTGAATGGGTTGTCTATGAACTTTTCAGCCGTAAGCTCTGGCTGGTTCCAATAGCCTCTGGCCAATCCGCTGCCCGAAATAAAAAGCTCTCCCGGAAGACCGACAGGCACAGGTCTAAGATGTTTGTCCAAAATGTAAATCTGGGTGTTTGCGATAGGCTTACCGATCGAAATAGGCTTATCTGCGTCGATCTTTTGAACTGTAGACCAAATTGTGGTTTCAGTCGGACCGAACATATTCCATGCGTCACAGCTGTTATGAACAAAATAAGATTTCAACGTTTCCGAAAGGGCTTCCCCTCCGCAGAGAACTTTCATGTTCTCTTCGTTCTTCCAGCCGGCTTGAAAGAGCAGGGTCCAAGTCACAGGAGTGGCTTGCATGATTGTCGGTTTTATTCTTTGAATTTCCCGCTTAAGTCTTTCGGTATCCTTTATGTTTTTGGAGCTGCAAATATAGCATTGAGCCCCCTTAATCAAAGGCAGATATAATTCCAGTCCCGCTATATCAAAGCAATAGGTTGTCACTGCAAGTAGTTTGTCCTGCTCTGTTAAACCGGGCTGCTCTCCCATGGAAATAAGGAAGTTGGTCAACGCTTTATGTGGAATCATGACCCCCTTGGGTTTCCCTGTACTTCCAGAGGTATATATCACATATGCCAAATGGTTAGGTTGTACTTCCCGTTTGATTGTCTTTCTACCCTTCACATCACTTTTCAGATGATCCCAATCTTTATCAAGGACAATACAGCTAACGTTGTTCCCTTCCAAACGTGACACTTTCTCCAACAACCCCGATTGCGTAATGACCAGTGAAACTTTGGAATCCTGTAGCATATACTCCAATCGGTCCTCCGGATATTCCGGATCGAGCGGCACGTAGGCTCCACCGGCCATCAGGATTCCCAACAGCCCAATCACCATATCTAAAGAACGTTCCATGCAAATCCCCACAAGAGTATCAGGAGTTACCCCATGTTTCTGCAAATATAAGGCCAGCAAAGTGCTCTTTTCTTTTAGTTCCCCATAGGTAAGCGATTCCTTTTCATATACAACTGCAATAGCTTCAGGTGTTTTTCTTGCCTGTTTTGTGAATAATTCAGGAAAGCATTTATCAGGATAACTTGTTCCGGTAGCATTCCAGTCATTAAGGATGATGTCCTTTTCCTCTGGTAAAAGTAATGAATGCTCCTCCAAGGGCCAAGTGGGATTCTCCATAAGTGCTTCCGCTAATTCTATATAACGCTCTGCCATCTGTATGATGGTTGAATGATCGAACAAATTGGAGCGATATTTGATATTTAATATCATTTCCTCTTCCTGCTCTTGCATTTCCAATACCAACTCGTATTCGCCTTCCTGGTGAATTTCTTCAACCAATTCGACGAAAAAGATATCTTTATATGGCTTGCAAAGTTGCCGAAAGCTTGAAGTTGGAAGGAAGTTTTGATAAGAAAAGGCTGCTTGGAAAACAGGTGAGCTCGTCTGTATCCGCGGCACATTCAATTCTCGGACCAGAGCCGGAAAAGGATACGAGGCATGATCCATTCCATCGACTACTGTCAGCTGCAATTTTTTCATGAAATCCAGGAATGTCTCTGTTTCCGATACCCGACTCCGTATTGGAAGCATATTGACAAAATAGCCGATTAAATTATCAAAACGCTGCTCCGGGCGCACCATAACTGGCATTCCAACAATGATATCTTCCTGTCCCGAATACTGGTTAAGCAATACCGTATACATACCTAACAAGACTGTAGACAAGCTCGTATATTGCGCTTGGGCAAAAGACTTTACTCGTTTGACCCATTTAAGCGGAAGCGGCTTGGAATATGTTTGTGCTTCCATGCTTTGAGCCGGAAAACCAGAGCGGTCATATGGCAGCTCCAGGGTTGGTAAAGCACCTGACAGCTGTTGTGTCCAGTAGGAACGATACTTCTCCCCTTCTGCACTCGCTAACATCGTTTGCTCCCATTTAACAAAATCGCCGTAGCTCGCTGCGGGTGGCAACACTGTCGATGTCTTTCCCTGTACCACGTTCTTATAGGCATCTAAAAAGCTTTGTATAAACATGCCGAAAGAACTTCCATCAAAAATAATATGGTGGATGACAACCAGTATGAAATGTTCCTGTTCAGATCTGGACATAACATAAATACGCATCAAAGGATCCTGTTCCAGCATGAATGGTTGCTTTGCTTTATTGCTAATAAATGGAATAATCTTATCTACTTCCAAGGCTGAAATATCCTCCACTTGCACATGAAGCGGCTGCGTGGGCTGCAGCTTTTGATAAGGTATCCCATTTTCCTCTTCAATCACACTTTTTAAAATAGGATACTGTTCTAAAACGATGTGAAAAGCCCGTTTAATGCTCTCAATCTCAATCTTCGTATTAAACCGGAGGCATATTGGTATATTGTAAGCATTCATCTCAGGGGACATTTTATGTAATAGCCACAACCCTTTCTGAACTTCAGAAAGCGGATTCCTTCGGAAACTGAGCGAATTTTTCTCAGTATTGACCTGTACAGTGGATTTATCTTCTTCAACCTTTTGGGCTAAATATGCCGATAATAGTTGAATCGTCGGGTTCTCTAAAATTTCTCTTGCTTTAACCTTGATCGGATAGGACTTCTCAAGGCCGCGTATAAGCTTCATGACAAGAATAGAATCGATACCATAACCATGAAGATTTGTATTCAAATTCATTTCCTCGTGCTTGAGATTCAGTTCCCAACACAAAAATTGCACTATATACTCCTGAATCTTCGACTGAACCAACGAAATGGCATTTATGGTAGCGTCATGGTTTTCTGCAGCGGATTCTTCCATATTCGAATGTGATGGTGAGAACGCACTCCGATATTGATAAAGTGCTTGAAGCTCTTGTTTGATATAAGCATTGCGGCAGATCTTTCTTTGGATTTTCCCACTTCCCGTTTTGGGTATACTTCCCTTAAGCAGCAAATAGATATCGTAAATTTCAAGTTGATGCGTATTGGATACGGCATTCAGTATGTTTTCGACCAACCGTTTATATCCCTGCTCATGAAGGGGCGCTTCAATTTCCTGTACGACGATTACTTTTTCCTGACCATTGATTTCAGAGGAAAATACAGCGATGGGCAAGGTCAACTCTGGCATATTCTTTTGAATGGTCCATTCAATATCGACGGGATGATGATTTTTGCCACGAATAATGATGACTTCCTTCTCTCTGCCGATGACATAGATATGATTATCCGCAATGAAGCCAAGGTCCCCGGAACGAAAAAAGCCGCCTTCTTTTGTATCGGAAAGGGCTACTTCAAAAGTGCTATTCGTTTCTTCCTTCCTGTTTAAATATCCCTCTGCCATCCGTGCGGATTTAATCCAAATCTCGCCGACTTCCTCCGGTAAGCATTGTGTATGTCTTTCAGGATGAACAATTCGTATTTGCGTCGGATCTTCAATCTCCCCACAGCTCACTACGGACTTCGATTTGTTCTTCTCATCCGTGTATTGGACTCTTCGTTGCTCCAAGCTAGGGATATCTAAATTAAGGAATCTCATCGACTGACCTGGTTTTATACTGGCGACGGGGCACAGCTCCGATAAGCCAAGGAGGGGACAAAATATATCCTCTCGTAGCCCTAATGCCCGGAATTTATGGATGAAGTTCTCGTAAGTTTCCTTCCGAATGGGCTCACCTGCACATATAATCGCTTGGAGATGGCGAAGTGAATATTGCTTAATTGAAGCGATGTCCAGTGTGGAGCAGCAATAATCGAACGCAAAATTTGGCGCTGCCGTATGGGTAGCCTGATACTTGTCCATCATATGAATCCAATTTTCCGGATTTTTAGCGAAGCTTTCTGGCGGGAGAATAATGCTCGATGCCCCGTTTAAAAGTGGGACTAAAATATTGTTATGCAGTCCAAAAGCATGAAATTGCGGCGTCCAGGAAACAACACGACTATTCCGGTCAATTCTCCATTGCTCAGCCTTGGCCTGATTCATCAAGCAGCTGTGACTAAGGATTACACCTTTTGGCAAGGATGTTGAGCCCGATGTATACATCAAAAGAGCAGTATCCTGCGGTACTGGCATTCTCATTTCTATGTCAACGTTAACGGCGTCTTCTTGAAAGATTTCATCAATATTCAGGATACGGATTGAATTAAACTCCTCCCGTGTTTGGAGAAATGCTTTGAAGTCCGTATTAGTTATGATACATACGGCTTGGGAATCCTTATAAATAGGCATCATCTTCTCAAAGATTTTTTCATCTGGCTCCGAATCTGTAATAGGTGTAGGTATGGCCACGATATTTGCATAAAAACATGCCAGCATGCTGCTGATATATTCCAGGCCCTGAGGAAATACAAGAAGTGCCCGTTCCTGCTCAGCCAGTTCTTTCAAAAGGATACTGCCCAAAGACTGTATTTGATGTAGAAGCGTATTTCCGGAAAGAATTTGAGGACTCTGGCCTTCTTTCTCAAACGTAAATAACTCCTTTTCAGGAAATTTACGGCAAGTTTCAATAAAAGAAGCGATCGGAATATCAAGGTTCCCTGTTTGGTCATGTTTTCGCATCATTCTCCACCAACTCCTCAAAACACAAAGTTTATATAACATGAGCTAAAGGCTTATCACCCTGTCCATTTTGAGCTATTATTCACGTTTGAAGCATTGCCGGGAGTTGCCTGCTAAAATATATCAAAGAAAAAACGAGTGATGAGGAAGGCTATATGCTTCTTTCACACTCGTTGCTGGTTCGCATGAACAACCGCAAAGGCGTTCAAGGAATCTCTATTTGGTTATTTTCCAAACAAGTTGATAATTCGTTCTTTAACCTCCGCTTGATGAAAGGTCTTCTCATGCATGATAAGCTCTTGTTCTACGATTTTGGGAAGCTGTTCCCGGAGTGGAGCAACCAAATGATCCTTTAGCGTGATTAAAGAAAATCTGGGTTTCTCGGCTAGCTGCCGGGCAAGATCCATTACATAGCCCATCACTTCTTTGCGGGGCAGGGTCGGAAACGGAACTCCCCGTTTTTCCAGTTCAACACCTCGATAATTGCCCCCATTTAACAATAACTCTTCTCCCAAGCTGAACCCTAGTTTTTTAGGAATAATATACGTGGCACCCATTCCCGGTGTGAATCCGTATCTCATAAAATTAGTCGTGTACACACTTTCCCTGCTTAGGACTACAAAATCAGAGAATAGCCCCATTACAAAGCCTCCGCCCACCGCATGTCCCTGCATGGCAGCTATCACTGGAACTTTGCAGCCCAATGCAAGTGAGTATATATTTTCATCGGTAAACTTCGAGATTCCTTCATGTAAAGCCAACAGTCCCTCTTGCGTCCCACCCGTGGCAAAGTAATTATCGTATCCTGTTAGAATTACGACTTTGCAGGTTGAATCTTCTTGGATCGTCTTGAACGCTTGTCTTAGTCCATGGGTCATTTCAAGCGTAAATGTATTTTTATGAACTCTATCTTGCATTTTCACTTGAATAATGCCTCGCTCGATTTCAAGTAATTCAACCACGGATTGTGACATTATGATCTTCTTCCCCCCTGCATCCCCATCTTGTGGCGCACGCCATCAGTCCATCCACGGAAATTGCCCCGTTTCAACATACCGGAAAATCCCCTTAAGATTTTGAGAATCTGAAAACACCTCTTGATTGGACGCCAACGCTAGTGGTTTACATTGACGCAAATCGTTGAGTTCATCCATAAAGCGCTTGTAGCGTAAGATCCCCTTCTTGGTCAATCGTCTGAGGCGTAATAAATGTTTGCGTAGCACCATCTCGCTCTGAACATCGTACGCATCAACCAATCCCCATACATGGGCCTGTTGAACCGAAACGGGCTGCGTCATTAGTGTTAAATAATGCGCTTTTTGGAATCCAATCCTGCGGACTAAAAATGGTAGAACGCAAGCAGGGAAAAGTCCGAATAGCAATTCTGATAAGCTGAACTGTGCCGTCTCGTCAGCTATCACAATATCGCTGGCAGCAATAAATCCGACGCCACCAGCGTTTGCTTTTCCTCGCACATGAGAAATCGTGATATAAGGCCCAGTTGCTAGTTTTAACCACAGATCATACATAGGCTCTGGACTCATTGCATGTTCTTGTCCACTTTCCACTTTTTCACGCATTCCCTCAAAATCCGCCCCAAAACAGAACACCTCTGGCAGACCCTCCAAAACTACGATCGTAACCGACTCTTCACACAGTGCCAGCACATGCAAGCACTCCTCGATGAGGGTATTATTAATCGTATTGTTTGCCTCAGGTCGGTAAAACCGAATATAACAGATCGATTCTTGAAAGCGAACCTGAATCGTTTGATAACTCATGATTCCCACCTGTATTTACGGTGGAATTCATAGATTTCTTCCAAATACAACCGCTGTCTCCCTTTCCCGGAAGCTATGACCCCCGGAATCAATTGAAAATCCAGCTTGGCGTTGCGGGTTCCAAATCGTACGGCGCCACTGCCTTTTAGCAGGGATTCATATTCATCCATAGATAACTGATAGCGATCATTCAAATTACGCTCGATTTCAAAACGCCGTAGATGTTCCTGGCTTTGCGGCATAACAACCCCGCTATAAAATTCAGAGCAGCAGCCTGACCCGTAGGAAAAACAGCCGATTCGCTTTGGAGCATCGAATGTACCCTGATCAATCGTACCTGCCAAGGAGAGGTACAAAGTCGCCCCCATAATATTTCCGACACGTTGGCAATACGCTAATCCAGGCTTAACACGTTGTAAATAATCTGCCTCAATCTCATTTGGTTTGGATTGAGTCAACCTTCGCATCATCGTGCGATGCGCCCCTTTTACCATTCCGCCAAAAGGAGTATGAAAGGCAAGATACTGAAAGGTATCTTTATAATCCACTCCTTTCACCCGTTTTTGATATTCCAAAAACGCTTGCTCGCAACAATCCAGATAGGACATTAAAGACAAATCTGCATCCCCAGCCTCGCTATCTGGAATCGGCCGACAAGTATCCATCACCTCATAGCCGTAATATCCATTAGCGCCTGCATCGATTTGAAAAACATGAGGATTTTCACTAATGAGCATTGCCACGGCCCCTGCGCCTCCACTGGGCTCAGCATAAGACCAATCCTCACTCAAGACATCCCCGCCTTCAGCAGCAATAAATCGTGAAATATCACTGGCAATTACAAGCGCTTTTGCTCCTGGCGAGACCTGAGAAAGAATAAAATTCACCGCCATTTGGAGTCCTGCAGTACCGGAATAGCAGGCTTGCTTGAGCTCGAATAATCTGCAATTCCGATTCAACCCCAAATAGTGGTGAATATATGTACTGATTGATTTCCCAAAATCAATACCTGATTCTGTACAGGTGATAAGCATTTCGATTCGGTTTTTTTCCGCTTCTGAAAGAGCGTCCACCAGCGGTTTTGCCGCATTTACTCCAAAGGTAACTGGATCTTCATAAGGCAGGGCAACCGCCTTTTCTTTCATTAATAAATTTTCGAACCTTGCAGGATCCAATTGCCTGTGTTGGGCTAATTGCATAACATCCAGATAGGCGGAGCCACCAAAAACGTTCATTGCCTCAATTCCCACGACAACCATAATCGTCCCCCTCTCTCAAATACGCGACTCACATTTTTGCATACAAATGGCCGTATTGATTCCACCAAATCCCATGCTCAGATTCATGGTATTGTGAATAATTGCTGGTACAGACTCATTCTTCACCCAATTGCAGTCCAAATGGATAGGCTCCTCCAAATTACGGGTAGGGTGAAGTCTCGACTCCGACATTTGTAAAAGAGTAGCCACAATTTCAACCGTTCCTGCCGCGCTCAAGCCATGACCGATAATGGATTTGGTTGCATTGATATAGGCATGTGACAATTTACAATCCTGTAGTGCCTTTATTTCTATCTCGTCTCCAACAACCGAGCCTGTCCCATGGGGATTAATATAATCAATCTCTTCCGGTAGTAGCTTTGCTTTCTCCAAAGCTCTTCTAATCACTCGGGCTTCGCCTTCGTAAGAGGGATTGGGATTCCGGTTTCGATCCATTCCCATATCCCATCCTGCAAGTTTGGCATAAGGTTTCTCCCGACGCCTCACGGCAGAATCGGCCCGTTCTATGACTACAACCCCGCAAGATTCCCCATAGATGAACCCGTCCCGCGACTGATCAAATGGTCGACACGCCATTGCAGGTTCATCGGCATATCGGTCGCTTCCCATCGCTCCCAAGGACCGCAATGCCTGGCATTCCATATGCGAAATATCCATCAATGCCCCCATTGCAATACAAACATCAACACGATCTGCTTGAATGGCCTCAATTGCTTGAATGATTGCGACTTGTCCACTCGCGGATGCACCACCGACGGTATAAGCTAACCCCTGAATGCCGAACTGTTCGGTACATAGTCCGCACAAATCAGTATCCATAAAGGAAACCCCATAGGTCGGCGGTACAAAGCACATTTTTTCCCGATAGGCCTCATAGGTCTGAAATAGCTCCCGTTGCTGAAAATTGGAGCCTCCAACCACCAGTCCAATACGGCTAGGATCAACGTTATCCAATTGGGCATCATCCCAGGCTTCTTGAAGGGTTACCATGGCTACCTGCCCCGAAAATGATGCTGTACGTAACATTCGTTTGGATAATGCCTTCGGATAAGACAAGGTTGGCAGCTCCGCACCTATAAATGAAGCTTCGCCTCTTCTGCCAGGGCGCTGCATGAAGCCAAATGCATGCTGCCCTTTGAACAACGCCGAGGCAAAAGCAGCCTTCCCCTGCCCAATCGCCGAAGTCACGCCAATCCCCGTAACGAATAACTCAGACTTTTCATAATTTTTCATAATTTCGCATAAAGTGCATCTGTCAATTCCCCTATATTTTTCACGCCAGACAATTCGACACGCGGAATATTAAGAGATAATGTTTCCATTGTCTTGTTTACAATTTCGGCCCGGTCTACTGAATCTGCACCCAAATCCACCAACCGATCGCTATACTCGAACGTGTGATCTTGTAATTCAGGAAGCACTTCACGAATACAACGTTTAACAATATCGAATACTTCTTCCTTATGCATGGGTATCCTCCTAAAAGATAAATGATTTAAAACTCAACAACCCGGTATTCAATAAGCATGACCTATAAACGGATTTCGATGAAAACTTGCATTGAATTTCTCATAAATCCGAGAAGTATTCATACTCCATTCCGTCTTCCTTGGTGCTACAATCGTGCAGATATAGTCACCTAACCGGTAAGACTGGGCAGCATATTGTGGAAAATGTGAAAATGTACTTTGGAAGTATCCATCCACCAATCTGGTCTCATTCATTTCAAGTACATGCAGCGATGTTGTAAAACCTGTGCGCAATATTTTCGACAGGGCCTCCTTCACTGTCCAAAAAACCGTCAATAAAGCTGAATACTCCCCTACTCCCCGCACGACAGAGATTCTTTCCATTTCTTCCGTCGTCAGTTGGCTTTCAATTGTCTTATTTCGCTTAGAATCAATCCTCTCAATATCAATGCCCATGGGATGAGCTTCGGGAAAAACAACAGCCGCTCCGATATAGTCGCAATGGGCAATGCTCACCTGGTAACTGTGGACACCATTGATTCGAAGCATGGGCTGGCCAAAGACACCTGTCTCCACACTTACGTTGCGCAGGTTTGGCTCGCTTAACAGCACCGAAACCGCTTGTTTCGCACTTAGCCTGCTAAGCACAAAGTTGGATTTCCGCCGATGGAATACCAAACTCTCGAAGTAACTACACTCATCCGAATGGAAAACTTCCCGATCAAGGGGAGCGTCTGCGTTATAATCTGCATGGACAAAACTGACGGCCGCCTTCATCACGGCATCTTCCCGCTTCAATATTAGTTGTTCTGCATACGAGGCTACGCATATCCCCCCTAGTAAACTACTACCTTAGCAGTCCAAATCAAAAAAGGCCTTCAAATCCCTTATGGGTTCTGAAAGCTTCCTCATGGAGTATGAACTCGTCATAAGTTCTCCATTTTAAATCTTACTTATAATTTCCAACGCTACTCTTACTAACCTAATATCACCCATAAATTCCAACTGAATGACCGCTTGTCGTTTATGTCTATCTATTTTCTTGACTATACTCCCCCTTCCTTTGAGTGGGCCATCTAGGATACGTATATTGTCTCCTTCAATAATTCCAGTTGATGATTCTATACAATAGCTATCATTGCATAGACTCTCTAACATTTGTTTCTCCGAATCTCTCATTGAAGCTTCAAACTTCGAGTATCTCAATAAACGAATGATATCACTAGAAGTGCAAATCATTGAATTTGTACTGGTTACGAACTGCAAGTCAGGTAAATTCGACTCAATAAATACATAGCTTGGGAACAAAGGAGCCCATTCTTTCTTTACTATTCCTGCTACTTTAAAAAGTCTCTCTTGGAGAGGTATAAAGGGTTTGTAGACTTCAGAATCCAACCACTCATTAATAAGCTGCTTGACCTGTTCTTCCCTACCCGTTCGCACAAAAAACACGTACCAGCTCACTTAACTCATCTCCTATAAAAACGTACTGCCAAATCATCTTCTATAATGTCTACTACCCATATACATAGCTTCGCCCTTTCACTTATCCTACTTGATAAGCTACAATCTCTCACGATATATCCCTCATTAATGGTTAACGTGACCCGCCAGCGATTAACCACATACAAGTTCCTTTATTTTTCATATAATCATATAATTGGAATAATGTTTTTCCATTATAATCCTCTACTCAAACCCTGTCAATTCACAGTTGATTGGGAACGGCCAAGTTCATCTTTGGATTCACAGACCTTTCTGAAAATGCTCAATTTGAAGTCATTATTATCTTTCGAGTACAGCTTTTATGTTTCTGGCGGCTCATAAAAGAACTGATCCGTGTGTTTTATACTAGTGAACTTGAGCACCTGGGGCATATACAAGCGATAAATCATTATGTACTATTTTATATATTCAATATTTTCTTTCACCATTAGCACTGGGCCACATTACAGACTCATTTGAAATCGAACAGGCCCTTTTGGTTCGGACGCATTCTAAATTTAATAAAAGATTCCTTACTCGTAAATTGAAAATAAATATTTTCATCCATGAGGTGATTGAGTGTAAAACCAGGCGCTTTACCAAATGAATGAGCAGGATAAATTTGAATAGAGTCATCAATTTCTCGCTTTATTTTTTGAACGCTATTATATAATTCTACCGGATCTCCTCCATTTGGGTCACAAAAACCACAACCTTCAATGAATATTGTATCCCCAGTAAATAAGCGATCTGACAACAGATAGCATACACTTCCCACGGTATGTCCGGGGGTCAAAAGACTTTTGATTTCCGTTTCACCAACCTTGATTGAATCCTTGTCTTTAATTGAATATAAATTTCTACATCTAAAATTATAAAAATCGATTTCGTTTGTTGACATGAATACTTGCGGGTTATATTTTTCTAGGAGTGGATTTACCAAATTAATATGATCCCAATGTGAGTGAGTTAATAGTATCGCTTTGAGATCGCCATTCAATTGTTGAAGATAGGATTCTACTTTCAATAAATCCCATGATGGGTCAACAATAGCTATGTCTCTTGTTTTCTCATCCATTACAAAATATACATAGTTAATGAAATTCATAAAACAAACTCTTAACTGTTCCATATGATAAGTCAGATTCATATCAGCTTCACTGAACCACCTTCCCAATGATTAATTAAAAACAACAAAATTCTGTTTGAAGGATTTATACCTCTTCATTTTTGGAGATAATTTACACTCAATTATAAAGCCCCCATTTCGTGGTACCTATGATTATAACCATTGATGCAATAGAAAGGCTCCGACTCTCTGTTACAAGATCGCTTAATCTTGCCAAAATAAAAAACGCCTCTCCGTATGTTATGAAGTGCACCCCTTAGAATAGACATTGGAATAAACCCCTGGTTTATCCGATGAATTTCTAGGGGGTGCATTTTT